>NZ_JBICUP010000044.1:0-50929 GCF_043198215.1 Micromonospora sp. NPDC048830
AGTTCCGGGCGGTCGCGACCAGGTACGACAAGCGCGACTACATGTACCGGGCCACCGTCGACATCGCCACGATGAAGATCTGGCTACGCGACCTCGCCCAAGATCGACGAGACACGGCCTAGTTTCGAAGGACCCACGAAGGCAGATCCGCAGCGTGGAAAAGCGCCCTCAACAGGTCGTTTTGCCCAGTTCGCCGCCCTCGGGCAGTGCCCGACACCCCGACTCGACCAGCCGCCTACGGACCCGTGACGACATCCGACCAGGCAGGCTAAGCTGTTAGCTAACCGAGGAGGTTGCGTCATGTCGGCCGACGCCGTGCACTACAACATGCATGATGCCAAGACCCACCTGTCGCGCATCATCGAACGGGTGGAACGCGGCGAGGAAGTCATCATCGACCGGGCAGGCACTCCGGTAGCGAAGGTCGTGCCGCTGGTGCGGCGCGCCAACCGCACCGCAGTCGGCTCTCTCGCCGGTCAGTTGGATCTCTCCGGCGACTGGGACTCACCCCAGACCAACGCCGAGATCGCCGCTGACTTCGGCATCGACGTATGACCCTGCTGCTGGACACTCATGTCGCGCTGTGGGCCATCACGGGCGATGCGACTCTCGGCGACGAGTTTCTCGATCGGCTACGCCACGACCCGGACATCTTCCTCTCCCCGGTCACCCTCTGGGAGATCACCATCAAGCAGCGCGCGGGCAAGCTCGCCGGCCCCCCTGACCTGGCCGAGCGGGTAAGGGACATGGGCTTCCGCGAACTCCCGGTAACCCACGCCCACGCCATCGCCGCCGGCCGCCTGCCACCGCATCACCGCGATCCCTTCGACCGCATGCTGGTGGCACAGGCGACCGCCGAAAGGTTGACTCTGGCCTCACGCGACGCGTCGATAGCGCTGTACGACGTGGATGTCCTGAAGGTGTGAGGGGCGACCCCCACAACTGCTGAACCGGTGCCCCAGGCACGGCGGATCCAGCGCGGACGCACGAAAATTCACCCCTCCCGTCGCGCGATCGGGCCCGGGTCGGCCCTACGGATACCCTCGGCTGAGTGGAGCCAGATCCTCAGGACGCGCAGCCACCTGCGTCTCGCTCGAACGGCATTCATCGCCGATGCCCCGAATGCCGTCGGCAGTGCCAAGCAACCGGGCGCACGGCAAGGCGTGTCTTGTGCCATACACGGTCTGTGATCCGGAACGGGTATCGCAATCGCCTCGAAACACAGCGCACGAGATCCTCGGGCGGCCCGAAGCCCGGGCCGACCCGAGGTTGGGGTACTCAGCGCCTGGTCTCGTACCTGGTCAGGACCACGCCGCCAGGGAACGTCCGGGTCTCCACCAGGGTCAGGTTCACCCAGTTGTCCAGGGCCGCAAAGAACGGCGTGCCGCCACCTACCAGGACCGGATGGGTGACGATCACGTACTCGTCGATCAGCCCGTCCCGCATGGCCACTGCGGCGAGTGTGGCGCCGCCGATGTCCATGGGGCCGCCGTCCTCGGCCTTGAGCCGGGTAATCTCGGTGACCGCGTCGCCGGTGACCAGGCGGGTGTTCCAGTCGACCGTGCTGGTCGTCGAGGAGAAGATCACCTTCGGCATGTCCCGCCAGCGGCGGGCGTACTCGATCTCCGCCGGTGTGGCACCCGGCTGCTGGTCGGCGGTCGGCCAGTGGGAGCTCATCGTCTCCCACAGTTTGCGCCCGTACAGCGCCGTGCCTGTCGCCCCCACCCGGTCGGACCACCACTGGAACAGCTCGTCGCTCGGCACACTCCAGCCGAGGCCGTCGCCGGGCGCAGCGATGTAGCCGTCCAGGCTCAGGTTCATGCCGAAGGTCAGCTTGCGCATGGTGTCAGCCTCCCGTGAGTCGGTACTCGGCGTACAGACCAACACGGCGCGGAGAAATCATCGGTCAGGCCACACCGAGGGCCGGTTCACCACCACGCCACTCAGCGCGCTGATCCCGGCAGGTGCGGATGTCAGCTCGTTCAGCGTTATCGGAGATCCGGTCGCTTGTGCACACGCTCCGCGGACGATGACGGCTCGCGGCTTGTCGAGTTGGCTCGGGTCGGTCCGTGGGTCGATGTCGAACACCACCGCGTCCGCTGGGGCTCCGTCCACACCAAGCCCGGCAGCCCGAGGTAGGACCTGGCAGCCCACGAGGCGGCGGCGAGCGCCTCATGTGGTGATACGCGCCGGCGGCTATCAGCGCGCGAATCTCATGGGCGATACGACCGTGCGGCCGCGAGTCGCGACCCACTGCCACTGAATCCGCCCAGCTCGCCTCGCTGAGGGCCCAGCCAAGGAGTGTCATGCCGTCGCGGCCACAGCGGCGGCATCGCCGGACCCGACCTGGAAGGTGTCCTACGAACCGTAGGCGTCACGCCGGTGGCGGATCGAGTGGATCTCCACGACTCGTTTCGCCTCGTTGATCCGATAGACGATCCGGTACGTGCCGCGCCGGGCGGAATGGAAGCCGTCGAAGGGTTCGTCGAGAGGCTTGCCCACTCGATACGGGTTGATCGCGATCGCTCGCTGGATGGTTTCCGTCGCCGCAACCGCCACCTCCAACGGCAGGTCCTCGTGCAGATTGCGGCGAGCCTGCCGGGAGAACATCACCGTGTATGGGCTGAGCGGTTCGTTGGTGCGGTCGTCCACCCGCTTGCCCCCCGGAGGCATCAGGCTGCCCTGCTTCGACGCCGCTCCAGCTCGGCACGAACCTCGTCCACCGAGAACGTGTCGCCGGCTGCGAAATCCTCCCGCGACTGGCGCAGGTCTGCGAGGGTCTCGTCGTCGGACAGCAGGTCGAGCGTTTCCCGCATCGACTCGTACTCGGCCACCGAGATCAGCATCACGTCGGCCCGGCCGTTACGGGTGATCGTGAAGTGGTCATGCTCCCGGGCGACCCGGTCGGCGAGTTCGGCGATCCGGGCCTTGGCTTCCGTGATCGGAATAGTCTCCATGCCAACCACTTTAGCGACCGGTCGTGATTATGGTCAATCCGAATCCTTATCGCGACCCGGCTCCTGCCCGCTCGTTGAGCGTCCGGGCCAGCAATCGATGCCTCGGAGGACCATGGCTGTCCGGCCCCGCCCCGCCACCCCTTGTCGCCCAGGCTCCCCGACTCTGGCACCGCCGCGGCCGAGCGTCGGTGCCCGAGCAACGTCGGTTGACAGGGCTCTCTTGCCGAGGCCGGTCGACGGGCTCGACACAACAGCCGATTATTCGTGTGCGACCGGTTGCCGCCTGTGCAGTGAAGCCCGGTCGGCCGCGGCCCGGCCCGAGGCCCAGCCCTCCCGGTTGTTGATAGCCGTCGCATGCTCTGTCAGGTCGGGGAACTGCCTCTCGAAGGCATCACGCACCGCGTCGTCACGCGCAGCGAGTACAGGCAGCAGCTGGGCGGCGCCCGCCGACGCGGTCATCTCCCGGTCCACCCCCTCGGTGGCGGCGCTGAGCCGTTCACCGATCCGCGACGCGTACGCCGTAAGGAATGACTGCCGGAACGATCGGGTCGTGTTGCGTCCGTACTTGTCAATGCTCGGCTTGGCCTGCGTCATCGCCCTCGTCGCCTGCACGAGCAGCGAGGTGAACAGCAGTTCGGTCGACTCCAGATCGGCCGGAAAGCCGACGATGGTGGTGAAGCCGAACCGCTTCATCCACACCGCCCGACAACTGTTGGCCTCCGCGACGACCTGCAGCAGCAGCGTCTTCGGCGCCTCGTACGGATTGTCGATGCTCACCCGCCGGGTCACTGGTTGGTCGCGTTCGCCCGACGCAGCGACGAGCAGGGCGTGATCGATGCGATGACGGGCCATCAACTCCTGTGCCTTCGCCGTGAAGGCGTCGGCCTCCTCCGGGAAATCGGTGGACTCCGCCTTGGCCAGCAACGCCCGGACCCGATCGATCATCCGCTGATCGAGGTCGTCAGGCGGTACCACTGCGGCGGACATGGCAGTGCCCGGCATCGGGCCGACCTGCTCGATCGCCGGCAGCGTCGCGAGAAGATGAAGTACCTCGATCATGGTGGCGATCACCCCGGCGCGGTCGAGGGCCTGCCGTTCGCCCCAGGCGGTCACATAGTGGTCGTCGTGCTCCCACCACACCTGCGCGTCGAGGGCAGCCAACTGCGACTGCCACCGCCGATCGACCGTCGCCGTGGAATAGCTGCGCATCTGCGCCGCGATGGCGTCGACCATGAGCCGGCCGTGCCGCGTGGTGTACTCGCGGCGGGCCACCCGTGCCAGCTCGGCCGGCTGCCAGCCGCGCTGCCACGCGTGCTCAACCTCGCGAAGCAGGAAGGCCAACAAGGCCCGGTTGACGACCTGGATGCCGGTAGCACCGCCGGGGCCAGTGGTCAGCAGGGCGCGGCAGCGGTCGAGCTCGGCGGTCTCGTCGCGGTGCTGGGCGTGGACCGCCTGGTCGATGATCTGTTCGGCGATCCGACGCTGGGACGGAACATGTGGCACGCCGAACAGGCTCAGCGGGTCGTCGGGGCCGGACTTCCCGGCGGCCCTTCGACGCTGAGCCGCCTCCGCGGCCTTCCGCTTGGCCTTGTGCCGTTCACGACTGTTCTTGCCCACTGGCCTCTGCCCGGCTCGACGATACGAAACCCACAGAGGCTACCAACCGGGCCGACGGGGCAGCCCACAGCGCGACGACGAGAGCAGCGGGTCGGGCCAATGAGTGGGTACGAGACGCCGTCTCGGTGGAGATCGCCTCGTCAGTCCGGGCTATCGGACTGGTAGGGCATAGCCCAGCGCCTGTAGTGCCCGGCGGAAGGCCGGTTCGTGTTCCGCCGTGACGGCGAGGTGCCGTTCGCCGATCGGGGTGCAGAGCGGCCGGAGCCGGCGGTCGTGGTGGATCAGTGCGGCCAGTGCCGGATCGGCGCATTCGATGAGGCGCACCTGACCCAAGTCACGTAGCCGCCCGACGCGAGCCGTCACGTCGTCGAGCAACACCAACAGGGTGGCGGGCAACTCCGACTGCTCCATACGATCAACCAGGAAGTCGCGGAGCTGTTCGGCGGTGCGACCGGCGGCGACGGCGGCGAGTACGGTGTCCGGGGTGAGCGCCCAGACCCGCTCGGTGGTCCGTTTCGCATAGGCGTCGAGGACGAGGCGGTCGGCCGGGCTCAGCTCACCGGTGGCGACCACATCCAGGTTGGACAAGACCTTCAGGCTACGAATGGGTGCTGCGTCTACCGGCGTCCGGTACGACGCGGTCAGGTCGAGAGCGTACGCCCCGAGCCCGGTCAGTCGCAGCGCCCGCAGTCCGTCGTAGCGGCTCAGGTAATCGAGATCCTCGGCACCCCAGTTGCCGTGGTAGTCATCGCGAGCACCGGCCGGCTCGTCATAGGCGATGTCGACAAGGCCCAACGTGGCCGCGTACTCGAAAATGACCGCGAGGGTGTATCGACCCTCCAGGATCTCCCACTCACCGAATCCGGCATAGCCGAGACTGCCGTACTGAGCGTCGACCAGGTACAACTTCCACAGCGCCCGATCGCTACGCGCGACCGTCGGCGACAGGCCCGCAGCACGCATCGAGGCGAACAGGTCATCCACCTCGACCCAGACACCGGGGCGGCAGGTGGCCAGCGCCGCCGACACCCGCTGCCGCCGGGTCTTCGCCGAGGTCAGCACGTTGGTGGCGCGCTGGCCCTTGATGTGCTCAACCCGGCTCAACTCGTCAAGCACCGCCTTGCCGACCCAGGAACGCCACAGGCCCCTGATGACCTCCGCAGCCGGTTTCCCAAGTGCCGACCGGCCCCGGGTAGTCAGCTGAAGTTTCCCGCCCACCACATCGGCCAGGCCGCCGGCCTGCACGAGCAGCGGCCACGCGTACGCAGCGATCGCCTCGTCCGGGTAGAAGTCGCCGCCCGACAGCGCATCGGCGATCATAGCGACACTGGCCGCAGCCGGGCGTCGGGTCTTGTCACTGCAGCGCAACCGCCCCGAGTCACACAGCCGCAGCACGGCGTGCACATCAGCCAACGCATGACGCTCGGTCGGGCGCAGCTCGCCCGCCTCCGGACAGTGGTCGATCAGTGCGGCCACCGCTTCAGACATGCGGCAATCCTAGTCACCGCCTGCGACAGACAGGCCATCGGCTGATCACGGCGACGGACGGTTCGCACATAAGATCATCTGTGGGCCGGAGGTATGCCGGAGGTACCACCATGCGAACCACACCGCCAACGTCGCTGGCGACCCACTATCACTGAGTTTGCCCAGCTCACGGGCATCGAGCGGTACCCGACGACCCGACCAGACCGGCCGCCTACGGACCCGTGACGACATCGGATTAGGCAGGCTAAGCTGTTAGCTAACCTAGGAGGTTCCGTCATGTCGGCTGAGGCCGTGCACTACAACATGCATGATGCCAAGACCCACCTGTCGCGCATCATCGAACGGGTGGAACGCGGCGAGGAAATCATCATCGACCGGGCAGGCACTCCGGTAGCGAAGGTCGTGCCGCTGGTGCGGCGTGCCAACCGCACCGCAATCGGCTCTCTCGCCGGTCAGTTGGATCTCTCCGGCGACTGGGACTCACCCCAGACCAACGCCGAGATCGCCGCTGACTTCCGCATCGACGTATGACCCTGCTACTGGATACTCATGTCGCGCTGTGGGCCATCACGGGCGATGCGACTCTCGGCGACGAGTTTCTCGATCGGCTACGCCACGACCCGGACATCTTCCTCTCCCCGGTCAGCCTCTGGGAGATCACCATCAAGCAGCGCGCGGGCAAGCTCGCCGGTCCCCCTGACCTGGCCGAGCGGGTAAGGGACATGGGCTTTCGCGAACTCCCGGTGACCCACGCCCACGCCATCGCCGCCGGCCGCCTGCCACCGCATCACCGCGATCCCTTCGACCGCATGCTGGTGGCACAGGCGACCGCCGAAAGGTTGACTCTGGCCTCACGCGACGCGTCGATAGCGCTGTACGACGTGGATGTCCTGAAGGTGTGAGGGGCGACTCCCACAGCCGCTGAACCGCGGCGAAGCGTGCCGGGTCGTTCCGGCCGATCCGGGTCCGCTCGGCCAGCACCACGGTGCGGCCCGCCGCCGCGATCACCGCGCGGCCGGCCGCCGCCAGCGCCGGGTCGGCCGCGCTGAGGCCCCGCACGGAGCAGCCCGAGGGGCAAACAAAGGCCACGTCGACGTACAGCGATGCCCAGGTACGCAGGGCCCACGTGTCCGTGGCCGTCAACGTGTCGCCGCGCAGTCGGCCGCCGACAAGGAACGCGGTGATCGTCCGGCGGGCGGGCAGCCGCGTGATCAGGGCGGGCAAGTTGACCACCACGGTCATGGCGCGGTCGTGGGGCAGCATCGCCACCATCCGTGCGGTGATCGCCCCGGCGTCCACGGCGATGGTGCCACCGTCGGGTATCGCGTCGAGTGCCGCCGCCGCGATCCGGCCGGCGGGGTCTTCGGCGCGGTCCGCGGCGGCGCTGATCCGGGCTGGCGGCCGGGCCCAATGTGTGTTCACCTGACGGGGCGAGACGGCTCGAGCCAGCCCTCGAACAGCTGCGTGGTCGATCAGCTCGCTTCCGAAGTATGGGCTGCGACGTCGCGGTACCTGGGCAGCTCGGCGCCACGGTGGGACACGGTGTAGGCCGCGGCGGCCGCAGCGAGGGCGCCGAGCCGGTGCAGTGCGGCGGGTGGAGTTTCGAGCAGACCGAGGATCAGCCCGGCCATGTAGCTGTCCCCGGCGCCCACCGTGTCGACCACGTTGACCGCGGCCGCCCTGATGCGCACGGTGTGCCCCGGCACGTGGAGCGTGGAGCCGGCGGCGCCGCGCGTCACGGCGACGAGCCGGGGACCGGCGTCGACGATGTGCTCGGCGACCGCGTCAAGCGTGCGGCCGGGATAGAGCCAGTGGGCGTCCTCGGCGCTGAGTTTGACCACGTCGACGAGCGACGCCACGGCCTCGAAGGTCACCCGGGCCGGGACGGGGTCGGCGCCGAGGACCGCAGGGCGGACGTTCGGGTCGAAGGTCAGCGTCGCCCGCCCCCGCAGGTCACGAAGCAGCGCGCGGACCTTCCCGGCACCCGGCTCCAGGAAGGCTGCGATGGAGCCGGTGTGCACGACGGTTGCCTCGTCGGGGATCGCGGCCGGGTCGATGTCCCAGTCGATGTCGAAGGCGTAGCTCGCGTCGCCAGCGGCGTCGACGGTGGCCGTCGCGGTCGCGGTCCGTCCACAGTCGATGCTCGCGGGCAGCACGTCGACGCCGGCGCTGGCCAGGTGCGCCAGCAGGAGCCGGCCGCGGTCGTCGTCGCCGATCCTGGTGAGCAGCGCGGTCGGCACACCGAGCCGGGCGAGGCCCCGGGCGACGTTGGCTGGGCTGCCGCCGGGGACCTCGTCGGTACCGTCGGGACGGACGATGACGTCGATCAGCGCCTCGCCGATCACGAACGCCCGGACGGGGCCCGTCATGCCGCCACCGCCCCGGTGTGCCACAGCGAGCCCGGGCGTGAACTCGACCCGCTCGGGGCCGGCGGCCACCCAGTGGGCCTCGGCACGCGACCACGGGTCCGGTAATGCGGGGGACATGGCATTCCTCTCAGGACGGGTGACGGTCAGGAGACGTCAGCGGACGAGCCGAGGCGGGCCGCGAGGGCGGCGGCGATGCCGCCCGCTCGGATGTCGCGGTAGCTCGCGGCGAACGCGTCGGCGAAGACCGGGCGTTCGGCGAGGTCGCCGAACAGATCGGTGTCGCGCAGGAACCCGATCGGGTCCACCTGCTGGCGTCGCACGGCCGCGGCGACGGCGGCGTTCTGCCGGTCCGGCGCGCCGGGCTCGTTGACGTCTGCGGCGAACACGGCCCAGCCCGCGACGACCAGCGCGGCCATCGGCGCCGGCTGGCCGAGCCGGGCCCGGTCGTGCACGACCGGCAGGAGAAATTTCGGGATCCGGTCGGAGGCGTCGGTGGCCAGCCGGGCCAAGGTGTCGCGGACATACGGGTTGGCGAACCGGTCGAGGAGCGAGCGCTTGTAGGCGGCGAGGTCGATGTCCGGCACCAGCCGCAGCGTCGGGGTGGCCTCCTCGTCCATGTACCGGGTGAGCAGCTCGACCAGCCGGGAGTCGGAGGCGGCCTCGTGGGCCAGACGGTGTCCGAGCAGGTAGCCGGGGTACGCCAGGGCCTGATGGCTCGCGTTGAGTAGCCGCAGCTTCATCAGTTCGTAGGGTGCGACGTCCGCGACGACCTGGACACCGACGCGTTCGAAGGCGGGCCGCCCCAGCGTGAAGTGGTCCTCCAGGACCCACTGGACGAACGGTTCGCACAGCACCGGCCAGGCGTCCTCGACGGCGAACTCCCGGGCGACGTACGCCCGGTCGGCGTCCGTGGTGACCGGCGTGATCCGGTCGACCATGCCGTTGGGGAAGGCGACGGTCTCGTCGATCCAGTCGGCGAGACCTGGGTCGCGCAGCCGCGCGTAGGCGACGAACGCCTTGCGGGCTACGTCGCCGTTGCTGGACAGGTTGTCACACGACATGACGGTGAAGGGCGGGATGCCCCTGGCGCGACGGCGGGCGAGGCCCTCGACGACGTAGCCGAAGACGGTGGCCGGCGCCGCGCCGGGTCGCAGGTCCTGCCGCACGGCGGGGTTCGATCCGTCGAACTCGCCGGTGGTGTCGCTGGTGTTGTAGCCGCCCTCGGTGATCGTCAGCGAGACGATCCGGGTGGCCCGGTCGGTCAACCGTTCCAGCACCCGCTCGGAGTCGTCGGGTCCGAGGAGGTACTCGACGATCGCGCCGATCGTGCGGGCGCTGCTCGACCCGTCCGGCCGGCGCTCGATCAACGTGTAGGTCGTGTCCTGGCCGGCAAGGGCGTCCCGCATGCGCCGGTCGCCGGGCAGCAGGCCGACGCCGCAGATCGCCCAGTCGAGGTTCTCGCCCCGCTCGAACAGCCGGTCCAGGAACATGGCCTGGTGCGACCGGTGGAAATTCCCAACGCCGAAGTGAACAATCCCGACGGAGAGCCCGGATCGGTCGTATCTGGGCCGCCCACATCGCGGATCAACGTGATTTGGCATCGATGCACCTCGATTGGATTTCGAACGGCGCGCCTGGCAGCCGAGTGGATTTGGCTGGCCCCACCCGCTCGGTCGGTAGGCGAGCTGGATGTCGCCGAGAGAGAGGTGTGCTACGGTGCCGCGCCGGCGGATCGCGCGGCGGTACCGCGTTTGGGCGACCGGCTCCGATAGTCGTTGCCGGCGTCACCGCTCGCTGGCCGACAGCTTGGCGTCGCGATGAGCGTCTCGAAGTCGGAGACCTTTGCGAATTTCGAGAAACTGGGTTGTTAGGCGCCTCACCTGTCATCGCCTCCGGTACAACCGCACGCGACGGAGGTGGTCCAAGGCGACTGCACCGACGAGAATCGCGCCGATAATGATGCTGTTGTATGTCGGCGGAACGCGGGTGAGCACGAGGGCATTGTCGATCAGCGACAGCAGTACGCTGCCGATCGCAACTCCTTGGATGCTCCCCAGACCACCCAGCAAGCTGACGCCGCCGATCAGCACAGCAGTGATGACCATGAGAGTTGAGGTAGCGCCACCGGCATTGACCTGGCCGGATCCGACCCGCGATGCATACAAGATGCCGGCAGCCCCCGCCGTGATTGCGGCAGCAGCGTAGACGGCGAAGTCCAAACGGCCAACGGGTAGACCGTTGCCGATCGCAGCACCGCGATTGCCTCCCAGCGCGCGGATGTTCACTCCAAAGGCCGTGTGCTCGAGCAGAAACCAGGTGGCAAGACCAGCGAGCACCGCAAAGATGACCGTGTTCGGGATCCCCGCGACACTGCTCTGGGCCAGAAGCTCGAATTCGTACGGGAGCGGGACCACGTCGAGGCCGTCCGTCAGTTGAGTCGTCACCCCGACCAGGACGTAGAACACTCCAAGAGTCGCAATGATTGGCGGTACGTGCCAGTAAGTGATGACGCAGTAGTTTACCGCGCCGACGACGACACATATGGAGAGCCCGATAAGAATGGCGAGAGGTACCGGAACACCAGAAGCCAGGAGTTTCGCCGTTACGAGTCCCCCGAGCGTGAAGGTGGCGCCCACGGAAAAGTCCAGCCCTCCCCCGATGACGAGCAGGGCGGACCCGCACGCCATGACGAAGTAGATGACGCTGCCTTCGAGGACCTGCAAAATGTTCGAATGCGTCAAGAAAAGGGGCGATCGCAAGGACGCCACAAACCCAATCGCTAGGACGACCAGGAGCAACGACACCTCCTGCCGCGCGAATACGCGACGTAGCCCAAGCAGAGTCGGAGTGGCTTCCTTCATCCGCGCGTCTCCTGCGGCCGTGGGTGCAACGCTGGTCATGCCGGGGCTCCATCCGTGTCCGGACCGATCGCGCCTGTGATCATCCCGATGATTTCCGAGCGGGTCGTGTCAGTGACCCGTCGGGTGCCGACGGTTCTGCCGAGCCGAAGGACGGTAATGCGGTCTGCGCGTTGGAAGACGAAGTCGATGTCGTGGCTCACGCACACAATTGCCTTGCCTTTGGGCTTGAGCTCATCGATGATTTCGCCCACGTGAGCTGTCTCCTGCACACCGAGGGCGGCAGTCGGCTCGTCGAGAAGCATAAGAGGCTTGTCGAGTCGAACGGCCCGAGCGATGGCGATGATCTGCCGTTGGCCACCGGACAAGAGCCCGACGGGAGTGGAAACGTCGGTCACTCGGACCTTGAGATCCGCCAAAACTGTGCTCGCCTCTCGACGCATTCGCTTCCGATCGAGGATACCGAAACGCTTTGGCAGCCGACCGAGGGAAAGGTTCGTCGCGATGTCGAGGCACTCGACAAGAGCCAGGTCCTGATACACGACGGCGATGCCATGATCAGTCAGATGTGACGCGGATCGGCGCTGCGGAAGAGGCTCACCAAGGAAATGAACCTCACCCTCGTCCGCATTGTGGATGCCAGTAATGATCTTGATGGCGGTCGACTTTCCAGCCCCGTTGTCACCGACGATGGCATGCATTTCCCCGGGGAATGCAGTCAGCGACATGTCTACGAGCGCGGAGACGGACCCGAAGAACTTCTGCACGTGGCGCAGTTCCAGCACGGGCTCGCTCATCAGTTCCAACCCTTGTTCAGGTACTCCTGGAGGTTGTCCTTGGTCGCAATGACGTCCGCGACCTCGATAAGGGGCACCTCCTTGCCTCGGGATGCTTGAACGACGCCGTCGACGGCGCGCTTGGCTAGATCGCACAGGTCCTGCAGGTACACGCCGATGGCGTAACCGTCGCGAACCGCTTCGGGACCGCCGTTGGCGTTGTTGATCACGAGCAGGTGAACGCGGTCCTTAAGCCCCCTGGACTTGATGGCGGCGACAGCGCCCTGCGTCATGATTCCGGTGTTCGAAGCGACGATGTCGATGTCTGGATGCGCTGTCAGAAGGCTCGTGACCTCAGGAAGCGCCTTCGAGGCGTCGGCGCCGATGTAGACCTCACCCACAACGGTCACGTTATCGGTGTTCTCCGCAGCCTTCCTAACTCCGTCGATCCAGGACTTACCCACGCCCGTTGGTGCCTCGGCGACGAGGCCGACCACATGCTTCCCCGGAAGGGCGGCGATGGCGTCGACGTATTTTTTGCCAATCACTCCCCAATCGACCCCTGCATTGACGGTCGCTCCGCTCTCCGGGGAGCCATCGCCATACAAGGTGGCTGTGAGGGCACCCGAGTTCTGAGCCTGCTTGAGAACCGGACCGAACGCGCCGGAGGCTGGAAAGGTCACGATCGCGTCCCTGCCGGCGGCGACCGCGTCCTGGATTTGCTGGATCATCACCGTCGCGTCGGCAGGCTTCGACGCCGGAGGGCCGCTCTCTGTGTAGTCGATCCCCTGCGCCTCGGCTTGCTCGCCCATGCAGTCGCTGATCTGCTTCCACACGTTGGTGTCCGGCAACGGGTTGACGAACTGAAGCGTCTTGATGTCTTGAGTCCGCGTCGGGGTGTTTGATTCCTTCTTTGGAGTGGAACACGCTGTCAAAGCGACTCCCATCGCGACAGCTAGGGCCACGATTCCGGTGTGTGGTGTGCTATTCTTCATCTTGCTTTCTCCTGGTTTCCGTGTCGTCCGCCGATCCCTTGTCTGGTTGCGGCGGCATGAGTCGGTTTGGGTGTCGACCTATCGAAAGGCGGCGGTCAACACCTCAGCTTGGTGCTGCCGGGCAACTTGCCCCATCCGCGTCGTGTGGAATGTGTCGAACGAGTGATAGGTGCGCGAGTAGAGGTGAAGGCCCACGGGGACCCCCGCGGAGAGCAGTCGCTGCGCGAAGTGAAGGCCCTCATCGCGCAGTGGGTCGAACTGCGCGATCGCGATAAATGCCGGCGGACACCCGGTCAGATTCTGAGCGGAAGACGGCGAGGCCCAGCGTGGTACCTCGCCGCGATCTCCAAGGTAGTGATGCCACATGACGGGCAACATCGACGCCTTGAGTATCGGCGTATCCGTGTATTCACGTGCCGACACGGTTGTCATGGATGCGTCCAGCACCGGGAAGAGGAGCATCTGCAGGACCAGGCGAACGGAGAACGCTCCGTCGCCGGGAAGTGGCAGGTCAGGGGTCTGGGGCACGCCTTCACGGGAGTCCCGCAGACACAGGACGGTTGCCGCAGCGAGCGCTCCCCCAGCGCTCAGGCCGCCGATTGCCACGCGCTCCCGATCGAACCCGTGCACGTCAGCTTCACGGCCCAGCCAGTCGAGGACTGCCAGGCAGTCCTCGAGCGCCGCCGGGAATCGGGCCTCTGGGGCGAGCCGATAGTCGACCGATACGACTGCACACTTGGCTGCTTCGGCGTACTGGGCGCATCGCTCACGCTCGGTATGGAGTCCACCCATGATGAAGCCTCCACCATGCAGGAACACCAGCACCGGAATTGGGCCGCCCGTTGCCTTTGGCCGGCTCGGGCGGTGCAGAGCGACCGAGAGCTCCGAGCCGTCGGGGCGGCGCAGCTGGATCCGCTCGTAGTCGTCGGCACGTGAGCTTCGGCGTAGCTCGCCGATGATCGTCCGTTCGATCTCCCTCGCTCCTTCTGGGTCGCGAAGGTCGATCTCGGGGAGCAAGGTGGCCAGCGCCGCAAGCTCAGCATCGATTGGCCGCTTCGGCGCCATCATGCGCTCCTTCCACCGGCGCAGGGCACTTCCAGGCGACAGCCCCGGAGCGGCTCTCGGCCGCGCGGGGACGACTGAACGCGATGTCGAGGAAACAGTGGGCACGTCGGGGCTGTCTGCCCTATCATGCCTGCGTGCAGGGCCTTTTGCGCAAGGTCGCGGATCTTGACTCGGACGCTGAGCGGGGCATCCGACTGATCGAGTTCTTCGACCAGCTTGTCGTCCACGGCGCCGATCTCGAGGCGATCGTTCGGGCCACTGCCGTGCTCGCGGAGGGCACGGCAGGGGCGATCGTCGGTCGCCACGGAACGGCGTGCGCTGTGGACGCCGACGGTGAACTCCAAGAGCCGTGCGGTCCCTCGGAGGACGCGATCGTCGCCGAGGTACGCCTCGAGGGCGGCGACATCGGCCGTGTGTGGGTTGAGCGACCGGGGGCGAAGCGTGACTGGGACGACCTGATCGTCGACCGAATGGCGTTGACTGTCGCCGCAAGCCAGAGCCGGTCCAAGCACACGACGACGCCCTCGCCCTTGGGCCTCAGCAACCCCGCGATCGTGCAGGTACTGCTGGACGAAGACGCGACCGAGGTGGATCGTTCGAGGGCGGTACGACTCCTCGGCTTCTCCCCCGGGCAACTCGTCGACGTGATCGCGCTGAGCGCACGTACCGACATGCACCAAGCGATGACCAATATCCGTGCCGAGATGGCCCACGCGACAGGGCGTCACGTCGCAGGCACTGCCCTGTCCAGCACCCTCGGTGCGCTCATCGTCGCGTCGGGGCCGCTGGGGGACGGGATCCTTGGCAAAGACGTCCTGGCGTGCATCGGTGACCCCATGCCGGTTGAGGAGTCCTCCAAAGCGTGGCGCTCGGCTCGTCAGGGCGTACGGTTCGCCTCGCTCGCCGTCCGACAAAACGTAGTGCGTGTGTCGGATCTGGGCTGCTTCCTTCTTCTCTCCGAGCTGCCTCCAGGGATCGTGGCTGCCAATCGCGATGTTGTGGCCATGTCCGAGCTCGCGTCTCTCCGAGACGGCGGCGCGGACATCCAGTTGCTGCGCACGCTCTGCGTGTCCGGATCTGAGCGCGAGACGGCCAAGGCTCTGCACATGCACCACAGCTCCGTCGCTTACCGATTGAGCCGGGTCTCGACGGTATTGCGATTCAACGTCCGGCTTCCTGAGAGCCGGGATCGCCTCGGCCTGGCACTGCTCCTTTGGGGTCTGCATGCCGGCCCGGTTGGGGCTGCCCGAAGTGGGGCATCTGAACGGAACGTTGGCGCCTAGGCGGAGCGGTCCATCCGTCGTGCGTTCGGGACCGCAAGGGCAAGATCGGATCCATCGACAGCGCATGGTGCTGCTCAACCTTGAGGGCCGCTGTCGATGACGTCGGCAAAGTGGAACAGGAACTGCTCCACGGCCGCCGCGGCCACAGGAATTCTCCCGGTCATTGTGATGAACCCATGCGGAAGTCCTGGTGACCGGAGATGTTCCGCTCGGACGCCGCTGAGTCGCAGCCTGGCCGCGTATGCATGGCCCTCGTCGCTCAGCGGGTCAAAACCGGCAGTGACGACGACGGCTGGCGCCACGCGGGATAGATCGGCTTCCACGAGGGGTGCCGCAGTCGGGGTCGCCCACGTTCGCCTGTCCGGGAGGTAACACGCCCAGTACATGGCCATGTCGGCGCGAGTCAGCAGATATCCCTGCGCGTACTGGTCATGGGATGGATGGCCTTGCGTCGGGTCTACCGCCGGATAGATAAGAAGTTGGCCGACCAGCGGGATGCCAAGGTCCCGGCACGCGATTCCCACTGCGGCGGCGAGGTTCCCTCCTGCACTGTCGCCGCTGACACACAAGCGTTCGTCGGGCCAGAGGCCGTGCAGCTTCTGGACTACGCCTAGGCAGTCCAAGAAGGCGGCTGGGTATGGGTGCTCCGGCGCCAAGCGGTAGTCGACGGCGACGATCTTGCACCCCAGGCGATGGCTGAACCAGCGCAGTTCCGGGTCCAAGGTGTCAAGGTTTCCGAGGACCCACCCACCACCGTGGAAGTAGACCATCGTCGTCGCCGGCCTGGATAGCTCGACCGGCTCGTAGATCCGGATCGGTGTTGAGTGGGGAAGTTTGAGAGCATCGTCTCGGACATCGACTTGCCACGACGCGAGGTCGAACGGGCCGCGCATCCGGTCGACCGCCGGATCGAATTTTGTCCTCGCTGCCGCAACAACGCTGTGATAGTCGCTTGTGACGCTGTGGTCGCTTGTGTCGAGGTCGAATATCGGCGCTTGCTCCGCCTCGCGCAGCAGGGCAGCAACATCTGGATTCAGCAGCGAAGGCACCTGGTTCAACCATCCATTCGCAATGGAGACGGAGCCGGCGGTCACGAGCGGGCCTTGAACCCGTCAGGCTTATTGGCGATGGCCCGCTGGATACGGTCGAGTTGGAAGGTGGCGATCACCGCTCCGCCACTCGGACCCATGTCGGTATGGTCGATTCCCCGAGCCTCAGCGGCTTTTCGCATGCAGTCACCGATTGCCTTTCGGGCGGCGTAATCCCGCACCGGACTAACGAAGACCAGCGACTCAGGTTTTCCGCGGTCAGCAGCTGCGGCCGGCTCGGTGTCAGAGTCGTCCTCGAGCCCCGTGCTGCAGACGCCCGGCATTAGTCCCAAAATGCCGCTGATAGCGATTGCCCGCGTCGAGCGCAGTTGAGAGCTGGACATTTCGAGACCCTTCACGGTGGGGAATGGCGCCCATCTCGGCACGCAAGCAGCCTATGAGCCCGGACGGCCAAGCCATACCGCCATATGGAGGACGTTGTGACTTACGTCTCCGCCAAGTGGCGGAAGATGCGGACGCTCGGCCCTGGGAGCCGACACACCGCCAGCGGCCTGGGTAAGGCCCCAGCTTCCACAGCTGCTGCACTTTGGTGCTGCACGTGGCCTGATCTCTCCGGCGACTGGGACTCACCCCAGACCAACGCCGAGATCGCCGCTGACTTCGGCATCGACGTATGACCCTGCTACTGGATACTCATGTCGCACTGTGGGCCATCACGGGCGACGCGACTCTCGCCGACGAGTTCCTCGATCGACTACGCCACGACCCGGACATCTTCCTCTCCCCGGTCAGCCTCTGGGAGATCACCATCAAGCAGCGCGCGGGCAAGCTCGCCGGTCCCCCTGACCTGGCCGAGCGGGTAAGGGACATGGGCTTCCGCGAACTCCCGGTAACCCACGCCCATGCCATCGCCGCCGGCCGCCTGCCACCGCATCACCGCGATCCCTTCGACCGCATGCTGGTGGCACAGGCGACCGCCGAAAGGCTGACTCTGGCCTCACGCGACGCGTCGATAGCGCTGTACGACGTGGATGTCCTGAAGGTGTGAGGGCGACTCCCACAACTGCTGAACCGGTGCCCCGGGCATGCGGATCCAGCGCGGACGTGCGGGAATTCACGCCTCCCGTCGCGCGATCAACGTGGCGGTGGCCTGACCACCACACCCGACCGCCGCAGCGGCTCCCGCTACCCGTACGAACCACAAAACGCAGGTCAACAGCGATGTCAGGACTTGAAGTGGGGCGGGCGGGACTCGAACCCGCGACCGAGGGATTATGAGTCCCCTGCTCTAACCGGCTGAGCTACCGCCCCGCAGCCGCGCCGGATCGTAACCCGCCCGGTGGATCACCGGCCAGAGTGAAACAGCGCCGCGCGCACCCTCGACGTCGCACGATGGCTACGCGAGGATAGCAGTACGCAGCAGCGCCACGCCGTCCCCTTCGTACCCGGTCGGGCCGTTCCTCCGGGCACCCCAACCGGCCCGCCGCAGGCGACCGACAAAGCCGTCAGCCCGCCGACGATCACGACGTCGATCTCAGCGCGCATGCCGGGCCGCCCGTCGCGCCGCGCGGGCCCGCCGGCCCAGCCGGCTCGGCCACCACACCGGCGGCCCGATGTCGTACGACAGGGCGGGCACCAGCAGCGAACGGACGACGACGGTGTCGAGCAGGACCCCGACGGCCACCGCGACGCCCAGCTCGACGAGGACCACCAGCGGCAGCACGGCGAGCGCGGAGAACGTCGCCGCGAGCACGATGCCGGCGGAGGTGATCACGCCGCCGGTGAGGGTGAGGCCGGCGAGCACCCCGGGCCGGGTGCCGCGCCGGACCGACTCCTCCCGGACCCGGCTCATCAGGAAGATGTTGTAGTCGATGCCGAGGGCGACGAGGAAGACGAACGCGAACAGCGGGAACGACTGGTCGACGCCGGGGTAGTCGAGGGCGTACCGGAAGATCAGCCCGCACAGGCCGAGCGTGGCGAGGAACGACAGCACCACGGTCGCGATGAGCAGCACCGGGGCGAGCAGGGCGCGCAGCAGCAGGGCCAGCACGACGGCGATGACCGCGAGCACCACCGGGATGATCACGTTGCGATCCCGGGCGGACGCGTCGGCGGTGTCGACGTTGACCGCGGTGAAGCCGCCGACCACCGACTGGGAGTCGGGCACCCGGTGCACCGCCTTTCGCAGCTTCCGCACGGTCCGCTCGGCGCCGACGCTGTCGGGCCGGTCGGTCAGGGTGGCCTCCAGCTGGACCCGGCCGCCGACGACCGCGGGTGGGGCGTTCGCCTCGGGCGGTGCGGCCGAGCCACGCCCGGCGACCGGCCGGACGGACGCCACCCCGGGCACCGCCTCGGCGACCCGGGCGACCTGCTGGGCCGTCTCCTGACTGGTGAAGATGGTGGCCGGGCTGCCCGCGCCGGCCGGGTAGTGCCGGGAGATCGCCTCCTGCCCGGCGACGGAGTCGGTGCGCGTGGTGAACAGCTCGCTCTGGCCCAGGGTGGTGACGTGCAGCTGGGTCAGGCCGACGGTGAGCACGGCCAGGGCGGCGGCGGTGACCAGCCAGACCGGCCGGGCGCGGCGGGCGACGAAGCCCGCCACCCGGCTCCAGATCCCGTGCTCGGCGCGGGGGTCGGCCCGGTCCGCCTCCGGCCGGCGGGGCCAGAACGCCCAGCGCCCGCCGAGGAGCAGCAGCGCGGGCAGGAAGGTGAGCATCACCAGCAGCGTGGCGGCGATGCCGACGGCCGCGACCGGGCCGAGCGCCCGGTTGGAGTTCAGGCTGGACAGCAGCAGGCAGAGCAGGCTGACGATGACGGTGCCGCCGGAGCCGACGATCGCCGGGGCGGCGGCCCGCCATGCGGCCCGCAGCGCGTCCCAGGCGCGCCGGTGCCGGTGCAGTTCCTCCCGGTACCGGGCGATGAGCAGCAGCGCGTAGTCGGTGCCGGCGCCGAAGACGAGGACGGTGAGGATGCCCTGCGCCTGCCCGTTCAGGGTGACGACGTCGGCGTCGGCGAGGACGTAGACGAGCAGGGCCGCCAGGGCATACGACATCCCGGCGGCGAGCAGCGGGAGGATCCACAGCACGGGGCTGCGGTAGACGACCAGCAGGATGACCAGCACCACGAGCAGGGTGACGAGCAGCAGCGGCCCGTCGATGGCCCGGAACACCTCGATCAGGTCGGCGAGCAGGCCGGCGGGGCCGGCGACGTGCACGGCCAGGCCGCCGGTGTCGGCGCCGGCGACGGCCCGCAGCTCGTCGACCACGCGGCCGATCCGTTCCCCCTCGGCGTCGTCGATCGGCACGACGACCTGGAGCGCCTGGCCGTCCCGGCTGGGTACCGGCGGCGGGATCGGCGGCACCACGCCCCGTACCCCGGCGAGGCGCGCGGCGTCGGCGGCGACCCGCCGTCGGTCCGCCTCCGTGATCCCGGTGGCCCGCTCGTAGACGACCAGGGCGGGAGTGGTCCGCCGTTCGGCGAACCCGGCGGCGAGGTCCTGCGCCCGGGTCGCTTCGGCGTCGGCGGGCAGGAAGGCGGTGTTGTCGTTGGTGGCGACCTCGCCCAGTCGCCCGGAGTACGGCCCGGCCACCACGCCGACGACCAGCCAGGCGACCACGACCAACGCCGCGATCAGCGTGGCGGCTCCCCGGCCCCGTCCCGTCGCCATTCGGCCATGGTGCCGCTGGAAGCCGCCCGAGGTGTGCGGAAGGGCTTCTTGTTAACGCTTCCGGTAGAGAGACGCCCCCGGGGCGTGGCGGCCGAGCGGTAAACGAGCTGAGGGAGACCCACGGAAGCAACTACGCCCGCCGGTGTGACCGACGGGCGTTGGATGGGGGAGTGGCTCCCCCGTTTGGACTCGAACCAAAAACCTGCCGGTTAACAGCCGGCTGCTCTGCCAATTGAGCTACGGGGGACCGCATGACGCCCGGCTCCGGATCTCTCCGGCACCCGGCGACGGGACAAGAGTACAGGACTCCCGGGGGGTTCGCGCCAGGGGGTTGTCGACGGGCCGGCCCTGTGGCGAACGCGGGGCGAAACGCCGAGAAAGCAGACAAATCGCCATCCCGGCCCAACCAGGCATGAGCGCGGAGCAGGATGGGTAGTTAGCTGCCAACGCAGGACTTAGGCGCGAACGGGTCGCCGCCGACGGGGCTCCTTCCCCCGGAAGCGGCGACGGCGCGTCAGGTACGGAAGGAGCCGCCATGCGCGGAAAGATCATGTTTCTAGGCGGGCTGGCTGCGGGATTCGTCCTGGGCGCCCGTGCCGGTCGGGAGAAGTACGAGGAGTTGGTCGTCCGGGGCCGCAAGGTGCTCGACCACCCGACCGTCCAGGAGGCGGCGGGTGTCGCACAGGCCCAGGCGAACCGGCTCTACAGCGAGGGCAAGGACAAGCTGAGCCAGACGAAGCTGGGCGAGAAGCTCGGCGCCAACGGCAAGCAGGGCCTGACCCCCGCCGACAGCGCGTACGCGGGCACGCCGGCCGCGGTCGGCAGCAAGACCGGCGGCAGCGCGTCGGGCACGAGCTCGACCGGGTCACCCTCGGGCAGCACCAAGCCGTCCGGCCCGAACAACAACAGCAGCACGCTCTGACCGACCGTACGCGACGGGCCGGCCGCCTTCGGGCGACCGGCCCGTCGCCGTGCTGGGGTTGGCCCGGCGCCGTGCTGGGGTTGGCCCGGCGCCGTGTCGGGATCGGCCCGCCGGCCGGGACCCGCCGTCGCCGCGCCGGCACCGATCCGGCCCTGCGTGGCGACGAGGAGATGCCGGGGCCTCACCGACCGTCGAACTTTCGCCAATTTGGAGCAAAAGTTAGGGCGACCCGTGGCATTCTCCAGCGAGGGATCGAAGGACCCGGACCCGGCCGACTCGATCTCGTTCGCCTGGGACTTCGACGGCAACGGCACCGTCGGCTGGCACGGATTCGGCGTCCGCGACGTGCTCGCCGCCGAGTTGGGCTGCCCGGTGCTGGTCGACAACGACGCGAACGTGATGGCGCTGGGCGAGCAGCACGCCGGCACCGGCCGCGCCTTCGACGACTTCCTCTACCTCAAGCTCGGCACCGCCATCGGCTGCGGCATGGTGCTCGGCGGGACGCTGCACCGGGGCGCCACCAGCGGCGCCGGCGGCATCGCCCACCTGCGCCTCGGCGAGGGCGACGGCGAGGGCGACGGCGACGGCCCGCTCTGCGGGTGCGGCGAGAGCGGCTGCCTGGAGGCGTACTGCGGGGACGACGCCCTGGTCCGGGAGGCCCTGGCCGCCGCCGAGGCCGGACGGTCGCCCGCGCTCGCGGCCCGGGTGGCCGAGGCCGGCGGGCTCACCGTGGCCGACGTGGCGCGCGCCACCACCGCGGGCGATCCGGCCGCGCAGGCCCTGGTACGCGGGGCCGCGCGCCAGGTCGCCCACGTCCTGGTCGGCCTGGTGAACTTCGTCAACCCGGGCATCGTGATCATCGGCGGGACGGCGCCGGGCGTGGGGCCGACGATGCTCGCCGAGATCCGGTCCGTCGTCTACCGCCGGTCGCCCCCGCTGGCCACCGGCAGCCTGCCGATCGTCCTGTCCGACCTCGGCGACCGGGCCGGCGTGGTGGGCGCGGCCCGCCTCGCCAGCGACCACGTCTTCGGCGCCCCCTGACCCGCGGGCCGGGCCCCGGGCGGGGCGCGGACGGCCCGGGCCGCGCCGGGGCGGAGTACCGGGCGCGGGTCGGCCACGGTTCGGCCGGCCCGCGCCCGTTCGGGCTCAGTCCCGGCTGCTGCTGAACGCAGCGTCGAAGGCGGCGGCCGGGGCGTCGAAGGCGAGCCGCCGGACGAACCGCAGCGCCTCGGGCGCCCCGACCAGGCGGTCCATCCCGGCGTCCTCCCACTCGATGGAGATCGGGCCGGCGTACCCGATGGCGTTGAGCGCCCGGAAGCAGTCCTCCCACGGCACGTCGCCGTGGCCGGTGGAGACGAAGTCCCAGCCGCGGCGCATGTCGGCCCAGGGCAGGTGGGAGGCAAGCCGGCCGCGCCGGCCGTCGCCGGTACGCACCTTCGCGTCCTTGCAGTCGACGTGGTAGATCCGGTCGGCGAAGTCGAAGATGAAGTTCACCGGGTCCAGTTCCTGCCAGACGAAGTGCGACGGGTCCCAGTTCAGCCCGAACGCGGGCCGGTGCCCGATCGCCTCCAGCGTCCGCTTGGTCGTCCAGTAGTCGTACGCGATCTCGCTGGGGTGGACCTCGTGGGCGAAGCGGACGCCCACCTCGTCGAACACGTCGAGGATCGGGTTCCAGCGGTCGGCGAAGTCCTGATAGCCGCGCTCGATCATCGACGGCGGGACCGGCGGGAACATCGCCAGGGTGTGCCAGATCGACGAGCCGGTGAAGCCGACCACCGTGTCGACGCCGAGCCTCGCCGCGGCCCGGGCGGTGTCCTTGATCTCCTCGGCGGCCCGGCGGCGTACGCCCTCCGGCTCGCCGTCGCCCCAGATCCGGGCCGGCAGGATGTCCTGGTGCCGCTCGTCGATCGGGTGGTCGCAGACGGCCTGGCCGACGAGGTGGTTGGAGATGGCGAAGACCTGCAGGTTGTGCTTCGCCAGGGTCTCCCGCTTCCGGTCGACGTACGACTCGTCGGCGAGCGCCTTGTCGACCTCGAAGTGGTCGCCCCAGCAGGCGATCTCCAGCCCGTCGTAGCCCCACTCGGCGGCGAGCCGGCAGACCTCGTCGAACGGTAGGTCGGCCCACTGGCCGGTGAAGAGCGTGATGGGTCGCGCCATTGTCCTTCTCCCCTGTCGTGCGTGGTGGGGGATTCCGTCTGCGGGACCGGGGCGAGGGTGACCGGGTGTGGTGCCGGTACGCGGCGGACCGTCGGTGCCCCGGCGGGCGCATCCGCGCCTGAACCCAGCGGGTTGCGCCTCCCGCCGGGTCACCGGCCACCGCACAGGGTCGCCGCCCCCACTCTATTCCGCCCCGGACCCCGCACGGAAGCCCCGCACCCCCTCCCCGCGATCTTGCACTTTCGGCCCCCGGTTCGCGGCCTTCGCCCGGATTGCCGGGGCACCAACTGCACGACCGCGGGAGGTCGGAGTCCTGGCTCAGGTCGTGCGGTGCACGGTGCGGGCGGCGAGGTCGGCCAGCGCCCTGCGGGCCGCGGGGGTGAGCGGGGCGTCGGACAGCACCCGCAGCGCGGCCTCGGCGCGTACCCGGATCATCCGCTCGATCTCCTCCCGGGCACCGGTGGCCTCGATGATGCCGCGCAGCTCGGCCGCGCCGTCGGCGTCCAGGGACGGGTTGCCGAACAGCTCCCGCAGCCGGGCGCCCTGCGCCCGGTCCGCCGCCGCCCTGGCCAGCGCCATCATCACCGTCGGCTTGCCCTCGCGCAGGTCGTCCAGGACGGGCTTGCCGGTGACGTTCGGGTCGCCGAAGACGCCGAGCACGTCGTCGCGGAGCTGGAACGCGTCCCCGAGCGGGTCGCCGAACTCGGCCAGCGTCGCCAGCAGCTCGGCCGGCGCGCCGGCCAGGGCCGCGCCGATCTGCAGCGGCCGGGTCACCGTGTACCGGGCGGCCTTGAGCCGGATCACGGTGAGCGCGCTGGCCACCGAGCCGTCGCCCACCCCGGAGACCAGGTCCAGGTACTCCCCCGCGATCACCTCCGTGCGCATCGTGGCGAACACCGCGTACCCCCGGTGCACGTCGTCCCGGCTCAGCCCGCACTCGTGGAACATCTGGTCCGACCAGGCCGCGCAGAGGTCCCCGCAGAGCAGCGCGGTGTTGCGCCCGTACGCCTCGGGGTCGCCCCGCCAGGCGGAGCGGGCGTGCAGGTCGGCGAAGAGCCGGTGCACCGTGGGCCCGCCCCGCCGCTGGTCGCTGCGGTCGAGGATGTCGTCGTGGATCAGGGCGAACGCGTGGAACAGCTCCAGCGCCGCCGAGGCGATCACGATGGGTGTGTCGCCCCCGCCGGCGTCCTCCCCGCCGGCGCCCCGCCAGCCCCAGTAGCAGAACTGCGGGCGCAGCCGCTTGCCGCCGGCCAGGACGAACCGGTGCAGGGCGGTGAACACCCCCCGGGGCGTCCCGTCCGGCCACTGCAGCGCCTGCCGGTCGAGGAAGGCGGCCAGCTCGGCGTCGACCCGGGTACGCAGGCCGCTCGCGTCGGTGGGTGCGACCGTCGCCGTCATGTGTCCTCCCTGGTCACTCCGTCGACAACCGAGCGTCCGCCGAAGCCAGGCCGGCCAGCTCCAGCAGCAGCGCCTTGACGTCGGTGGCGGCCACCGCGTCCCGCGCCGGGCCCGGGTCGGAGCAGAGCAGCACGGGGGCGTCGGCCGGGCCGGTCGGCAGCCGGCCGTGCGACCCGCGCACCGCCCGGGCGCCCGCGTCCAGCCCCACCACGCTCATCAGGTACCGCATGCCCAGCTTCTTGCGGGCCAGCGCGACGGCGGCCCGCCGCTTCGCCGCGCCCGGGGCGGCCGGGTCGAAGAACAGCTCCGCCGGGTCGTACCCGGGCTTGCGGTGGATCTCGACGAGGCGGGCGAAGTCGGGGGCGCGGGAGTCGTCGAGCCAGTAGTAGTACGTGAACCAGGCGTCCGGCTCGGCCACCAGCACCAGTTCCCCCGAGCGCGGGTGGTCCAGCCCGTACGCAGCCTTGCCGTCGGCGTCCAGCACCTCTGCCACCCCGGGCAGCCCGGCGCACAGCTTCGCCACGGCCGGCACGTCGGCCGGGTCGCGCACGTAGACGTGGGCCACCTGGTGGTCGGCGACCGCGAACGCCCGGGACGTCCACGGGTCCAGGTACTCCATGCCGTCCTGGGTGTGCACCCGCAGCAGCCCCTCGGCGCGCAGCAGCCGGTTGACGTCCACCGGGCGGGAGACGTCGGTGATGCCGTACTCGGACAGCGCGACCACCGTGACGTCGGCGGCGCGGGCGGCGTCCAGCAGCGGCCCGAGCACCCCGTCCAGCTCGGCCGCCGCGGCGGCGGCCTGCGGCGAGGACGGCCCGAAGCGTTGCAGGTCGTAGTCCAGGTGCGGGACGTAGACCAGGGTGAGGTCCGGGGCGTGGTCGGCGAGGATCGCCTCGGCGGCCTTGCAGATCCACGCCGACGAGGGCAGTCCCGCCCCCGGCCCCCAGTACGTGAACAGCGGGAACGTGCCGAACCGCTCGGTCAGGGTGTCGTGCAGCTCCGGCGGGTCGGTGTAGCAGTCCGGCTCCTTGCGGCCGTCGGCGTAGTACACGGGGCGGGGCGTGACGGTCCAGTCGACGTCCGCGCCCATGGCGTACCACCAGCAGACGTTGGCCACCGTGTAGCCGGGCTCGACCCGGCGGGCCGCCTGCCACAGCTTCTCCCCGCCGACCAGGGCGTTGTGCTGCCGCCAGAGCAGCACCTCGCCGAGGTCGCGGAAGTACCAGCCGTTGCCGACGATCCCGTGCCCGCTCGGCCGCTCCCCGGTGAGGAACGTCGACTGCGCCGAGCAGGTCACCGCCGGCAGCACCGTGCCGAGGGAGGCGGTGAACCCGCCCTCGGCCACCGCGCGCAGCCGGGGCATGTGCGCCAGCAGGCGCGGGGTCAGCCCGACCACGTCCAGCACCACCAGTCGGCGGCTCATGCGCTCACTCCTGTCCCGACCGGCGCGAGGCCGATTGTGATCAACTCGTCCCGGGCGAAGGCCAGCTCGGCCGCGATCCCGGTGGCCAGCTCCGCGTCGTCGCGGGGCCGCCGCGCCTCCGGCAGCACCCCCCACGTGTACGTCTCGACGTCCAGGTGGTCGCAGCCGGCGACCGGCCCGGCGAACAGCGCGCCCAGCGCGGCGCGCAGCACCGGCAGCGTGGCGGTCAGCGGCGGCTCGGGCGGAGCGTGCAGCGGCACGTGGTAGTGCACCCGCAGCGGGCCGGGCAGGCGGGCGTCCAGCGCCGCGTCCAGGTCGTCGGCGGCGTGCGCCGGGGCGGCCGGGTCGGCGGCGTGCGCGCAGCCGGCGCCCCGGGCCTGGTGCAGGAAGCGCGGCTCCACCCAGCGGCGCAGCGCGTCCGTCGCCCCGGCCGGCGCCTCGATCGCGGCGGAGACCTGCACCTTCACCACCGGCAGGCCGGCGGCGGCCAGCCGGGCCAGCGCGGCGGCCGGCTTCTCCCAGGCGCAGGCCAGGTGCGCCAGGTCCAGGCAGATCCCGAGCCGGCCCGGGTCGGCCCCGCCGAGCAGGGCGGCGGCCTGGGCGGTGCTCTCCACCACGCAGCCCGGCTCCGGCTCGAACCCGACCCGGATTGGGCGGCCGGTGTCCCGCTCGACGCCGGCCAGCCCGGCGGCCAGCTCGTCGAGCCGCCGCCGCGCCGCGTCGGCCCGGCCGGCGTCCCACGGGTCGCGCCAGGCCAGCGGCAGGGTGGAGACCGAGCCGCGGGCCGCGTCGTCGGGCAGCAGGTCGGCCAGCACCCGGGCCAGGTCCAGGGTGTACGCCATCCGCTGCGGCGTCGTCCAGTCGGGGTGGTACACGGCGTGCTTGACCACCGGCGCCTGGAACGCGGCGTACGGGAAGCCGTTGAGCGTCACCACCTCCAGGCCGCGCGCGGTCAGCTCGGCGCGCAGCCGGCGGCGCGACGCCGGGTCGGCGGCGAGCGCGGCGGCCACCGGGGCGGCCAGCCACAGCCCGAGCCCGAGCAGGTCACCGCCGAGGGCCCGGCGCACCGGCAGCGCGTACGTGTCCAGCTGGGCGAGGATGCCGGCGAGGTCCTCGGCGGGGTGGACGTTGGTGCAGTAGCCGAGGTGGACGGTCTGGCCGTCGGCGTGTCGCAGCCGCATCAGCTGCCGCCGCGCAGGATCGAGTTGCCCTCGAACGTGCGGCCGACCGCCCCGGCCGTGCCGTCCGCGTCGGCCACGCCCGTCAGGTCGAGCCGGCCGGACTGGCCGTAGCACTCGACGGGGTTGCGCCACAGCACCCGGTCGACGTCGTCGTTGGTGAAGCCGGCGGCCAGCATCGCCTCGCCGGTGGCCCGGGTGAGCATCGGGTCGGAGCGCCCCCAGTCGGCCGCCGAGTTCACCAGCATCCGCTCGGTCCCGTACGCCTTGAGCAGCTCCACCATCCGGGGCGGGGACATCTTGGTGTCGGGGTAGATGGAGAAGCCCAGCCAGCAGCCGGTGTCCCGGACCAGCTTCACGGTGACCTCGTTGAGGTGGTCGAGCACCACCCGCCCCGGCTCGATGCCGGACTCGGCGACCACGGCCAGGCTGCGCTCGACGCCCCGGGCCTTGTCCCGGTGCGGGGTGTGCACCAGCGCCGGCAGGTCGTGCGCGACGGCCAGGGCGAGCTGGGCGGCGAACGCCTCGTCCTCCTCCGGCGTCATCGAGTCGTACCCGATCTCGCCGACCGCCACCACGCCGTCCTTGTCCAGGTACCGGGGCAGCAGGTCGAGCACCGGGCGGCAGCGGGGGTCGTTGGCCTCCTTCGGGTTCAGCGCGATCGTGGCGTGGTGCCGGACGCCGAACTGCCCGGCCCGGAACGGTTCCCAGCCGACCAGCGAGTCGAAGTAGTCGGCGAAGCTGGCCGGGCTGGTGCGCGGCTGGCCGAGCCAGAACGCCGGCTCGACGATCGCCCGGACCCCGGCGGCGGCCATCCGCTCGTAGTCGTCCGTGGTGCGGGAGGTCATGTGGATGTGCGGATCGAAGATGCGCATGGTCACGCCTTTCCGGTGGCGGGGCGGGCGGCCGGGCCGACGCCGCTGGCGCCGCCGGGGTCGCCGGGGTCGCCGGCGTCGCCGGCGCCGGCGGTGAGCCGGTCGAGGAGGTCGGCGGCGTCGGCCGGGATCGTGCGCCCGGCGGCGTGCCGCTCGGCCGCCAGGCCGGCGAGCATCGCGGCCAGCTCGCCGTCGGCGCGGGCGTCCAGGTCGTGCACGGCGGCCAGCGGGACGCCGGTGAAGACGCACTTGAGCACGGCCTGCCGCCAGGCGGCCGGGTCGAGGTGCCGGGCGTACGGGCCGAGGGCGGCGGCGAGCAGCCGGGTGTCGTTGGTCCGGACCGCGTCGTGCAGCAGCGACACGCCGGCCGCCCCGATCGGCAGCAGCGGCAGGGCCCGCAGCACGGCCCGCTTCTCGGCGGCGTCGCCGTGCCGGTACAGGTCGGCGGCGTGCCCGGCGTGGCCGGCGGGAAGCGCGGCCAGCAGCAGCGCCCGGGCGGCCTCGTCGGCCGTCCAGCCGGGCGCGTCGGGCAGCGGGTGCCGGCCGCAGCGGCGGGCCGCGGCGGCGAACCACCGCGCGATCGTCGCCGGCTCGGCCGCGACGCGCTCCCGCGCCGCGTCCAGCCACTCCGGGTCGGGTACGCCCCGCAGCGCGGCGCGTAGTCGTTCGGGTGTCATCCCGTCTCCCTTCGTGGGTCGGTGCGGTCAGCCGCCGTGCTCCCCGGCCCGCGCGGGCACGGGAACGACACGACCGGCCTCCGCCGTGGCGGCGGCTCTGGCTGCCGTCGCGGCGGCGGCGCGGAGGAAGTCGAGGGACCGGGCGGCCACGCCCGGGGCGGCGTGCGAGTGCCGGGGCAGCTCCACGGCGACCAGCCCCCGGTAGCCGGCGTCGGCGAGCGCCCGCAGCACCGGCGGGAAGTCGATCTCGCCCTGGCCGAACTCCAGGTGCTCGTGCACGCCCCGGCGCATGTCGTCGATCTGCACGTTGACCAGGTGCTCGGCGACCGAGCAGACGCAGTCGGGCACGTCGACGGGCTCCAGGCAACGGCAGTGCCCGATGTCGAGGGTGATGCCGAAGACCGCCGGGTCGCCCAGCGCGGCCCGCAGCCGCCGCCAGCCGGCGATGTCCTCGACCAGCATCCCGGGCTCCGGCTCGAAGCCGAGCGGCACGCCCGCCGCGTCGGCCGCGTCGCAGACCACGGCGCAGCCGGCGACCAGCCGGTCCCAGGCGACGTCCGGCGCGACCCCGGCGGGGCGTACGCCGGCCCAGAACGACACCGCCTCGGCGCCGAGGTCCGCGCCGACCGAGACGGCCCGGCGCAGGAACTCGATCCGCCGGGCGGGATCGTCGTGCAGCAGCGTCGGGGCGTGCTTGTGCCACGGGTCGAGCAGGTACCGGGCCCCGGTCTCGACGACGACCGCGAGGCCGAGCGCGTCGAGCCGGCGCCGCAGGGCGGCGGTGCGGCGGGCCAGCCCGGGGGCGAACGGGTCGAGGTGGTCGTGGTCCAGGGTGAGCGCCACGCCCCGGTAGCCGAGGTCGGCCAGGACGGCGAGCGCGTCGTCGAGCCGGTGGTTGGCGAAGCCGTTGGTGCCGTACCCGAAGCGCAGCCCCAGCGCGGCGGGGTCGGCGGTCATGTCGGGGCCACCTTCCGGGCCAGCAGCCGGGCCAGCGGCGCGGCGGCGGCGACCGCGACGCCGAGCAGCCCGGCCCCGGCTCGGGCGGTGAGCGCGCCCTGCAGCGCCGGCAGGCCGGTGATGCCGGCGCCGACGGCGGCGCGGACCCGCCCGGCCGACGGGTCGGCGAGCACCCGGGCCTGCGCGCCGCCGTACCGGGCCAGGTAGCCGGCGGTCAGGGCGACCGGGGCGGCGGCGGGGCGGGGACCGACCGCGGCGGCGGCGACCAGGGCGGTCCCGGCGAGCGTGGTACGCGGCAGCCGCCGGTCGGCGCCGGAGACCTCGCGGCGGGACAGCTCGGTGACCGTCCAGGTGTGCGCGGCGACGGTGGCCGCCGCGGGCACGGCCCGCCACAGCCGGCCGCCGGACGCGCCGAGCAGCACGTCCAGCCCCCGGCACACCGCCATCACGGCGGGACCGGCGGCGGTGTTCTTGGCCGCGAGGTCGTACCCCCAGACGGCGGCGGCCAGGGGGACGGCGACGGCGGCGGCGCGCCGGCCGCCCGCGGCGGTGGCCAGCGCGACCCCGGCGGCGGTGAGGCCGGCGGCGAGGCCGAACGCGGCGGGCGGGCTGACCCGGCCGCCGGGGATCGGCCGCTCCGGGCGCTCGACGGCGTCCAGCCGCCGGTCGGCCCAGTCGTTGGCGGCCATCCCGCCCCAGTAGAGCAGCACCGACGCGGCGGCCAGGCCGGGCGTGCGCCGGCCGAGCGCCCCGGCCGCCGCCGCGCCGGCCAGCACGTCCCCCGGTACGGAGAGCGCGGCGGGCGCCCGGACCAGCTCGGCCAGGTCGCGGAGCGTGGTCATGCCGCACCGCCCGCGTCGGCGTGCAGCGCTGCGGTGAAGCGGGTCAGCCGGTCCCACTGCTCGACCAGCGAGTGGGTCGGCGCGCCGAGCGGGTCCTTGAAGAAGAACGCGAGGTCGATCAGCGGCCCGCGCCGGCCGGCGGCGTGCGCGGCGGCGGTGAGCCGGGCCAGGTCGAGCACGAGCGGGGCCGCGAGGGCGGAGTCGCAGCCGTGCCAGGTGAACTCCATCCGCATCCCGGTGCCGAGGAATCCGGCGAAGGTGACCAGATCCCAGGCGGTCTTGAAGTCGCCCAGCTCCTCGACGTAGTCGATGCGGGTGTGGCCCTGCGGGACGTAGCCGAGGATCTCGCCGACGACCCGGTCCTTGCTGCGCACCTTGGCGGCGTTGGCATCCGGGTCGGCCAGGTTCGCGCCGTCGCCGCCGCCGAGCAGGTTCGTCCCGGACCAGGAGCGCACGGTCAGGTGGCGCATCGCGAACATCGGGGCGAGCACCGACTTGACCAGGGTCTCCCCGGTCTTGCCGTCGTGGCCCGCGTACGGCAGGCCGTGGCGGTCCGCCAGCGCCTCCAGCGCCGGCAGCCGGGCCCCGGTGGACGGCGTGAAGTCCACGTACGGGCAGCCCGCCACGAACGCCGCGTACGCGTACAGCGAGCTGGACGGCAGCACCTCGTCGGGGCCGGCGAGCGCGGCGGCGAGGGCGTCCGGGTCGGCGTGCGCGGGGTGCGGGGCGGGCACCGGCTCGGTGGCGGAGACGTTGACCACCACCACCCGGCCCAGCCGGTGCCGGGCCCGAAACGCCGTGAGGTCGGCGACGGTGGTGGCGGCCCGGTCGGCCTGGCTCCCGTCGGCGGGCGCGGGGCGCACCTCGTCGTCGACGGCGGCCAGCTCCGCGCCGAGCGCGGCGACCAGCCGGGCGGGCAGCACCCCGGCGTCGGCGAGCGCTTCGGCCCGCTTCGCCAGCGGCGTGGCCACCGGGTCGTGGCCGCCGAAGACGAGATCGGCGAAGGACGGCAGGGCGGGGCCCCGCAGCTCGGGCAGCTCGGTGACGCAGCCGGTCGGGCCGGTCAGCCCGGCCCGCAGGGCGAGCGCCCCGACGACGCTGGTGGTCGCGACCGAGCCGCGCGCCCCCACCAGCCAGACACCCGTACGCATGGTGCTCCTTTCCTGGTCGGCGGGACCGGCCGTGCCGCAGTCGATGCATTCCGAGGTATTGCGCCCCGCCCGTCCCCCGGTCACCCCGTCCGGCGCCGAAGGCGGCGTCGACGACGCCGGACGGAGTCCCCTGAGGACGGGGACGGACGGGGCTGGCAGGCAGGGGCGGTCGGCGTCCCGTCCCTGCCTCCCCCGCAACCTCGGTGCGCGGCCGCCCGGCGTCGACCGGAGGGCCGGTAGTGCCCGGTCGTCCGGCCGGAGCCGGGTGACCGGTGGTGCGCGGTCGTCCGGCCGGAGCCCAGGTGACCGGTGGTGCTCGGCCCTCCGGTGCGGCCGGGGAATCCCGGTCCGGCCGCACCGGACGACCGTCCTGCTGTCGTGCGCGCCGGGCGGGGCCCGGCCACACGCCCTCCGGAGCCGACCTCGTCCCCGCCGCGGGGCGCAACCGCGGCGGGTCCCTCGCCGGTCGGTCCGGAAAGCCTCTCGGGCAGCGGCGCCTACCGCGCCGCCGCCGGCCGGGTCACGCCGCCACCGCCTCCAGCGTCGGCTCGACATCGGCCCACGAGGAGCCCAGCTCGGCGGAGCGGGCCACGGCGTCCAGCACCAACTGGACCTGGAGCCCGTCGGCGAACGAGGGCGCCGGGTCGGTGCCGGCGGCGATCGCCTCGACGAAGTCCCGCGCCTGGTGGGTGAAGGTGTGCTCGTAGCCGATGATGTGGCCCGGCGGCCACCAGGCCGACATGTACGGGTGCTCGCCCTCGGTCACCAGGATGCGGGTGAAGCCCTGCTCGGCGGCGGGCCGCGTCGCGTCGTAGAACTCCAGCTCGTTCATGCGTTCCAGGTCGAAGACCACGGTGCCGAGCGAGCCGTTGATCTCCACCCGCAGCCCGTTCTTGCGCCCGGTGGCGAACCGGGTCGCCTCGTACGTGGCCAGTGCCCCGCCATCGAGCCGGGCGACGAAGACCGCCGCGTCGTCCACGGTCACGAGACCGGTGGCCGGCCCGTGCCCGTCGACCGAGCCGTGGCCGTCGACGTGCGCGCTCAGGCCGCTCGACCCGCCCGGCAGCGGGCGCTCCTTGACGAAGGTCTCGGTGATCGCGCTGACCCCGCTGACCCGCTGACCCGTGACGTACTGGGTCAGGTCGATGATGTGCGCGCCGATGTCCCCCAGCGCCCCGGAGCCCGCCTTGTCCCTCTGCAACCGCCAGACCAGCGGGAACTGCGGGTCGACGATCCAGTCCTGGAGGTAGGCCGCCCGGACGTGCCGGATGGTGCCGAGCCTTCCCTCGGCGACCAGTTGGCGCATCAGGGTGACCGCGGGGACCCGGCGGTAGGTGAAGCCGCACATGGCCCGTACCCCGGACTCCCGCGCGGTGGCCGCGGCGGCGGCCATCGCTCGGGCCTCGGCCACCGTGTTGGCCAGCGGCTTCTCGCAGAGGACGTGCTTGCCGGCGGCCAGCGCGGCAATCGCGATCTCGGCGTGGCTGTCCCCCGGTGTGCAGATGTCGACCACGTCGATCTCGTCGGACTCGACGAGCCGCCGCCAGTCTGTGGTGTACGCGTCCCAGCCGAGTCGGTCGGCGGCGTCGGCCACCTTCCCGGTGTCCCGGCCGCAGATCAGCGCCATCCGGACCCGCGCCGGCAGGTCGTACACCCGGTTCACGGTGCGCCACGCCTGCGAGTGCGCGGCGCCCATGAACGCGTAGCCGACCATGCCGACCCGCAGGTGCCTGTCGTGAGTGGACAAGGTGGGTCTCCCCCCGTGTGTCAGAACCCGAGCTTGAGGTAGTTGCTCGCGTTCTCCTTGGTGATCGTCTCGGAGGCCAGCACGATCTCCTTGGGCACCTGGAGCTCCACCAGGTCGGACATGCCCTTGCCCTGGCCGATGAGCCGGGCGAGCGAGATCGCGGAGGAGGCCATCGAGGGGCTGTAGGTGACCGTGGCCTTCAGCACCGTGTTGTCGGCCTGGATGTCCTCCATCGCCTTCTTCGAGCCGGCGCCGCCGACCATGAAGAACTCCTTGCGGCCGGTCTGGTTGACCGCGGCGAGCACGCCGATGCCCTGGTCGTCGTCGTGGTTCCAGAGGGCGTCGAGCTTCGGCAGCGCCTGGAACAGGCCCGTGGCGGCCTGCTGGCCGGAGTCGGCGGTGAACTCCGCCGGCCGCCGGTTGGCCACCTTCAGCCCGTACGAGGCGAGGGTGTCGGCGAAGCCCTTCGACCGCTCCTGGGTCAACTCCAGCGAGTCGATGCCGGGAATCTCGCCGATGACCGGGTTGCTGACCCCCTTGGCCTTGAGCTGCTCGGCGACGTAGGTGGCGGCGGCCACGCCCATGCCGTAGTTGTCGCCCTTGATCTGGAGCCGGTAGGCCCGCGCGTCCGGGAACGCACGGTCCAGGTTGACCACCGGGATGCCGGCCTTCATGGCCTCCAGGCCGAACGCGTTGAGCTCCTTGCCGTCGTGCGGCAGCAGCACGATGACGTCGGGCTTCTGGGAGAGCAGGGTGGACAACGCCGCCCGCTGGGCCGCCGCGTCCGCGCCGGCCTCGACCGACTTGAACTCCACGTCGGAGTACGCGCCGGCCTGCGCCTTCGCGTTGTTGGTGATGGCGGCGATCCAGCCGTGGTCGGCGGCCGGGGCGGAGAAGCCGACGGTCACCTTCTTGCCGGGCGCGGCGTTGCCGCCGGTGGCGGTCTCGGCCGCCTTGGTCTGCGCCGCGGTCGGCGCCGCCTCGTTGCTGGTGCACGCGGTGAGCAGTGCACCGGCGCCGAGCGCGGCCCCGCCGAACAGCAGCCGGCGGCGCGACAGGTCCCGACTGTGCTGGGTCATTACGACCTCCTGGTGCGCGATGGTGGGGGAAAGAGGGTGTGGGGGGCCCGGCCACCGTCGGAGCGACGGCGACCGGGGTGCTGCTTCTGGGTTCTGGCGGTGCGGGTGGTGGTGGTACGGACCGGTCAGGTGGTGGTGAACCGGTTGCGGTTGAAGAACTGGGCCAGGCTGCGGAACGTGAACTGCTGGACCAGGACGGCGGCCACGATGATTCCGCCCTTGACCATGTTCTGGGCCTCGGTGGACAGGCCGTTGATGGCGAAAAGGTTGGTGATGGTGGAGAAGATGACGACCCCGAGCAGGGAGCCGACGATCGTCCCCCGCCCGCCGCTGAGCAGCGTCCCGCCGATGATCGCGGCGGCGATCGCGTCCAGCTCGTACAGGTTGGCCATCGCCGCCTGGGCGGAGGTGGCCTGCGCGGTCAGCATGATCGCGGCGATGCCGCAGCAGAGGCCGGAGAGCGCGTAGAGCAGGACGGTGTGCCGCCGGACGTTGATGCCGGCGAGCCGGGCCGCCTCCGGGTTGCCGCCGACGGCGACGGTACGCCGGCCGAACGTCGTCCGGTTCAGCAGCACCCAGCCGGCCACCACCACGGCGGCGAGGATGTAGACCAGCAGCGGGATGCCGAGCACGTTGCTGCTGGCGATGTCGTTGATCGTGGCGTTGTCGGACACCTGGGTCTGCTTGTCGGAGATCTCGGCGGCCAGGCCCCGGGCCGCGACCATCATGGCCAGCGTGGCGATGAACGGCACCAGCCGGCCGTACGAGATGAGCAGGCCGTTGACCAGGCCGACCGCCACGCCGACGGTGAGCGCGCTGAAGATCATGCCGCCCGCGCCGTAGCTCTGGGTGGCGACCGTGGTGCACCAGACGCCGGCCAGCGCCACGATCGCGCCCACGGACAGGTCGATGCCGCCGCCGATGATCACGAAGGTCATGCCGACGGTGACCACGCCGACCACCGAGGCGAGCTTGAGGATGGTGAGGATGTTGTTCCACACCCAGCTCGAGTCGCCGTACAGGTCGGGGCGGGTGGCGATGCCGATCAGGACCAGCACCACCAGCACGCCGATCAGGCCGAGGTTCCGCCGGGCGCCCTCGCCGTTGTCGCCGCGCCACCAGGAGAGCCCGGCTCCCCGGGCCTCGGCGGCGTGGCCCTTGCCGGCCGCCGCGGCGGTCGCGGCCGGCTCCACGGGCGGGGACTGCGCCGGCATCGACGCCGGCCGGTCCGGTGTGGCGGTGGGAGAGGGGTCGGTCATGCGGGTGCGCCTTCCATCAGTGACCCCGCCATGACGAGGTCGAGCACCGTGTTCTCGTCCAGTTCGCCGGCGGGCGCCTCGCGCACCATCCGGCCCTCGCGCATCACCAGCACCCGGTCGGCCAGGCCGAGCACCTCGGGGACCTCGCTGGAGACGAGCAGCACCCCGACGCCCCGGGCGGCCAGTTCCCGGATCACCTGGTACAGCTCGGCGCGGGCGCCGACGTCGACGCCCCGGGTGGGCTCGTCGAGCAGCAGCAGCCGGGTGTCGCCGAGCAGCCAGCGCCCGACCACCACCTTCTGCTGGTTGCCCCCGGAGAGGGTGCGCACCGGCCGGCGCACGTCGCGGGGGCGCAGCTCCAGGGAGTCGGCGATCCGGCCCGCCTCGGCCCGCTCCCGGCCCGCGTCGGTGAAGCCGAGGCGGGCGTACCGGCCGAAGGTGGCCAGGGTGACGTTGCAGTAGATGGGCTCGCCGAGCAGCAGCGCCTGGCTCTTGCGCTCCTCCGGGGCCATCCCCATGCCGGCCCGCACCGCCGCGCCGACGCTGCCCGGGCGCAGCGCGCGCCCGCTCATCGTGACCGCCCCGGCGTCCGCCCGGCGGGCGCCGTAGATGGTCTCCAGCAGCTCGGAGCGGCCGGAGCCGACCAGGCCGGCGATCCCGACGATCTCACCCGCCCGCACGGACAGCGAGACGTCGGCGAACTCGCCGGCCCGGGTCAGCCCCTCGACCCGCAGCAGTTCGGCGCCGTCGCCGTCGCCGGCCGGGCGATCCGGGAAGACGTACTCGATGGTGCGCCCCGTCATCCGCGCGACCAGGTCGCGGGTCGGGGTGTCGCGCGCCGGCAGGTTCGCCGCCGTGGTCCGGCCGTCCTTGAGTACGGTCACCCGGTCGCCGATCTCGCGGATCTCCTCCATGCGGTGGGAGATGTAGATGACGGCGATGCCCTGCGCGGTCAGCTCGCGGATGATCCGGAACAGGTTGCCGACCTCGTCGTGGGCCAGCACCGCGCTCGGCTCGTCCATGATGATCAGCCGGGCCTCGTGGGACAGCGCCCGGGCCATGCTGACGATCTGCTTGCCGGCAGCCGGCAGCGCCCGCACCATCCGCCCGGGCGGGATCTCGCCGTGGCCGAGCCGGCGCAGGATCTCCCGGGTCCGGCGGGCCATGTGGCCGCGGCGGACGAAGCCCGCCCGGCGCGGCTCGTGCCCGAGGAAGGCGTTCTCCGCGACCGACAGGTCCTCCACCAGGTCGAGTTCCTGGTAGATCGTGGCGATGCCGGCGCGCATGGCGGCCTGCGGGTTGGCGAACTCGGCGGTCCGGCCGCGCCACTCGATGTGCCCGGAGTCGGGGCGGTGCACCCCGGAGAGCACCTTGATCAGGGTGGACTTGCCGGCGCCGTTCTGCCCGAGCAGGCAGTGCACCTCGCCGGCCCGCACCTCCAGCTGCACCCCGTCCAGGGCCCGTACGCCGGGGAAGGTCTTCACCACGTCGGTCAGCCGCAGCACCACCTCGCCGGCGACGGCGTCGGCGGGCGCCTCGACCAGGGGCGCCGTCTCGGCGGTGGTGTTCTCGTTCTCCGTCACTGCGCCTCCTCGGTTCGCGACTGCGGGGCTCGCAAACCCGGCTCACTCCTCGCGCTCACGATGCCTCCTCGGTTCGCGACTGCGGGGCTCGCAAACCCGGCTCACTCCTCGCGCTCACGATGCCTCCGCGAAGGCCACGTCGCTGGCGAGCACGGCCGCCCCGGCGACCCCGGCGCGCGGGCCCAGCTCGGACAGCACGACCGGCAGGTTTCCGGTGGCCAGCGGCAGCGACCGGCGGTAGACCACACTGCGGATCTCGGCGAGCAGGATGTGCCCGAGCTGGGCCAGCCCGCCGCCGATCACGATCATGGACGGGTTGGTGAAGCTGACCAGGCCGGCCAGCACCCCGCCGACCCGGCGGCCACCGTCGCGGATGAGCTGGATGCAGGTCACGTCGCCCTCGACGGCGCCCTCGGCGACGTCGCGCGCGGTGACCACGCCCTTGGTGGCGAGCCGCTCGGCCAGCGCCGGGGATGTCCCGCTGCGGGCGTTGGCATTCGCCTCCCGCGCCAGCGCGGCGCCGCTGAACAGCGCCTCCAGGCAGCCCACGTTGCCGCAGGAGCACATCGGACCGTGCGAGTCGACCTGGATGTGGCCGATGTCCCCGGCGCAGCCGTCGGTGCCCCGGTAGACGTCGCCGCTGAGGTAGATCCCGCACCCTATGCCGGTGCCGATCTTGACGAAGAGGAAGTCGTCCACGGAGTGGGCGACGCCGCCGTGCCGCTCGCCGATCGCCATGATGTTCACGTCGTTGTCGACCACCGCCGGGCAGCCGTGCTCGCGGGTCAGCAGCTCGCGCACGGGGAACCGGTCCCAGCCCGGCATGATCGGCGGCGAGACCGGTACGCCGTCGCGGAAGCTGACCGGACCGGGCACGCCGATGCCGACGGCGTGCAGCCGCTCGTACGCCCCGTCGACGCGGGCCTTGTGCAGCAGCTCGTTGACCCGCTGGAGGGTCACCTTCGGGCCGTTGCGGATGTCGGCCGGCTCCGCGTACGCGGCGACCGGCTCCAGCCGCGCGTTGACCACCTCGACGTCGATCGAGCTGGCGCCGAGGTCGACCGCCGCGAAACGCAGGCTCGGGTCCAGCTCGACGAGGGTGGACCGGCGCCCGCCCCGGGACGCCGCGAGGCCGGCCTCGGCGACGTAGCCGAGGCTGACCAGTCGCTCCAGTTCGGCCAGCAGCCGGGGACGCGGCATCTGCAACCGGTCCCCCAGCTCCGCGCGGGACATCGCCCCCTCGTCGCGGAGCACCCGCAGCAGCCGCAGGTGCAGGGGTTCCACGGTCCGCACCGGAACTCACCTCCGCATCGGAGTCGGTCGCGCGTCACATCGACGTAACCGCGATGTGTTGTGTCCGACACAGTAGGAGCCTTCCGCCTCACCTGTCCAGAGCTTCGGCCGATTTGATCCAAACTTTTGTCCGGATGAACAAAAGCCTAGAGTTGATCAAGAAAAGTCGAGGGCTGGACGGCGAGCCGGGCCACGCCGGGACGAGCCTCCCCGGACGCCTGCCACGCGAGCCGCCCCGCCTCGCGCGAAGCGAGACGGGGCGGCGGGCGGGACCGGGCCGGGTCGGCCCGTCAGCGCTCGCGCTTCTTCCTGAGCTTGCGGTCGTCGCGCAGCTCGACGTACGGCTCGTCCTCGGCGGGGTGCCCGGCGGCGATCGCCCGGCCGCGCTCCAACTCGGCGTCGAACTCCGCACCGAGCAGGATCGCGAGGTTGGTCAACCACAGCCAGACCAGGAAGATGATCACACCGGCCACCGCGCCGTACGTCTTGTTGTAGGAGGCGAAGTTGGCCACGTACAGGGCGAACAGGCCGGAGGCCAGCAACCAGATCACCACGGCCAGCACCCCGCCGGCGCTGACCCAGCGGAAGCCGCCGTGGCGGGCGTTCGGCGAGGCCCAGTAGAGGATCGAGAACACCAGGCTCACCAGGACCACCAGCACCGGCCACTTGACGATGTTCCACACCGTGACCGCGGTCGAGCCGATCCCGATGGCGCCCCCCGCCTCCTGGGCCAGCCGGCCGGTGAACACCACGATCACCGCGCTGACCAGCAGCAGCACCCCGACGGCCGCCGTCACCCCGAGCCGGATCGGCAGCGTCTTCCACACCGGCCGCCCCTCCGGCACGTCGTAGATGACGTTGGAGGCGCGCATGAACGCCGCGATGTACCCGGAGGCGGACCAGAACGCGCCGAGCAGACCGAGCACGGCGGCGAGGCTGGCCAGCCCGCCGGAGTGACTCGCCTGGTCGATCGCGCTGATGACGATCTGGCGGATGCTGCCCGCCGGCGCGGCCTGGTTGACGGTGCTCTTGACCCCCTCGGTGGCGCTCGGGCCGAGCAGGCCCAGGATCGAGATGAGCACCAGCAGCCCGGGGAAGATCGACAGCACCCCGTAGTACGTCAGGGCCGCCGCCCAGTCGGTCAGGCTGTCGTCCTGGAACTCCCGTCCGGTGCGGCGCAGCGCCGCCTTCCAGCCGGCGCCCGACAGGTGCGCGGGGCTCTCCGGCCCCTCGTCCGGGCCGACCGGCCGGCGGCCGGCGCCGCCCCGGTCCTGCGGATCCCGGCGGTCCGGGTCGCGGCCCTCGCCGCCCCGGTCGGGCCCGCCGCGCGCGGACGTCTCGTCGGAGGCCATGGCCCCTCCCTCGTGGTCGCGATGTCCTGTCGGACATGCCCGGCGAGAGGTGGCACTAACCAGTCACTTGTACAGCAGGCGCCCCATCCGGCGCGACGCCACGAGCAGCCCGAGACCGATCGCCAGCAGCAGGTACGCCACGTCGACCAGCCAGGACCAGCCGCCGCCGTCCAGGGCGACGCCCCGGATCAGGTGGACCGAGCGGTACAGCGGCGTCACCTCCACCAGCCACCGGAGCACGGCCGGATACGCCGTCGCCGGCACGAACGTGCCGGAGAACAGGAACAGGGTGAACTGGGCCGAGCCCATCAGGTCGAAATCCTGCCAACTGCGCAGGAACGTGGCCAGCGCCATGCCCAGCGCCCCGAAGGCGAAACCGACCAGCACGGCCGCCGGGAGCGCGACCAGCGCCCGCACCGGCGTGGTCAGGTCCATCGCCACCATGACCGCCAGGAACGCGGCGGAGTAGGCGCTGCCCCGGCCCATCGCCCAGGCCAACTCGCCGAGGGCGATCTCGAACGGCCGTACCGGGGTGGCGATCACCCCGTCGTACAGCTTCATGTACTTCATCTTGCCGAAGAAGTTGAAGGTGGTCTCCGCCAGCGCGCCCGTCATCGCCGAGGACGCCAGCATCGCCGGGGCCACGAACGCCGCGTACGACACGACCTGGCCGCCGGGGAGGGTGAGGTCGCCGACGAGCGTGCCGACCCCGACGCCGATGGAGAACAGGTACAGCACCGGCTCCACGAAGCCGGAGAGCAGCAGCAGCCAGTAGACGCGCTTCAGCGCCGCCACGTTACGCTCGGTCACCGAGGCCGCCCGGCGGGACGCGGCGGAGACGTCGACCAGCCGGGGCAGGACGAGACTGACCACAGGCACCCCTCCTAAACGACGAGCCGACGACGGAACGCGCGGTGGGCCAGCAGCACGCCGACGAACGCCCAGGCGGCCAGGTAGAGCAGGTGACCGGCCACCGACCACTGCGGCGCGGACCCGAGGGTGGCCGCCCGGCACAGGTCGACGGCGTGCCACAACGGCGTCGCGTACGCCAGCCAGCGCAGCGCCCCCGGCAGCGACTCCACCGGGAAGAACACCCCGGCGAACAGCGTCATCGGGATCACCCCGAAGCGGAACAGCATGGCCAGCCAACTGTCGCTGCTCACCGACGCCGTGTACGCGAACGTCGGCGCGGCGACGGCCAGGCCGAGCAGCGCCACCACCACCGGCACGACCAGCGCCCACGGCGAGCGCAGGGCCCCGAACAGCGCCGTCACCAGCAGGAACGCGGCGACCGTGGTGAGCACCCGGAACAGCACGAACAGCAGGTGGCCGGCCAGGATGTCGCCCACCCGCGGCGGCGCGGAACTCTGCGCCAGGTAGATCTTGGTCCACTGGAAGTTGCCGAACACCGGCCAGGTCGAGTCGCCGATCGCCACCTGCAGCGCGGTGGAGGCGATCAGGCCGGGCACGATCCAGTCCAGGTAGCGCACCCCGCCGACGCCCTGCTGGATGTAGGCCCCCACGCCGATGCCGAAGCCGACCATGGTCAGCACCGGCAGCAGGAACGACGAGAACACCCCCGCCCGCCAGGTGCGCCGGTAGCCGACCAGGAAGTAGTTCAACACGGCCAGCGCGGGCACCCTGGGCAGCGGCCGGGCCCGCTCCTGCCGCGCCACGCTCACGCTCACCACCCCGTCCCGCGCTCGGCGTCCCTCCGGCCTTCCTACCCCAGGGGTACGACAGACCGCGGCCACCCTACGATCCACCGCCGCGCTTGTCGCGCCGTTTTGGATCGTCGCCGGACGGAAGCTGCCGGACGGTCCGGCGACTGCCCGACGGGCAGGACGACGGCCCTCCGGATTCAACCGGAGGGCCGTCGCCCACGCCTCGGGAACCGGGACGGTCGATCGGTGGATCAGCAGCCGACGGTACGGGTGTAGTTCTGCGTCCCCCAGTAGAGGGCCAGGTTGCCGTTGAACCGCACCTTGATGTCGCTGCCGTTCAGCCGCTGCTCGTAGTGCAGGTGCGAGCCGCTGGAGCCGCCGCTGTTGCCCACGTAGCCGATGGTGGTGCCGTAGTCGACGGACTGGTTGACGGAGACGTTGAACCCGCTGAGGTGGGCGTAGTAGGTGGTGTACCCGTTGCCGTGGTTGATTCGCACGTACCGGCCGTAGCTGGTGTCGCCGAGGTTGGCGACCACGTCCACGGTGCCCGGGGCGCTGGCCTTGACCGGATCGCCGTGGTCGTCGGCCCGGTTGAAGTCGATCGCGTACGGCGGGCTGTGGGTGGCGCGGGTCTGACCGGACCACGTCTGGTTGCACGGGAACGGCACCCGGAACGTCGGCGCGGCGGCGGCGGGCGACGCCGGAACCAGGAACGCGGCGGTCGCCAGCACGGCGATGCCGAGGAAATTCGTCAGGCGCGAACCCATCCCAACCTCCACAGTGGAAATCCTCGATCTTTCGCTGGATGATGCCAGAAAGTTCAGGCGATCAAAAGACGGTCATCGATCGACTCCGGCGGGAGCCGGCCGCCCGCCGGCCACCTCGGCGAGCAATCCAGCGATTAATCTGGATGCCTCGATACAAGTAGTCTCAGCACCCCGCCATGAACTCGTCACCGCACGGATGAGGAGCCGACGATGAGCGAGATCCTGCCCCCCTGCTGTGGCGACGCGACCGGCCAACCACCGACCGGACTCAGCCGCCGTACGCTGCTGCGCGGCACCGCGTGGGCCACCGGCGCCCTCGCCGTCGGCGGTGTCGTCGGGCTGCCCGGGACCGCCCACGCGGCACCGGTGATCTACAACCCGTTCGCCGCCTACCCGATCACCGGGACCTGGCAGGACCACCTGAACTACGGGTCGCTCGGCGGGATCGACTTCGGAATGGGGGTCGGCACCGCCCTGCCGGCCTGCGGCGCCGGCACGATCCAGAACATCCCCGACAACGGAACGGGCGGGCACACGGTCACGATCTACCACGCGGACGGGTACCGCAGCCAGTACATGCACCTGTCACAGTTCCTGCTGGCCTACGGGACCGCGGTCGGCGCCGGGACGATCGTGGGACGGTCGGGCGGTGCCGTGAGCGCCCCCGGGTCGGGCAGCTCCACCGGCCCGCACCTGCACTGGCACATGATCAACCCGAGCGGGGTACGCATCAACCCGCTGACCTACATCAGCCAGAACCCGGGCGGTGGCCTGCCCAAGACGACCACCGAGTACGACGGCGTCCCCGGTCCGGCCTTCTACCAGCGGATGCAGAACTGGCTGCGGATCACCGCCGGCTACACGGGCCCCATCGACGGCGTACCGGGGCCGAACACGTGGAAGGCGGGCAGCGGCTCTGCTCCGGCTGGGGCTACACCGGGCCGATCGACGGGGTGATGGGGCCCAACTCGTGGCAGGCCTTCGCCCGGTTCCTCAACCAGGACCAGTGGGACTGACTGTCGAACCCATGCCGCTGCGACACGACGGCGGTCCAGGCACGAGCCTCCTGGACCGCCGGAACGGGACCGCCCGCGTCAGCACCGACGATTGGTGTGGGTAGAACGAGCAACCGTGGGTGCTACGGCTTGACCAGGCGAGATGCCGGCATCTCTGGAGAACGCGGGCGGATCTTCGTTGCTGCTAGATGACCTTGGATGTGCTTGACGAACCTGGGGGCGCCGCCATTGCCGAGGCATGCGAGCAGCTCCTCAACGCCCAGTTGGGGCTTCCCGGCCGAACGGCCTGTTTCGGCGCTCTGCCTCGTGACGACCTCCACCATCAGGGTAGGGGCGAGGTCGTACTGCAAGCATAGAAAGCGGTCGGGCTTCAGGACTTCGATGTTGAAGGGTTCTACCGCCGCCCGCGGGAAGTGCCTCAGGTTGTTCGTCACAATGACGTCTGCCCGACCTGCAACGGCGGCTGCCAGAACATGCCGGTCGCCCATATCGTTCGTCATGCCGTCGACGAGAGATTCGTAGCCCGTGACCAGAGCATCCTCAAAGGCTTGGTTCATGCATGCGAACATGGCGTCAAGCCGCCCCGGATCGATGTCCGGGCGTAGCCGCAGGATCGTACGCCGCGTCTCTGCGAGGACGTCCTGGCTCCAGAGTGGACGGTAGAAGTCGGCCTCTGCGACCCGCAAAAGAGTGTCACGGAGTGCGTTCGGAACCAGGACGTTCGCATCGAGCAGGGCGGAGAACGGCACCAATCGAGCCTAAGCGCTGGTAATGCTTGGCGGAAGCTCCGGCTTCACGTTCTGTTGTCGCCGCCTTCCTCAAGGTCATCGGCCGACTGATCGTAGAGTCCCATGTCGAGGCTCTCCAGCGTCATACGCTGAAGCAACTGCCGCCGCTCTTGCCGCCGCTGCTCTTGATACTTCAGCACGTCAGCAAGCTTGATGCGACGGTGACTGTTAGGCCGCTCGTACGGTATCTTGCCGTCATCCAGCAGCTTGGTCAGAGTGGGCCGTGACACCCCGAGCATGTCTGCGGCTTGCTGCGTGGTGAGCGTTGTGTGTTGCGGAGCGATAGTAACGGCGTAGCCACTGGCCAACGCCTCGAGCGCCTTGACCAAGATGTCGTGAAGGCCGTCGGGCAGCGGCTTGGAACTGAGTCCGTCTGCGCTCACCAGGCGCGCTCGCGCCTCCGGTACCTGCTGACCACGGTCGCGTAGGACCTGGAGCAGGTCTACGACTTCCGCACTGTTGGCGGCATCGGGCAGGATCGTCTGCTCATCCATGACGCGGGCTGCGGCTGTCATGGCCCCAGCATCCTTCCAATTCGCAAGAAACGCAACGCAGTCAGGGGTTACTAGCCGTCATGTTGAATACGGGCAAAACGGCCACTGGCCGCTTGATAGGCTCGTAATTCAGTGGAGCAGGGCCAAGAGTGCGTACGCCCACAGCAGCAGTCCGGCGCCCACGCCGACGACCAGGCCCGCCGGCACGGCCGAGGCGAGCGCGGTGACCAGCCCGGCGAGCGCGACCAGGCACATCGTGCCGCCGAGCAGCCGTAGCCGGGGGTCCTTGAGCACCGGGGTGAGCGGGAAGAGGTGCAGCCCGACCACGGCGCAGACCAGCACCGGGGCGTACCCGCCGAACCCGGCCGCCGCGAGCAGCGCCGCGCCGAGCCCGGTGGCGGCGAACTCGGCGAGCACGATCAGCACGTACCGGCGGTCGGCCGCAGGGTTCCGGACCGCGTCGGCCGCCGGTCGGCTGCGTGCCGCGACGACGCCGCCGACGGCTGCCGTGGCCAGCGCACCCAGGCTGGCGACGACCAGCAACGTCCGCAGCGGCTGGTCGGCCGCCGGCACGCTGAACGAGATCGCGGCGAAGATGCCGAGGTAGAGCGCGGTCAGCCCGGCCTGGCGCCGGGGAACGACGAGCACAGGGGTCTCCTAAAGACGGCGTTGGCGAGGTGGCTCCCGAAGGCCCTGGCGAATGTGGGACGTACAGGCCGGCAAACTGCCCCGAGGCAGGCTGAACGAAGAGATCTCATTGATTCTGATGAGTTCCGGCCCAGCGGGGCGATGGGCTGCCCGACGGTCCGGCAGCGGATACCGAGCCCGGAGCGGTGGACACTGCCGCGTCGGGCGACGACACCACCCATGGCTGCGGGCGATGCTCTTGCTGGGAGATCAGCACCACGAGCCGCGCCTGAAGATCGGCGCAGTCGCGAATCCGGCCGGGCAGGTTGGCTGCATTCAGGACCTCGCCGGCCACATGACAGCTCTTGGCGGCGTTGTCCAGATCGCCCAACGCGATCGCGGCCTTCGCCTGCAATAGAAGGGCGTCACCATGCAGCGCCCGGTAGGTGTTCCCGGCGGCAAGGTCGCCCGCCCTGCCAGCAGTGAGGTAGGCCTTCTCGGCGTCGCCGGTGAGGAGGAGCGTCTCGGCGATGCCCACACAGGCCTGCGCTTCGAAGTACCGGTAGCTGTTCTTGCTACTGATTGCGAGGGACTCGGAAAACCGGTCTTGCGCGTCGCTGACCGCCCGGCTACCCAGCAGCGCGAATCCGAGTGTGTTCAGCGTGGCCGCTTGGGCGCGCAGATTGCGCAGCCGTAGCGCGAGTTGCAGGGCATCAGACGCACTGTGTACGGCCGCCACCCACTCGCCCTTCTGAGCGTGGAGCTGGCTGAGCTCATCCAAGACGGACAGCTCCGCCGTGGTCGATCCGGTATGGCGGTAGTAGGCGAGCGCCGCGTTGAGGTGCTCGAGAGCGACGTCGAAGTCCTCGAGCTGCCGCAGAATCATGCCCAGGTTGCTCCGGTTCGCCATGGCCGAGGCGCGTCGCGCGGTACCCTCGTTCATCTGCATGGCTGCTTGGAGGTAACCGACCGCCTCGGTAAGCTCGCCGCGCTCGTGGCACAAGGTGGCCAGATCGTTGAGAGTGACCGCGCGGATGTGGTCGAACTCGGGTCCAACGCCGATGTCCAGCGCCCGCTGGTACAACTGCTGTGCCTCATCCGGCCGCCCCAACTCGGACTGGACCAAGCCGAGATTGTGCGAAAGATATGCCTCCCCGACAAGCCAGCCTGCCCGGCGGGCCGCGGATATGCCCCGACGGTACGCGTCCGCAGCCCGATGGTGCTCGCCAGCCGCCCAGTGAGCCTGCCCGATGGTCTGGTGCATTGCGGCCTGCGCTTGGATGTCGGCGGCAGCCTCTGCGGCGCTCAGGCCGGCGCGTCCGGTCACCAGCCAGGGCACCACGTCTCCGCAAACGAAGAAGTATCCCCGGAGTTGGTCGGCCAGTTGCCAGGATCGGGCGCGGTGCTCACCGCACGCTGCGCCCTCGACCACGGCAACCAGGTTGCCGATCTCCTCGTTCAGCCATGTCATCGCGGCGTCGACGTCCGGGAACTGGGTTCCGTCCACGTCAAGGCCGACGGGCAGCCGCACCATGTCGGCATAGACCAGTTGCATGGCTGCCGCGGCCCGGGCGACATACCAGCGGTACAGGCGATCCAGCGCCGCTGAGCGATCGACCGGAATCTGCTCCGTCTCGGCGAAGCGGACCGCGTACAGGCGCAGTAGATCGTGATATCGGTAGTGCCGCGAACCGCTTGGCTGCAACAGGTTCTCCGCGACAAGCGTGTCCAAGGCACGATGCGCGAGCCGCTCCTCAAAGCTCAGTAGCGCAGCGACTGCGGCAGCCGAGACGACTTCGCCTGGGATCAGCGCGGCGGACTGGAAGACCTCGGCTGGCAACGGCGCCAGGCTGCGGAAGCTCAGCTCGAAGCTCGCCATCACGGACTCCCCATCCATGCCGAACGGGTCCGTCCCGGAGTACTGGTCCACAAGCTGATCGAGGAGGCCCGCGAGCGTGACTTCCTGCCAGGCAGCCAACCGGCTTGCGATGACCCGCAACGCGATGGGTAACCGGCCGCACACGTCAGCAAGCGCCTCGGCGTGCCCGCGCTCGTTCTGAACTCGGGTCGTCCCGATGCGGCTCTTCAGAAAGTCCAGCGCCTCACCCACGCTGAAAACCGGCAGGTTCAGATTAAGCGCACTGTCCAAGCCGTCGCAGCGGTTGCGGCTGGTGACCAGAACCGCGTTGCCGCCCGGGCCGGGCAAGAGCGGGCGGACCTGCGCCGCGCTGTGCGCGTTGTCGAGCACGACGAGAATCCGCCGACCGCTCTGGACGGTACGAAAGAGCGCGGCGGCCTCGTCATCGTCCTCGGGAACGGCGCGCCCCTCGACGCCGAGTCCTCGCAGCAGGCGGGCGAGTGCATACGCGACCGGGACCGGCCGGTCATCGGCGCCCCGCAGGTCGATGTAGAGCTGGCCGTCCGGGAACTCCCGCCGTAGGGCCCAGGCCGCCTTCAGGGCGAGGCTGGTCTTGCCGACGCCCGCCATGCCGGAGACCACGCAGACGGTCACCTGCTCGCTTTCGGGCCCACGCGATGAGTAGCGAATCGTCTGTTCAAGCAGTTGCAGCTCGGTGGCGCGACCGCAGAAGTCCTTTGGCGGCGCTGGCGCCTGCCAGGGTTGCGCCCCGCTCGCGCCCCCGGCTACCACCCGTGCACGCCGCTCTAACCGCCCGCTGAGAACGGCTTGTCTCGCCTCCAGCAGCTCGGCACCGGGATCGATACCCAACTGCTCGGCCAACCTGCGTCGGATGCCGTCGAACACTTGGAGGGCACCGGCTTGTTGACCCGTCGCCGCGAGCGCCATGATCAGCTGTGCGTGCAGCGACTCGTGCCACGAATGCCGCTCCGCCAGCCGTCGCAGCAACGGGAGAATCTGCTGCTGCCTCCGTACCGCTTGACCCAGTCGTGCCAGCCGGACGGCGATCTCTACCCGTTCCTCGACCAGAGCCGTGACCAGTGGGTCACCGTCCAGCTCCGCCACGTCCTCGACGGGGTCGTCCCCCTGCCACATTTCGAGCGCGGCGGTGAGCAGATCGAAGGCACGCTGCGGTGGAAGGGTGGATGATCGCACCTCGAGCAGCCGGGAACGGTAGGCGACCAGGTCCAGCCCATCGCCGTCTGTCTGCAACAGGTAGCCGGCGGACAGCAGGGCCAGCATCGGGGGTACGTGGGGGGACTGTCCCGGCTCCAGCAGCCGACGGAGTCGACTGATATGGGTCTGCACTACGTTCGCGGCCGACGGCGGCGGTCGATCAGCCCACAACAGTTGGATCAGCTCGTCCCGTCGGACGGGCCGCCCGGGGGTCAATGCGAGCCGGGCCAGCACGATGCGGTGCCGTCCTGCGCCCAGGTTGATCGGCTGGCCCCCGCGGGTCACGGCCAGAGGCCCGAGGACGGAGATCCGCACCGGGCCGGTCGGCTCGCTCGGAGCCTGCGGCGCACGCCGAACAAGGTTCTCCAGACGGACGCGATGCTGGCGAGTCAGATCGAGGGCGTCGGTCAACGCCGTGAGCGAGCGCGTCCGTGGCCGTCGGCTACGCCCCTGCTCGAGGTCCCGGACGGTGCCGACACTGACTCCGGCCCGCTCGGCGAGCGCCTCCTGGGTCAGGCCTTTGCGCATCCGCGCGTCCCGCAGCAACCAGCCGAGGTCCTCGTCTCTCCGTTCTTCCATCGCTGACCTCGGATGCCTTCCGTGTCCTGGAGGGCCCCAGCCTAGTACGGGCGAGCTACGGGAACCGCCCCTACAGTCCACTGTCAGACACGTGATCGAAGCTCTCCGTAAGGCGGAGCGCGGAGCCCGCCGCAAGAATCGGGGAGGAAGCGTCATCATGCACAAATCCGCTCGGCGAGGTTGGTGGTTGCCCACCAACCTGCTTCTATCGCTGCTTTTGGCTGGCAATGTGACGGGTGCGCCCGTGGCAGCCTCAGCGGCGCCCGGCACTCCATTGACCGACGTCACGGCGCTGACCGGAGAGCCCGCGCCCGGCAACCCGCCACTGCGCGAATACCCGGCCCTGGAACCCGAGGCGACGTCGACTGCGGTCAGCACGACACCCGTGCCCTGCGACGACAACGGTGCCGACAAGGCCGTGACCCGAACCGAGGCGGTCACCCGCGCGCGCAGCTGGCTGATGGTTGGCGGTGTCCCCTACAGCCAGAGCCGGTGTTACCGGAACCAGTACGGTGACTACCGCACCGACTGCTCAGGGTTCGTCGCGATGGCCTGGGGTCTCGGCGGATCCGGCAGCGCCTTCTGGACCGGCAACCTTGACACGCGTTCGCACACGATCGCACGCAGCGACCTGAAGCCGGGAGACGCCCTGCTCCGGCACACCGGAGACCCCAGCGAGAATCATGTGGCGCTTTTCGTGCGGTGGTCCGATGCCGCACATACCGCGCCCGTGGTCATCGAGCAGACTGGCAGCGCGGACACCATCGAGCGCGGGTGGTCGGCCAGCTACGCGAGCCTGTACACGCCGGTTCGGTACGACAAGATCGTGGACTCGGTGGTGGCTCCCGATTTGTTCGGGGTTTCGGGCGACTTCACTGGTGACGGTAAGGATGATGTCATCGCTCGTAGTGGTAGTGGCGAGCTGTGGTTGTACCCAGGGACGGGCCAGGCGATCACGGATCAGGTGCTGACGTATCGAGTACGGGTCGGCGTGGGGTGGGACTTCCTGAACCTGGTGATCAGCGGGGACTTCACGGGGGACGGTAAGTCGGACATCGTCGCTCGCAGCGGTAGTGGCGAACTGTGGTTGTACCCGGGCACGGGAAAGGCGATCACGGATCAGGTGCTGACGTACCGGGTACGCATCGGCACCGGTTGGGACTGGATGGACGCGATCACCGCGGGTGACTTCACCGCCGACGGCGTGTCGGATCTGGTCGGCCGGACGCCCGACGGCCAGTTGTGGCTGTACGCAGGCACGGGTTCGGCAACCCAGGACAACGTGGTCCGGCCCAAAATTCGGATCGGCACCGACTGGAACATCATGGCGGGCTTGACCACGGGTGATTTCACGCGCGATGGCAAGGACGACGTGGTTGCACGAGACCACAATGGTGTCCTGTGGTTGTATGCGGGAACGGGCAATGCGATCACGGATCAGGTGCTGACGTACCGGGTACGCATCGGCACCGGTTGGGACTGGATGGACGCGATCACCGCGGGTGACTTCACCGCCGACGGCGTGTCGGATCTGGTCGGCCGGACGCCCGACGGCCAGTTGTGGCTGTACGCAGGCACGGGTTCGGCAACCCAGGACAACGTGGTCCGGCCCAAAATTCGGATCGGCACCGGCTGGAACATGATGAACGTCATCACTTAAGCAGTTGTCGGGGTTGGTATGCCCGCACGGCCCGACATGACTGAACCAAGCATCTCGACGCTGGAGACCACTCCGGCGTCGAGATGTTCTGGTATTTCGGGGCCTGTCCGATTTTCTGTGTAACGTCCTACCCTGTCTAACTATCGGACATCGACGGGGATGCGGCCCGGGAAGAAGATTTCCAGTGAGTTCAGGGCCTGCTTCCAGCCGTGTACGCCGGCGCCTT
>NZ_JBICUP010000045.1:0-50671 GCF_043198215.1 Micromonospora sp. NPDC048830
GACCCTGCCCCACAGCAACGGCCCGATCGAAGGGACCAACACCAAGATCAAGTTCCTGAAGCGGCAGATGTACGGCCGAGCCGGCTTCGCGCTCCCACGACAACGAATCCTGCTCGCATAGACCAGTCACCCCGACCACCGTTTCTGTGCCAGAGCCGAAAATGGCTCTGGCACGGTCTTGGTGATCGCGAATGGTCGATCTCAGTCGGCGAGCAGGATGCGGCGGCGGAGTAGGTCGTGGTTTGCGCGGCCGTACATTTGCCGTTTGAGCATTTTGATGCGGTTCACGGCGCCTTCGGCAGCGCCTGAGCTCCATACCATGCTCAGGCCGGCCTTGACCGCGTCCCAGTCCTTGCGCAGTCCGCTGGCGAATGAGCGGATCTCGGCGATTTTGCCCTGTTCGGCCTGCTCGACCCACGCGGTCAGGCGTTCGCCGCCGCGGGTGCGCACGAGGTCGGTGAATCCGCGGGCCAGGTCACGGATGGCGGCCAAATCGGGACACAGGCCGCACAGCCGCTCCAGTTCCGCTTGGTGTTCGTCGGTGAGCTTGTCGACCGGGCGCATGATCCAGCCGGTGATGTCCCGGGTTGGCGGGGCCGGTGGCGGCACCGGTGCTGGTTCGTTGCGGCCGCGGATGCTGATCAGGTAGCGGCGCAGCGTCCGCTCGCCACCTTTGTAGCCACGCGCCCGGATTTCGGCCAGGAGCTGGTTGGTGCCGGGGACTCCTTCGGCGCAGCGTTGCTGCAGGTAGGGCTTGAACGGGTCGAGGATGCTATCCCGGACGGTGCCGTTCGGGCCGAGCAGCGTCTCGGGATCGGCGGCGCCGGCGTAGCGGCGCACGGTCTTGGGATCCAACCCCAGCCGGCGGGCGATCGTATACACGCCCAGGCCCTGCTCGCGTAGGGCGTGGACCTCGGCGTGCCGGGCCCGGGTGCGCTGCACCCGTAGCCCGTCGGGCGCCGCCGGCACGGCGGCCGGGGTGGGGTTGGCCTGAGCCGGTGCCTCGGGCGGGGGTTGCAGGCAGCGGCGGTGATGGGCGACGGCCTTGTTCACCGCGTCGGACAGGTTGTGCAGCAGGTGCCAGCGATCTGCCACTTGGATGGCGGCGGGCGCGCCGCGGGCGGCGCCTTCGGCGTAGCAGCCGGCCCGGTCCCGGCAGATCACCTCGATCCCGGGATGGGCGTTGAGCCAGGCGGCCAGGGAGTCGGCGGACCGGTCATCGAGCACGTCGATCACCTGGTGGGTGGCCATGTTGACCAGCACCGTGCCGTACGTGTGGCCACGGCGCCAGGCGAAGTCGTCGACGCCCAACACGACCGGCGCAGGTGTGGGCGGCTCGGGCAGGGCGCGGACCAGGCGCAGCAACGTCATCCGGCCCACCTGCGGCCCGAGACGGCCGGTCAGCCGGGCGCCGGCCCGTCCGCCCAACGCCAGGGCAACGGCCTCCAGCATCCGGCGGGCCAGGGCGCTGTGGCGGCCGTGTCGCACGGTCAGCCCGTCGACCTGCTCGGCGAAGATCCTGCGCACGCAGCCGGCGAAGGTGCAGAAGAAGCGCCGTACCCGCAGGTGGAGCACGGTCTCCCGGCCCGCGACCGCACCGTCGAGCAGCCGCCGCTCATACCGGCTATGCACCCGCCGCGACACGCTGGAGCAGGCCGGGCATCTGGCCGCGGCGCTGTTGGTCTCGGCATGGACCCGCACCGTCGAGCCCTTGGCCAACACGTTCGTGATCCGCAGCCCGGCCAGGTGCGGGAAGAAGACCGCTAGAAGCTCCACTATAGACACAAAGCAGGATCTACCATCAACGATCCGCGATCACCAAGACCGTGCCAGAGCCACTTCGTCCTGACCCTTGACAGCTGTCTGTCCGGTCTGTCGTATGCCGGTCATGGGAGTTGCCCTATCCGATCACACTCGGTACATCACGATGCGTCGTTGTGTGGCTGGGGAGGATGACGTGGATCTGGGCTTGCTCGCGCAGCTGGGTACGACCGGCGCGTTGGTGTTGGTGCAGGCGGCCGCGACGGATGTGTGGCAGCTGGCCCGGGCAGGGTTCACCCGGCTGCTCGGCCGTGGCGACCGGGAACGTGAAGCCGTCGCCGAACGGCGGCTGGACGCCCTGGCCGCCGAGGTGGAACAGGCGCTTCCGGCGCAGCGTGACGAGGTACGCCGCCGGCTGCTGCCGGCCTGGCAGACCCGCCTGGGGGATCTGATGGAGGAAGACCCGGCCGCGGCCGACGCCCTCCAGGTCTTGCGTGACGAGTTGCTGGCGCGGCTGCCCGCCCCGCAGCAGCAGTGGGTACAGAACATCACCGCTTCCGCGCCCCGCGCCACCGCCCAGGGGGCGATGTTCGGCAACATCATCAACCACCCGAACCCGGCCACGGACCCGGGTGACCGGGCGGACGGTGACGGGTCGCTGCGGTGAACATCGCGTCGGGCGCCCCAATCCACCAGAACGTCACGGCGGTCGCCGGCACCGCTTACGGGGTGATCGGCGCTGATCTACATGTGTTCGGCGATGGCACACCGCTGTATCTGTTGGAGGAACATCGCCCTCCAGAGGCACTGGACCGGGCGTGGTTGCGGGAGCTGCCGTCTCGGATGCTCAACGCCCGTACCGGTGTGGTCACTTTCACCGGCCGTGACCGCGAGCGCGACGAACTGCGCACCTGGCGCGAATCGGAGCCCAGGCTGGCGGTGCGGTGGCTGCACGCCCCGGGCGGGCAGGGCAAGACCCGCCTGGCCGACCACGTCGCCGCCCACGCTACCGCCAACGGATGGAAGGCGGTCATGGCCGTGCCCGACGTTGGTACGGCCGGGCCGTTGCCGGGCAGCCAGGACCTGCGCCTGGACGGCCACCGGGGGGTGCTGCTGATCGTCGACTACGCCGACCGGTGGCCCTTGTCCGCCCTGATCTGGCTGCTGCGTAACTCGCTGCTACACCAGCCCGGGAAGCCGGCGCGGGTGATGCTGCTGGCCCGCGGCACCGCGGCGTGGCCGGCACTACGCGCCACCCTGGAAGACCACCGGGTGCGGGCCAGCACCTCCGAGCAGTATCTGGACCCGTTGGCCGCCGACAACAACGACGGCGGTCGGTCGGCGATGTTCACCGCCGCCCGGGATGCTTTCGCCGCCATCTACCAGATCCCCGACCCCGCTTTCGTCGCCCCACCCATCAGCCTGGACCGTCCCGAGTTCGGGCTCACCCTCACCGTGCACGTCGCCGCGCTGGTCGCCGTTGACGCCCACGCCACCGGTAACCAGCCGGCCACCGACCCCGACCAGCTGACCCGCTACCTACTCGACCGCGAACGTGAGCACTGGGCCCGTCTGTACGAGAGCCACACCCGCGGGCTGGACCACCACACCCCCGACAGCGTCATGGCCCGCACTGTGTTCACCGCCGCCCTCACCGGCCCCCTGGCCCACCCCGAGGCCACCACACTGCTGCGCCGGGTAGAGCAGGAGTTGCCAGCGGAGCGGATCCTCACCGACCACAGCCGCTGCTACCCACCCACCGACCGCGACCGGGCCACCGTCCTCGAACCGCTGTACCCCGACCGGCTCGCCGAAGACTTCATCGCCCACACCCTGCCCGGCCCCAACCACCCCGCCGAACCATGGGCACCCACCCGGCTGGACGAGCTACTACAGCCCCCACCGCCGTCGTCGAAGCGGCGCTGGTGGCAACGTGACCCGTCCGCGCTGCTGGCGGGCCCGGTCTACCTGGCCCGAGTGATCACCTTCCTCGCCGCTGCGGCGGCCCGTTGGCCCCATGTCGGTCCTGTGCACCTCTATCCGCTGTTGCTGGCCCGCCCACGGCTCGCGCTCAACACCGGCGCCGCCGCTGTCACCGCTCTGACCGCGATACCCACCATCGACATCGCTGTCCTCGAAGCCATCGAAGCTCTGCTGCCGAAGGATGGTCATCGACATGTTGACCTCGATATCGCCGCTTGCGCCATCACGGACCGGCTTACCCCCATCCGCCTCGCCACCAACAGCGACCCCGCCGAACACGCCCACCTGCACGCCCTGCATGCAGTGCGGCTAGCCAATGCAGGCCGCCAGGAGGAGGCTCTGGCCCCAGCCCAGGAAGCCGTGACCATCCACCGGCGGCTGGCCGAAGCCAACCCGGACACCCACCTACCCAGGCTCGCGGGCTCGTTGAACAACCTCGCCAACTACCTGTCCGAGTTGGGTCGGCGGGAGGAGGCTCTGGCCCCAGCCCAGGAAGCCGTGACCATCCACCGGCGGCTGGCCGAAGCCAACCCGGACACCCACCTACCCAGGCTCGCGATGTCGTTGGACACCCTCGGCAACGTCCTGTCGAAGTTGGGTCGGCGAAGGGAAGCTGCAACCTCGGCCGAGGAAGCCGTGACCATCTACTGGGAGCTCATCGAAGCCGGCTCAGCATCCCACGGCCCCGACGTCGCAAGATCGTTGAGCAATTTCGGTTCCCGCCTGTCGGAGTTGGGCCAGTGGGAGCAGGCACTTCCTCTGGCCGAGGTAGCCACCCACCTGTACCGGCGGTTGGCTAAGGACGACCCGGCCACCTACCTGCCCGAACTGGGCATGTCGTTAAGCAACCTCGGCCTCATCCTGTCGGAGTTGGGCCGGCAGAAGAAGGCTCTGGCCCCGACTGAAGAAGCCGTCACCATCCGCCGGCGGCTGGCCAAATCCAACCCAGACGCCCACCTACCCGACCTCGCGGCGTCGTTGAACAATCTCGGTCTCCTTCTATCAAGGCTGCGGCGGGACGAAAAAGCTCTGGCTATGACTGAAGAAGCCGTCACCATCCGCCGACGGCTGGCCGAATCCAACCCAGACGCCCACCTACCCGTCCTCGCGAGGTCGTTGAGCAACCTCGGCCCCCGCCTGGCGATACTGGGCCGGCACCAGGAAGCCCTGAGCTCAGCGGAGGAAGCCATTGGCCTGTTCCGGCGGCTGGCCGAAGCATATCCAGCCGCCCACCTGCCCGAACTCACGCAGTCACTGCACGCCTATGTATTGATTTCGATATTGACAGGCGCCAAACTAACGAAGGCGCTCACAGCCATACACCAGGCGATCTCTCTTTACCAACTGGCTGAGCAACAATCCAAGGCGCCCAGCGAGGACCTGTGGTCGAAGTACCACACCCTCGCAGATGACCTTGATCGCTCCGGTCGCCCCGGCGAGGCCGCTGCCCTACGCCAGCAGCTCCGCCGAATTGGCCAGCAACGAAGACGGTGACCTGAAAGCTTCGTACTAGACGTGCAGTTGTCTTCGCGGAAGGTCCCTTCTGTGAAGGCAACCGTACGATGAACCGGTGACCGCACCTGCGCGACCAGCAACGCCGCCTGAACCGACCCGGCCGGATCGGCGCAGATTGCCTTCACGAAAGGTTGTGCCGCTGCCGATCGGTGGTCTCGCTGCCCCGGACGCGATCGAGGCATGGGCCAGCCGCTACCTCGACGCTGCCGTCCGCGGCGTCCGCTCGGCCGAGGTCGCCGATAAGATCGCCCTGCACCTGGCCCGGTTCCGCGACCACTTCCACGCCACCCACGGCCACGACCGGCTGTCCGCCGTCGTCCAGCGCGAGGTGATCGCCTGGCGCACTCACCTCACCACCGCCCGGGACGCCGACGGGCTCGGCTTGGCCCCAACGACGGTCAACACTCACCTCGCCTCGCTGTCCGGGTTCACCACCTGGGTGTGCACCCACGACCCGGCCGCCCTGCCGCTTGGCAACCCGTGCGCGAAGGTCGGCGACCTGCCGCTGCCCCCGCTCGAACCCCGTGCTCTGACCCCCGGCCAGGTCCGCACGCTGAAGAACCTGCTCGACCGGCTGCCCCGCTTGCATCAGCACAAGGGCCGCCGCCGCAGCGCGGTCGGCGAGCTGCACGGCCACGCCAGGCCGCTACGCGACTGCGCGATCGTGCGCACCCTGCTCGGCACCGGCCTGCGCCGAGAAGAGCTGGTCAACCTCGACCTGGACCAGCTCACCCCGAACACCCCGGACGCACTGCGCGCGGCGAAGAAGGCGAAGATCAGCGGTGTCCAGGGCAAGGGCGGCACCAGCCGCACCGTGTTCCTCGGCGCCGACGGCCGCACCGCCCTGGCCGACTACCTGGAACACGAGCGTCCCGTCGACGCCGGGCCGGCCGCGGCCGCGCTGTTCCTGTCCGCCGCCTCGATCGGCTCCCGACGCCCCGACGGCCGTCTATCCCCGCGCTCGATCAACCTGATCTGCGAGCAGATCGGCCGGTGGCACGACGCCGAGCACACCGACCCGGCCCGACACATCAGCCCGCTACGGCCCCACGACCTGCGCCACTCGTTCGCCTTCGCGCTCGCTGCGGCCACCGGCAGCGACGCCTACGAGCTCGAACGCCGGCTCGGCCATCAGTCCCAGCGCTACATCCACCGCTACACCAACCCGCCCGAGGACATCGCCGCTGGCTACGTCGAACAGATGTGATCGCCGCCGTTTGCGGCTGGTGACACGGTTCTTACCGACACCCCGATAGGCGTGCGTGAGAGCGTCCCGCAGGTGACCCATCCGCGACGACGTGATCGGCAACGGGCCACCCGCGGTCCCCTTGACCGGCTCGGAGCCCAGGCCCAGGTCCAACTCGCCCTGGCCAGCGGCCAGCCGCTGCCGGGCGACCGCCCGCAAGACCTCCAGCTCAGCATCGTCGTGCGCCGACCCGATGTGCTCGATGTCCCGCGACCCACGCCGTGAGGAGTACACGATCTGCACCGCCCTCGCGCCCGACGCGGTCTTCACCGTGCGCACATACGGAGACATCAGCCCACCCTACGACCCTCCGATTAGTGCGCAGATCCGCTCACGACGAACCAAGAACCCGCTGGTCAACGCGACAACCCCGCCCGAGACCCATGATCGTGAGCCAAAGTCAGGTCAGACCGATGCGCGGACTCCGCACCGACCGCACCGCGCAAACGATCATCGCCGGCCATGCCGTCGTTCAGAACCCCCGACGCGGACACTACGAACTCGCCGCTGACGTCCCGCCCGGTCTGCGGGTGACCGCCGCGTTACGGAACTGGCCCGAGTCATCTGACAGTGCCCGGTGACGCGGCTCGGCGTGTCCACCGATCCGCCAACGCAACAGCGCCCCCAGGGCTGATATCAGCATCTGCCGCACCACTTACCGGCAGCAACCCACGAGCCGGACTCGCAGGCCCCTCATCAGTACGCGTGGGGACATCTACCGGCGAGCTGTGTCGGCGTCGACCATTCCAGTCGTCTCCTTCGTGGTAGCTCGTCTCCATACCAGCGGCACTGCAGGCTTGCGCACCGCGGCGGGGCGCGACCCTGCAGTACCGCCGATGTCCGGACAGAACGGAGGACTCAAATGTCGGTGACGCGCAGGCCGGCGTGCGCTCTGTAGCGTCGGTTGATGCTGATCAGGTTGGCGGTGAACGCCTCGACCTGGTGCGAGTTGCGCAGCCGGCCGCCGTAGATGCCCCGCATGCCGGGAATCGTGGCGGCGAGTTGCTGGACGAGCTCGGTGGCGTCGCGGTCGTCACCGAGCACCAGCACGTCACCGTCGACGAACTCGACCGTCGGGTCGTCAAGCAGTGCGGCGCTGACATGGTGAAAGGCCGCGACGACCCGGCTCTCGGGCAGCAGGGCCGCGGCCTGCTCAGCCGCCGAGCCCTCCGGTACGCGATGCGCGAACGCACCCTTGCCGTCGAACCCGAGCGGGTTGACGCAGTCCACGACCAGCTTCCCCGCCAAGACCGGCGCCAGCTCGCTGAGGAGTTCCCCATGTCCCTCCCACGGCACCGCCACGATGACGATCTCGCCGATACGAGCCGCCTCGTGGTTGGCCGCTCCCTCCACCTGCCCGCCCGTCGCGGACGCGAGTTCCTTCGCGGCTGCCTGCGCCCGCTCGGCGTTGCGGCTGCCGAGCACTACCGGCAGGCCGGCGGCGGCGAACCGGCGCGCCAGCCCACGCCCCTGCGGACCGGTGCCGCCAAGGACGGCTACGGTCCGGATTCCCAGATTCGTCAACGCATATCTCCGAGGATGTAGTCAGGATGTGGTCAGGACAGGTCGGCCAGCGCGGTGCTGTGGTCGGGATGGGTCAGCATCTCGGTGTAGCCGGCCTTGATCTCCCAGGTCACCGGGCCGAACGCGCCTGAGAGAGGTACCCGACCGTCGACGCTGCCGACCGGGATGACCCCGCCCGCAGTGGAGGACAGGAAGACTTCGTCCGCGGCGTAGATATCGGTGAGGGTGAGCCGGTCGCGGCGCAGTGGAATGTTCTTCTCCTGAGCGATGAGGCCGACCGCGTGCTGGGTCACACCTTGCAGGGCGGACGCGGTCCATGGGGTTCGCAGCGAACCGCCGTCGACGACGAAGACATTATAGGCGGTCGCCTCTGCCACCTCGCCCTGATCGTCGAGCAGGAGCGCGTCGTCGCACCCCGACTCGATCGCCTCAATCTTTGCCAAGATCGAGTTGAGGTAGTTCAAGCTCTTGACCTTCGCGTCCACGGACCCCGGGGGCAGCCGGCGGATCGCGGACGTCTTCAGCCGCACTCCGGCGGCCTCCGCGTCTGCGCCGACCAGACTGACCAGCGGCTCGGCGAAGATGATGATGTTCGGCGTGAGGCCGCGGGGATCCATCAGCGGCGTGACGCCTTGGCCCCGGGTGACGACGACCTTGACGAAGGAGCTCTCCAGCGCGTTGGCCGTGACGGTCTCCGCGATCGCCCGAGCCCATCGGTCAGCCGGCCAGTCGACGTCGATGTGCAACGCACGCAACGACCGTTCTAGGCGCTGCAGATGCTCGTACAACTTAAACACCCGGCCCGCGGTCACCTGGACGGTCTCGAAGCAGCCGTCACCGTACAGCAGTCCGTGGTCCAGGACCGAGATGGCTGCCTCGGCCCGCCCGACCAGCTTACCGTTCACGTTGATGTACGGAGCTGCCACGCTTCCCGTGTTATTCACGAATGCTCTCCCTCGTCATGCCGAAGTTCCGACCGGTTGCGCCAACCGCTGCCCGGCCACCACGATGCTGTTCACGTTCGGTACGGCGGCGGCCTGCAGCGACGGCGCCGCCGGCATCCGCAGATCGTTGACGCCGAGCCGGACCGGCGGCACCTCGAGTGCCGCACCGGCTTCGACCACTCGCGACACCACCTCGGCGCCGAAGCCACTGGACACGTTGGCCTCATGCACCACCAGCAGGCGCCCGGTCCTGCCCACGCTCTCGGCGACCGTGGTCGTGTCGAAGGGCCGCAGCCAGCGCAGGTCGATCACCTCGGCCTCGACACCGGCGGCCGCGAGTTCCTGCGCCGCCACGAGCACCTGGTGCTGGATCGCGCCCCAGGTCACGACGGTGATGTCACCCCCTCGTCGCCGGACAGCGGCCTTCCGGTCGCCAGTCACCGCGCCGTCGAGCCGGACGTCGGCGCGCAGCGTGTGGTATAGGCCACGGTTCTCGACGACCACCACCGGGTCATCGCAGCGGACGGCGTCGAGCAGGATGTCGTAGGCGTCCTGCGGGGTGGCCGGCATCGCGACCAGCACGCCCGGGATGTGCGCGAAGAATGCCTCCAGACACTGTGAGTGCTGGGCGCATGAGCCCGGCAGGGCGCCCTGCTGCGTGCGGATCGTGAGCGGGGCGGTCAGCTCACCGCGCGAGACGTACCGCGTGTTGGCGATCTGGTTGACCAACTGGTCGAGGGCGACCAGGAAGAAATCCGCCCACATGATCTCCACGATCGGCCGGCGGCCCATCATTGCCGCGCCGAGAGCACCGCCCAGGATCACCGACTCCGAGATCGGGGTGTCGAAGACGCGCTCGCCGAACTGCCGTCGCAGCCCCTTGGTCACCCCGAACACACCACCGGGCTTCGCCACGTCCTCACCGAACAACAGCGACTCGGGGAACTCATCCAACGCCCGCCGGAGTGCCCGGTTGACTGCTTCGGCGTAGCTGAGCTCCTTCACACGCACATCAGGCATACAAATGCTCCTTCAACAAAGTGGCGTCGGCCGGCGGGTCCGCCATCGCCGCACCGACCGCCGCTGACACGTCAACCTGTGCCTGGGTGTGCACGTCGCTCGCAAGCTGCGCCGGGGCACCGAGTGCGAGCAACTGCCGTTCGATCACCCGCACCGGCTCGAACTCCTGGATCCGATCGACCTCGCCGGCCGGCCGGTACAGCTGGGCATCGCCGATGTAGTGGCCGACCAGGCGCTGGGTCATGGCCTCCAGCAGGACCGGTCCCCGGCCCTCCCGGCACCGGGCGATCGCCGCGGCGACGTTACGGCGGACCTCGCTGACGTCATTGCCGTCGAACCGCCAGCCGGCCATCGCGTACGCCTGCGCCCGCTTGTACAGCTCGGCATCCCGTGTCGTGTCCCGGATCGGTGTCATCTCCGAGTAGAGGTTGTTCTCGACCAGAAAGATCACCGGCAACGACAGCGCGGCGGCGAAGTTCATCGCCTCGTGCACAGCGCCCTGGTTCATCGCGCCGTCGCCGAAGACCGAGACGATCACCCGGTCCGTACCGTCGAAGCGGCCGGCCATGGCGGCACCCGCGGCGATCGGCGCGCCCGCCCCCACGATGGAGTTCTCCCCCATGAACCCGTACCGGGAGGCGCTGAAGTAAGCCGATCCTCCCCGGCCGCCGTTGATGCCGGTCTCCCGGCCCAGCAACTCGCTGAAGAGCGGGTGGAGCGGCACCCCGCAGGCCAGCGCCCAGCCGTGGCCGCGGTAGGTGGCGAACACCCGGTCGGTGGGCAGGTTCAGCTCGGCACACGTCCCAACGGCGATGGCCTCCTGCCCGTTGCACAGGTGCACCGAGCCCACCACGTCGCCGGCCAGCCGCAGCCGGGTCACCTCTTCCTCGAACATGCGGATGCGCCAGATGGCACCCAGCGCCAGCGAAAGCTCCTTGATCTGCGCGTCACTCATCGGACCGCCCTCCATTTACCATCGACACATCAAGCCTGGGCACAAGCTCCGCGGCGATCAGGTCGAGCTGCCGCGGCTCGTCGTAGACCGGGTTGAGGACGATCAGGTCGGCCCCCGCGTCCCTGATGCGGGCCAACTGCTCCGCGCAGTCGTCGGCCGTGCCGTACAGCCCAACCCGCTCGGTTAGCTCGTCCGGATCGGCTAGCCCCGCCCAGTGCGCCCGGAACCAGGCACGCAGGCGGACAAACGCCTGCTCCCGGGTGGGCTCCACGGCCATGTAGACCTTCTTCGCGACGGTGAACGACTCGCGTCCGCCCGGTGGGAGCAGTCCTACAAGCACCTTCACCAGTTCGCGGAACTCCGCCTCCGACGCGCCACCCGCGCTGATCCAGCCGCTGCCGATCCGCACGGTCCGCTGCAGGGCGGCGTTGCTCCGCGCGGCGAACCAGAGCGGAGGATGCGGCTTCTGGACCGGCTTGGGCTCCATCGCCGCTCCGTCGAGGACACAGTCCACTCCAGAGTAGGTGACGCTGGACTGAGTCCATAGTGCACGGCACACATCCACCACCTGTTCGAGCCGGCGCACCCGGCGGCTGAGCGGCACTCCGGAGGCGTCGTAGAGGGCCGCCATGTCACCAAGTCCCAGCCCGACCGTCAGCCGGCCGCCGCTGAGCTGGTCAATCGAGGCGAGCTGTTTGGCGAAGACCACCGGATTCCGGACCGGTGCGATGAACGCACCGGCGCAGAGCCGGATCCGGGAGGTCAGCGCGGCCACGTAGGCGAGGTTGACCATCGGCTCGAAGCTCGTGTCGCGGCCGAGAATCTGCTCCTGCACCCAGAGACTGTCGAAGCCGAACGACTCGGCCTGCCGGACGAAGGCGCTCAGAGCGGTCACCGTGGCCTGCGGCTCGGTGTAGGACTGCGGCACCGCGATGCCTAGCCGCAACTCACTCATTGACGGTCCACAACTCGTCGCGCGGCAGCGACGAAAGGATCTCGTATCCGTCCTCGGTGACCCGCACGATCTCCTCGACGCAGAAAAAGCCGTACTTCTCCACGTCGTAGAGCCACGGCTCGATCGCAAAGACCATGCCCGGTTCGAGAACCTTTGAGTCGTACGGGGTCAGGATCGGCGGCTCGTGCACGTCGAGCCCGATGCCGTGACCCATCATGTCGAGCGTCTTGCCGTACCCGTAGTCCTGCAGGACCTTGTGACCGGCGTGGAACAGCTCGTTCGAGGTGGCGCCTGGGCGGGTCGCTGCCAGGACCGCCTCGTGGGCGCGGACGACGGCATCGTACATCGATCTGTGCTGGTCCAGCGGTTTGCCGACATGAGCGACGTAGGCCACGTCGGTGGAGTACGTGTGCCGGCGCAGCCCGACGTCCATGAGGAGCATCTCGCCCGGCTCGATGGGGCGGGCGACGGGTAGCGAGTCCGCGCAGGGGTATCGGGGCAGCCCGGCGCGGATGTTCATGAAGGCCGGACCGTCGGCACCACGCTGGCTGCCGCGTTCGATCACCCAGCCGGCGATGTCCTCTTCGGTGACACCGATTGCGAGGCGGGATTTGGCGTACTGCAGCGCGTCGTCGGTCACCGCGGTGATGAATCGCATCCGCTCGATCTCGAGGTCCGACTTGATCGTCCGGCAGCCCCAGATGACGTTCGCACCGCTACGGAAGTCGGCAGAGAACAGCGTGTCCCGCATGTGGTGGTAGTCGAGCAGGTTCCAGCCCGAGGTGAGATTCTCACCGGCCTCCAGGCCGATGGCTCCGGTAGCGCACTTGAGATCGGTAATGGTGGCCACCACTTGCCGGGCGAAGCCGCGGGGCTGCGCGTGCGGCTCCGTGAAGTGCACGCGGCGAGCCATCCACGAGCTCCGCGACGCGGTGCCCTCGAAGAAATCGGGGACGATCAGCACCGGCTCGCCGGTCGCCGGAATCAGCACCGCGCCGCAGGCGAACGTTCTGATCGGCCAGTGGCCGGTGAGCAGCCCGGAAAAGTACTCCACGTTCTCCCGCTGCGTCATGACCAGGAGGTCCAGCCCCTCCTGGCGCATCAGCTCCTGGGCCCAGGCCGTGCGGCGCTGGTACTCCTCCGGCGGGAAGTCGGCGTACGGCGGGGCGGTGGGGTTGTTCTGGGTGAGCAGCATGGTCCTCCTTTGATCGTGGCGGGGCTCAGGCGTTCCCGCACAGCGACGCGAGGGCGTCCAGGACGTCGTCGTGGTGTGCCGGATCGGCTCCGGCGTCGATCGCGGCCACCGAGATTCCGGCCTCGGCGAACCGCAGCAGGCTGCGCGCGCAGTCCTCTCTGGTCCCTGCGACGCAGTACTCGTCGACCATCTCGTCGGGAATCAGGGGCCGCGCGTCCTCGCCGCGGCGCACGAGTTCGGCCACCCGGCGCAACTGTTCCCGGTCCATGTCGCTCCAATCGGTGAACAACGCCGACAGGAACGCGACCTCGGCCCAGCGGGCGATGAAGTAGATCAGCAGGTCCTTCATGCGCGCCCGCGCTCGATCGCCGTCGGTGTCAACCGCCATCGGCAGGTAGGCGACCACCGGCGGTGGCTCCTCCCGGCCGGCTTGCTTCGCCGCGGTCCGGACGGCCTCGGTCGACCAGGCCGCCTGGCTGCGGGAGCACATGATACTCAGGATGACACCGTCCATTGTGGCACCCGCCTGGGCGAGCGCCTTGGGGCCGACGGCGGCGACGTAGAACGGCGGCAGCTTCGAGGGTGGTTCGCCGGTCAGCGTGAGGCCGCGCGAGACATGCGGGGGCCCGTCCTGGTCGAGTTCCACACCGCGCAGCAACGCCCGGACCGCATCGACGCTGTGGCGGACGGTGGCCACGGGTGGCAGCGAGTCGAAGCCGAGCTTGGCGACGCGCTCGTTCACCCCGGCACCGATGCCCAGCAGCACTCGGTCACCGGCGAGGTCCAGTAGCGACCGGACCTCCATCGCGAGCGCGGCGGGGTGGCGAAGCTGCGGGGCGATGACCCCGAAGCCGATCTGCGCCCGTTCGGTGTGGGCGGCGACCGCCCCCGCGAGCGAGAACGCACCGCGGTAGAACAGATCCTCCGACAGCCAGATGGAGTTCACTCCAGCCTGCTCGGCCTTCTTTGCCAGCCGCAGCGCCGACGCGGCGCTGCCGTGGTTGGCGATGTGCAGCCCCAGGCGGGGTAATCCGTACACTCGTCATCCTCCTGAAACGTGTGAGGTCGCTCAACAGGGCAGCTGGCGCGCCCGGCGGTTCGTCCACAGCCGGGTCGCCAACGCGCCGAGCACGGCGCCGACCAGCAGGGGCGTCTGATTGGTCCGGACCCAGCCGGCGACCTGGCCGCGAACGATGGCGAGCGGGTCGATCGCGGCGGCCGGCTCCTGCTGACCGTCGCCGGACAGCACCGGGTCCGGCGTCACCGTGCCCGGCGACCCGGCTGCGGGGCCGGCAAGCGGCTGCACCGCCGCGGCCGAGGCGCCTACCAAGCCGCCCTCGACGCGCAGGGCACCGACCCGGCCGACGTTCTCGACGAACTCCTGGATCAGTTTGTCCGCGACACCCTGGACCGCGTTCCCGCCGATCTGGGCCACCAAGCCGCGCAGGCGCAGGTCGGTGACGAGTTCGACGCTGCTCACGTCCTGGCGCACCGCGTTGACCGTCACGGCAAAGGTGACATCCACTCCGCCGTGCCCGCCCGCGTCCCTTCCGCTCGCGCGAATCACGATCCGGCAGGCCGCCTCGTCGCGCTCGAGCACCGTGGCCGTCCCCTGATACCGGGTTGTGATGGGGCCGACCTTGATGGTCGCTTCACCGGTGTACTCGTTGCCGAAGCCGTCGATGATCCGGGCGCCGGGAAGGCATCCGGCGACCCTTTCGGGGCTGCTGACGAAGGTGAAGACGTCAGCGGCCGGCGCGGCCATCTCCACGACGTGCTTGAGCTGCATCATTTCTCGCTTTCTGCGTTGCGGGCGTCGCGGACGTTCTGCACGGCGCGGACGATTTCCCGGCATCCCGTGCACCGGCACAGGTTCGATGCCACCATTTCCTGGATCTCGTCGTCCGTCGGGTTTTCTCGCGTGCGCAGGAACCAGGTCGACAGCATGAGGAACCCTGGCGTGCAGAATCCACATTGAACGCCGTGCTGCGCGATGAACTCCTGTTGCAGATCGCTGAGCTGTCCTGCCTCCGCGAGCGACTCGACCGTCTCCACCCGGCGGTCGTCGGCCTGCACCGCGAGAATGAGACACGAACGCACCGGCTCGCCATCGACGAGCACCGTGCACACACCGCAGATTCCCTGTTCGCAGGTGATGTGGGTGCCGGTCAGACCGAACTCTTCGCGCAGGACGTCGCCGAGCGGCCGCCGTGGTTCCACCACCACGTCACGTGTGGTCCCGTTGACGTTGAGGCGAATCAGGTGCTCCTCAGCCATTGCGGGCCTCCTTCTTCAGGTCGTCGCGGGCGGCAAGCAACGCGCGTTTCACCAGCACGCCGACCAGGTGACGGCGGTACTCGGCGCTGGCGTAGATGGTGGATGCCGGCTCGATCAGCGTCGACACCTGCCAGGCCGCGTCCTCGATCAGGGCTTCGTCGAGGAGCGCACCGGTGAGCAGGGTCTCCAACTGCTCCAGTCGTACAGGTACGGAGGCAACACCACCGAGCGCAACCCGCGCATGCGTGCAGACGCCGCCCTCCGCGGCGAGGACCACTGCGGCCGAAGCGATGGCAAAGTCACCGTAGGAACGGGTGAACTCGATGAACCGGCTGACCCCGGGCGGCGGATCGATCTCGATGCCGGTGACCATCTCGTCCGGGTCGAGGGCGGTGGCGAGGAAGCCGTGGAAGAAGGCCGCCGCGGGGATGCGACGTTCACCGCGGGAGCTGCGGGCGACGATCGTGGCGTCCAGCAGCCGGGCGACCAGGCACCACTCCGCGGAGGCGTCCGCGTGGGCGACGCTGCCGCCGATCGTACCGCGGGTGCGGATCGGCAGATGCCCGATGTGTGCGGCGGCCTCGCCGAGCACCGGAAGGAGTGAGCGCGCCGGCTCGCCCACCGGCCCGGCCTCCAGGTCGGCGTGGGTGGTGAGCGCGCCGATGGCCACCCGGGAACCGTCGATCCGCACCCCGCGTAGCCCGGAAATCCGGCCGATGTCCACCAGGAGTCGCGGTCTGGCCAGCCGCAGGTGCATCATCGGCACCAGGCTCTGCCCGCCGGCGAGCAGCTTGGCCCCGTCGCCCTCGGCGCTCAGCACCGCCAGGGCATGCTCGACGTCGTCGACGCGGATGTAGTCGTGCGCGGCGGACCTCACAGCGCCAGCCCTTGGGCCGCGACGAGCACGGAGGACTGTGCCGCCGCCCAGACCCGGTCCGGTCGTAACGGCAGATGGTTCATGGGCGCCTGCAACGCGTCGGAGACCGCGTTGGCAAGTGCCGCCGCCGGGCCGACCGTTCCGGCTTCCCCGCAGCCCTTCGCACCCAGTGGTTGGAAGGGTGAGGGCTTCTCCTGGTGGCTAATCTCGACCGTGGGTATCTCCATGGCGGTCGGGATCAGGTAGTCCATCATCGTGCTCGTGGTGAGCTGACCCGCGTCGTCGTAGACGAGTTCCTCGAGCAGCGCACCACCGAACCCCTGGGCCGCACCGCCGTGAATCTGCCCGTCGACGATCTGCGGGTTGATGACAGTGCCGCAGTCGTGCACGACGAGGTACCGCTTGATCTCGATCGCGCCGGTCTCCCGGTCGACCTCTACCATGGCGAGGTGGACCCCGCTGCCGAAGGCGGTCATGGTCGGTGACGGCTCGTAGAACGATTGCACCTCGAGGGCCGGTGGCGTGTCCAGGGTGGCGCGGTGACGCCTCGCCGCCTCGACACTGAGTTTGGCGAAGGTCAGCTCGTGCGACGGGTTTCCCTTGACCTGCACGCGACCGTCCCGCAGGAGGAGATCGTCGGGATTGGCCGCCTCCAAAAGATCTGCGGCTACCTCACGGATCCTCGTTGCCAGCTCCGCTGCCGCCTTACGCGTCGCAACGGCTGCGGCGAGTGCGCTACGGCTGCCGATGGATCCGCGATTGCTGTGCGGCACGAGATCGGTGTCGCCGGCGACGACCGTGACATCCTCCGGGCGCAAGCCGAGTTCGTCGGCGCACACCTGGGCCAGCGCGGTGCGGATGCCCTGCTCGATGTGCGAGGCACCACTGTAAGCGACGACAGAGCCGTCCTGACCGACCCGGACCAGCACCCCTTCCCGGCCGCCGACCTGGTCGCCGCGCGCGGCCAGCCCTTTGAACGACCCGGTGCCGGTGGCCTCGGTGTACAGGGCGATGCCGACGCCAACCAGCCGGCCGGCGGCGCGCGCCACCGTCTGCTCGGTTCGCATCGACCGGTAGTCCGCGTTGGTGAGGACCGTGTCGAGCAACCGGGGCAGGTCGGCGCTGTCCATCGTCACCCCGCTGGGCAGCCGGTGCGGGAACTCCTCGGCGGTGAGCAGGTTGCGCCGCCGGATCTCCGCCGGATCCAGATCCAGCCGGGCGGCGGCGGTGTCGATCAGCCGCTCCAGGACGAAGGTCGCCTGCGGTTGCCCGAAGCCTCGGTACCCGCCGGAACGGACCTTGTTGGTGAATGCACACCGCAGGTCGATGTCCACCTTGTCGATGCGGTAGCCGCCGGTCATGTAGTTCGCCGTGTACGACGACGGGCCGATCCCCGAGTAGCCTACGAAGGCACCGATGTCGGAGACGAGCAAGTCGCGCAGCGCGAGGATGCGGCCGTCCTCCGACAGCGCGAGCGCAGCCCGGTGATACTGCTGCCTGGCGTGCACCGTGCTGAGGAACGACTCCGCCCGGTCCTCGATGAACGACACCGGGCGCCCGAGCCGCTGCGCGGCCCAGGCGACGAGCAGGTCTTCGGGGTAGACGTCGTAGTAGACCCCGAACGTCCCGCCCATGTCAGGCGCCACCACCCGCACCTGCTCCACCGCGAGGCTGAGCAGCTCAGCGAGGTGATCGCGGACCATGTGCGGGTGCTGGACGGTGGCCCAGACGGTGAGACGCTGACCCGCCGGGTCCGGCTGCGCAACGAACCCCCGGCGCTCCATCGGGACACCCGTCTGCCGGTGGATCGAGAGATCCGCCTCCACGATGACCGGCGCTGTCGCGAAGGCCTCGTCCACCCCTGGTGAGCGGATCTGCATCTGGAAGGCGAGGTTGGACTCGATGCCCGGCTGCACCCGCGGGCTGCCCGGGGCCAGCGCGTCGAAGGCGTTGGTGACGGCCGGTAGCTCCTCATACTCGATCTCGACCAGCTCTGCCGCGTCCTCGGCCAGTTCGCGACTGGTGGCGACGACGGCCACCACCGGCTGGCCGACGTAGGCCACGTGCTCCGCCGCGAGCGCCGGATAGTGCGGGATCGTCTGCCCCGGTGAGCGCCAGGCCACCGGCACCGGGCCGTTGCGGTCCCCCAGGTCGGTGGCGGTGAAGACAGCGACGACCCCCTGCGCGGCCCGTGACTGCTCGGTCCGCACCTCGAGCACTCGGGCGTTGGCGTACGTCGCCCGGACGAAAGCGACGTGCAGGGCGCCGTCGACACGAAGGTCTCCCAAGTAGCGGCCGAGCCCCTGGACGAGCCGGACGTCCTCGCTGCGGGGGATGCTCCGGCCCACCGAACGCTCACCGGCGAGTACCGTCTCCCAGCCGTCCGGCCGGTCTGTCATTGTCACGATCCGTACCTCATTTCTTCGCCCGCCGCGGACTTGATGCGAGTGGCCCGCGGCGCCTAGCCCGTGCCCAGGTACCGGAAGCCGAGCGCCTCGACACTCAGGAAGTCGTCCGGCGCGCCCGAGCCGACGATCCGGCCCGACTCGATGACGAGGACGCGGCCGGCGCCCTCGATCGAGGGACCGACCATCTCTGCTCGATGAGCAGGGCCGACACGCCACGGGCGCGGATCGCCTCGTTCGAGGCGTAGAGGTCGTTGACGACGACGGGTGCAAGGCCCAGCCACGGCTCGTCGAAGGTGATGAGACTGGGTTCGGCCATCAGCGCCCGCGCCACGGCCAGCATTTGCTGCTCCCCACCGCTGAGGCTGCCGGAGAGCCGGCAGGACAGTGCCGCCAGCTTCGGGAAGACCTCCTTGATGAAGCCGGGCGTCTCGACGCCGGCTTGCCCACGGGCCGCGTCGAGCGCGATCGCCAGGTTCTCCGGCCACCGCCGAGACCGTATAGACATTTCGCTTCATTAGCGCCCTTGCATTTGTCGAGTCGTACTGTGGAAGCCCAACCGGGCTCACCGCTCTCCGGCGGTATACGCCAAGTTCGGCTGTCCGGCCGACCTTGGCGTCGCGGATGTTGGTCGTCCTACTCGCGTGAGCGGGTCAGCGGGTCGGGCCCGTCCGAGATGTTCATGGGCACTCGCTGGGCACGTCGTCCGTGGAGCCCTGAGAGCCCCGAGCCTAACGACGCGCCCTGCCGGGTTCATTGGCCATGACGTACAACTTGGCAACGTGCCGCACCACTTGGGCCAACTGATTCGGCGGTGTGCGCGGAAACCAGTTCCCGCACCTCCAGCGCGAGCCACAGTTCGAGCCGGTCACGGGCGTCTTCCAGGCTCCGCCCGGTCACCTGCTCGACGCGCAGCAGCCGCTGGCGCAGCGTGTGCCGGTGCACACCCAAGCAGACGGCCGCCGCCTCGGCGCTCCCCGTGTGTGCCAGGAACTCGCGCAGCGCCGGCAGGAGATGGGCACGGCGCGCCTGCTGGTCATGGGCGTCCAGCGGGGCGAGGATCGCGTCGGCGAAGGCCGACAGCGTGGACGGATCGCCGAGCTCGAGCAGTGCGCGGTAGCTGTGCACACTGGTCAGCTCGAGCACCGGCACGCCTTGGGCCTGTGCCGCCGCCGCTGCCCGGCGCGCCTGCCTGATGCTGAGCGTGACATTCCCCAGCGAAACGGTGCCACCGATTCCGGCGTGCCGGCCGGCGACGATCTCGGCGAGTCGCTCGTTGAGCTCGGGCGGCGGATCGAAGGCGAGTGCCACCACCTCGCCGTTTCGGTGTTGTGCCAGCACCGGGTGGCGCGCCGGCAGCATCACGTACTCCAGCAGTTCCACCAGCTCGCCGGGTGGTGGGTTGGCTCCCGTCCCGTCGGCGCCGGACTCGATGACGACCGCCTTGACCTGCTTCGCCCGGATACCCCGGTGAGCCAGCCGGGCCGCCGCCTCGGCATCGGGCACCGGGCCCTTCATGAGCCACTCCAGCAGCAGCACCCGTTGCTGGCGCGCAGCCTCGTGTACCGCATAGCCGCGCTCGAGCTCCAGCGAGAGCAACGACGCGGCGCTGGCCAGGAGGATCCGGTCGTAGGGGTCGAACACTCCGGCCTTGCCCGCCAACAGGAACCCCCGGACCCGGCCGGCCACGCCGAGCGGCAGGATGACCGAACTCACCGCCACGTCCACGAGCGCGGTCGCACTGCGCAGTCCTCGCGTACGGGCGTCCCGCAGTTGGGGCAGCAGCGGCTGGAGCCGGCGCCGGGCTTCCGCCGACGAGGCTGCCAGTTCGTCGCCGCGCACGTCGCACACCACGCACCAGATCCGCGTCGCCGCCGACAGAGCACCGACGATGCCGCTCACGCCGCCGGGCGAGACCACCGATGCCGTCAGCGCGCGCTGGGCGTCGAAGGCCCGCCGCATCGGTTCGTTGCGCTCCTCCTCCAAGGCGTGCGCAACCGCCCGGATGATGGCCTCGAGCGGTACGGCCTCGGGCACGTGAACGAGTGGCAACTCAAATTCGTCGGCCGCCTGGATCAGCGCGGCGGGAACCTCCTGGTGCGTGACGCATGCTCCGGTGCTCAGCCCGAGGGCGGCGACGTTCGATTCGGCGAGCTGACGGATGTAGGTCCGGGTGCTCGCCGCATTCGCAAAAAGTTGGATTCCCGTGGTGAGGAGCAGTTCGCCGCCTTCCAACCACGGCGCCGGTTCCTGAAGCTCACTGACATGTGCCCACCGCACCGTCCGGTCGAGTCCGGCAAGGCCCGCAATTACCGTGAGCTCGAGTCCACGTGTCTCAACGATGCTACGAAGGGTGACTGCCATCCGTGTATTCGACTCTTCCCCGAACGTTAACGCAAGATTGCCGGCGGCGCGTTTTCCCTTGTCACACCGCTTGTACCGGGTAGACCAGTTCCGCCCGACAACCCGTGATCACCCGGACATATCCCCGAAATATGTCATTTACGACGTCTTGCCCTGTATCCACCAATAGTGGGCGACTACCGAGCGTAATAAGCTTTTCTTCGGGACAGACGACAAGAATGCCCTGACGGCCGACCCGGCTCAGGACAGATGGGCTGATCTGCTGGTTTCCCCGGCCAAAAAGAAAGCCCTGCCCGCCGATCGGCGAAACCACCACGACCGATCGATTATCGATCAGCTGGAGCACTTCCTGCTCGGACAGGTCCGTTCCGAGGAGGCGCCCGTCGGCCACCACGTCCACGCCCAGCAGCGACCCCTGCAGGCCGAGTGCGCGGCTGACGGCCGCGGTCGTCATGCCGGGTCCCAGGACGTAGCGCCGTCCCGGTTCCATCCGCTCGACAACCTCCCGGGCTGCGCCTTCCAGCGAACCGGCGGACCGCACCGCGGAGCCGACCTTCCGGGCCTGGACCTTCTCGGGCAGGTACGGCACCGTCAGCACGCCGAACACCGCCGAGGCCAGAACGCCGGCGCGTCGGGCATCCTCGTCGAGGTCGACGACCTCGCGCTCGGCGAGGCTAACCCGGCGGCCGCCGGCCATGGCGATGACGATCTCGGCGCACGCCCGCGGGGACACACCGAAGACCGCCGAGTGCATCTTCACGCCGGACGGCACACCGAGCGCCGGGAAACCTGTGCCGACGGCCGCGCAGACGTCCCGGGCCGTGCCGTCCCCGCCGACGAAGAGCAGGATGTCCACCCCGGCGCCCTGCAGTGCGCGTGCGGCGGCCCGGGTGTCCTGCGCAGACGTCTCCCGGCCTGCCGGAGGGCGCCACACGACCTCCGGGCACAGCCCTTGGCGGAGGAGCACCTGCTCACCCATCGCGCCGCCCACCGTCACCAGAGGTGGCAGCGGATCGAGGCACGCCAGCCGGGCGAGGACAGCCCCGGCCCGGTCGGCGGCCGGCGACACCGCGCCGCGGGCCAGCGCCTGCCGCCGGACCGCAGCGCTGTCGCTGCCGTGCAGGCCCACCCGCCCGCCGAGACCGGCCATCGGATTGACGATCAGCCCGATGCGCAACGTTCTACCGATGGCGCGCCTTCTCCCGAACGGACCGCTGCGGCCGATCCCCTCCCGGGGACCACCGGGGCGGCTGCGGCATCTGCTCACCGAGGTACTTGCGCCGGTACGCACGCCACGTGATCGCCCAGGTCTCCGGGTCGCCCATCGCGTCGTGGTCGATCTGGTGGATAGTGCTCGCGTGCGGAGCGCCGTGGATCACCTCGGGGCGGGTGCGCGCCTCCTCGGCGACGGTGCGCATGATCGCGGCGTACTCGTCGATGTCCGCCTTGGAGTAGGACTCCGACGGCTCCAGCGTCGCTGGCTCGGGCACCACATAGGGGTGGTGGCTGGTCCAGTAGTGGACACCGAAGTCGGCGGCCCGTTCGCCGATCTGCGCCGAATGGATTCCGGTCTCCTCGGTGAGCTGCTGCCAGCTGTAACGAGCCTGCTCGATGCGACGCCGGCCATCGGCGTACGGCGCGGTGACGCCCGGAATCTCCAGCATCTTCCGCATCAGGTAGTTGTTGTTCAGCACCGCGGTCTCTGCGACCTGCCGCAACCCCTCCGAACCCAGGCTCATGATCCAGGCGTACGCGCGCAGCAGGTTCGGCGTGACACCGTGGAAAGGCCGTACCTTCCCGATCGACATGGGCCGGTCGTGGTCCAGGTAATACCGGGTGCCGTCGAACTCCACGGTGGGCCGCGGCAGGAACGGCGCGAGCTCTTCGGTGACACCGCACGCCCCGGCAGCCGGGCCGCCACATGCGTGCGGTGTGGAGAAGGTCTTGTGCAGGTTGAAGTGGCACATGTCAAAGCCGGCCTCACGGGCCCGGGTGATGCCGAGCAGACCGTTGGCGTTCGCCTGGTCGTAGATAGCCAGGCCGCCCACGTCCCGCACGACCCGCACGAAGTCCGCGATCCTCGGGTTGAAGATCCCGGTGTCCTCCGGGTTCGTGATGAGCAGGGCGGCCGTACGCTCCGAGACGGCCTGCTTGAGCGCCTCGATGTCCGGGTACCCGTTGACGTCCGGAAAGAGGGTGATCACCTTGTACCCGGCGGTCTTCGCACACGCCGCGTTCGAGGGGTGCGAGAAGATCGTCGTGATGACCTCGTCGCGCTGCTCGGCCTCACCACGCGAAGCATGGTATGCCTGCATCATCCGGATATTGGTGTAGATCGCCGCCGACCCGGAGCCTGGTTGGAGGCTGAACCGGTCGAGGCCAGAAATTGCGCAGAGCATCCGCTCCAGGCGGTGGATGACCTCGAGCATCCCCTGCACGGTCGACTCGTCCTGCAGCGGGTGGAGGTCTGCGACCTTCGAGGAACGTACGAAGCTGTCGTTGACTTTCGGGCTGTACTTCATCGTGCATGTGCCCTGCCCGATGTCGATGTTGAGATCGACCCCGAGCGTCTCCTGCGACAACCGCAGATAGTGTCGCAACACATGCATCTGGGACAGCTCGGGCAGCGTCGGTGGCGCCGTGCGCCGCAACCCGGCCGGCAGCTCCGCCCGCGCCCCGACCGCCTGCGCAAGCTCCGGCTCCGCGAGCGGCGGCAGCACGCCGCGCTCGCCCGACGTACCCTGCTGGAAGATCATCGACTCGTCCCACCGGGCCTGGTGGAACCGCCGCAACTCCGGCTTGTCGAAAAGCTGCTCTCCGCTCATCGCAGTATGTCCTTCAGAGCCTCACCGAGACGATCGATATCGACCATCCGGGTCGTTTCGGTCACGCAGTACAGCGCGCTCTGCCCGAGCGCGGAGAAGTCACAGCTGAGGTCCTTGCCGCCGAAGATGCCCTGGGCGAGCAGCCCCGCGTTGAGCTCGGCCACGGTTACACCCGGCCGCTCGATCCGGACGACGAACTCGCGGAAGTGACTGCCCGCCACGAACGGGACAGTGAGGCCCGGCACTCGCGACACGACGTCCATCGCGTACCGCGTCCGGGCCAGAATCGTCTCCCCCAGCTCCGCCATACCCCGCGGGCCCATCAGGGCCAGATAGCTACCGGCCGTGATGCCCCACAGCGCAGCGGCCGTCCCGACCCACTCGTTCGCCTCCTCACGAACCGCCAACGACGTGCGCTCATAGGCGACGTCGGTAAACCCCAACTCGCCGGGTACCGCCGTCGGCGCCAGACCGAGCAACCGGGACGGAAGCTCCATCACCAGAATCGGGTCGTCATGCAGCGCGAGGTAGCCACCGTGCCCGCCCCCGAACTGCAGATGGATGCCAAGCGACTGAATGTCGCCGCAGACGATGTCCGCGCCGTACGACGCCGGGGGCGCGAGCACGCCGAGACTGATCGGGTCACAACTGACGACAAAAAGCGCGTGGTGCGCGTGCGCGATCTCGCCGATCGCGGCGAGTTCCGACTCAACCATCCCGAAGTGGTTCGGGACCTCGACGTAGACCGCAGCCACGTCGGCACCCATGGCTGTAGCGAGTTCGTCAACCAGCGCGGAGCCGCCGGGGCCGTCGGGCGACAGCGGCTCGAGGTCGAGGGCGGGGCGCGCATAGTCGCGGATCTTGGCCATCTTGTCCGGGTCGACTGGGCCCAGGACGAGCACGCGGCGACGGCCAGTGGCCCGACCGGCGACCCGCAACGCGGTGGCGCTGGCCTGGAAGCCGTCGTACGTGGGGACCGTGACGACGTCCATTTCGAGCATTTCGCCCATCATGCTGGTGTACTCGAACAACGCCTGGAACTTGCCGTGGTCTTCATACGTCTCACCGGCATAGGCGGTCAGGAACTCCGCACGACCGTTGATCTCGTCGCACACTGTCGGGACAAAGTGGTCGTAGCATCCCGCGCCGAGGAAGCTCAGGTATTCCCGGATGGTCGTGTTGCGGTTGAGCAGCCCGTGGACGTGCCGGGCGAGATCCGCCTCCGCCGGCAGCGGCGCTGGGAGGTCCAGCGACTCCGTCATCCGCAGGGCTTGCGGGATCTCCGTGTAGAGGTCCTCCACCGTCTCGGCCCGCACCGCGGCCAGCATCTCCGTTCGGACGGCGGCTGCGCTGTTGGGGATGTAGGGGTGAACTCGTTGTGTTCGGTTCACAAGCGAACTCCTGTCGGCACCTTGTCTTTCGCCCCGCAAGGGCGTCAATCACCGGCGTTCCGTACCGGCGCTGGGAAGCCCGTACAACTCGCCCGGGTCGATCGACCCGCCAGCCAACGGACGACAGCGACGCTCAGCACTCGATGACGTTGACGCCCGAGCCGCCGCGCGCGGGCTCCTTGTAGTAGTGCAGGACAGCCGAGACGATGCCGGCCGCACCGTTGGTCGCGACGATTCCGACCATCAACCGCCTCAGACTGAACTGGTCGACGGCGGCCAGCGCCTTGGCCAGCCGGATCGGGCTGGTGACCCCGGCCAGGTAGGACAGGGCCACCAGCGGCTCGCAGCTCGGATCAGTGCCAACGAGCTGTTCTGGCATCCACAGGCGTGCAGACCGCCGGAGCTGGCCAGCTCGGCATGGCTCAGGCGTCCACCATGCGAAGTTCGTTTCGCGGAATGCTGGACAGGGTCTCCAACCCATCCTCGGTGACGTGCACAATTTCTTCCACGCAGAACAGACCGATGCGGCTTGTGTCGTAGAGCCAAGGCTCCATGGCGAACAGCATCCCTGGCTCGATGATGCGTTCATCGTACGGGGAGATGATGGGCGGCTCGTGGACATCCATCCCGATGCCATGCCCCATCATGTCGATGTACTTGCCGGAGCCGAAGTCCGCCAGAACCTTCCGGCCGATCTCGTAGACGTCCTTGGCGCGTACGCCGGGCCTGAGCGCCGCCAACATCGCCTCGTGCGAACGGATGACGGCGTCGTAGAAGCGTCGGTGCTCGTCGGGTGCCTTGCCGATGTGGGCGACGTAGGCGACGTCGGTCTGGTAAAGGCGCTTCTGCAGGCCTACGTCGACCAACAGCATGTCACCGAGCTCGACCGGCCGATCCACGGGCAGCGAGTCGGCACACGGGTAGCGGGGTAGCCCAGCCCGGATGTTGAGGAATGACGCGCCGTCCGCGCCGAGTTCGGCACCGGTCCGTGTGATCCACGAGGCGACCTCGATCTCGGTCGTGCCTTCATGGGTGTGGTCGAAGGCCCGGAGGATACCCTGATCCGTCATATGAACGATCTCGCGCATCCGGTCGACCTCGGCTGCCGACTTGATCGCGCGGCAGCCCCAGATCACATCCTGGGCGCTGCGGAACTCGGCGGCGGGCAAACCGTCTCGGACGGCATGGTAGTCGGCGAGATTCCAGCCGCCGGCGAGGTTGTCACCCATCTCGATGCCGATGACACCGGTGCTGCTGCCCAGTTTGCGGATGCCGTCGATCACGAAATCGGCGAATCCCCGGGGGCGGGCATGGCACTCCGGGAACATCACCATGTTGGTGATCCATGAGCTACGGGTGGCGTTGCCGACGAAAAAGTCCGGGATCACCAGGATCGGGTCGGCGTTCCGGTGTAGCAGCACGGCACCGGTCGCGAAGGTCTTCGACCCCCAGTGTCCGGTCAGGAACCCGGAGAAGTACTCGACGTTCTCCTGCTGGTTCAGTAGCAGAACGTCGATCCCGTGCTGGCGCATCAGCAGTTGTGCGCGCTGCACTCGTGCCTGGTACTCGACGGTGGGAAAGTCCGAGTACGGGGGATCGAGGACCATGCCAGTTGCTGTCATGTCAACTCCTGAGCGGTGTGGTGGGCAGGACGGGCTCGTGCCGGTGCTGCGATCAGTGTGGTGAGGGCTCGAAGGACCGACCCGATCTCCGGTTCAGAGGCCATCTCCTCACCGCGATCAAGGCTGACCGAGGTCAACCCGGCGGACTCCAGCGAGCGCAAAAGGTTGGCAACCTCCTCTGGCCTGCCGGCGGGACAGTGGGCCAGGGCGACCTCGTCGGGGAGGGCGAGCGCGACCGGTGTGCCGCGGTGCAGCCGGTCCGTGAGCGCGTCGAACTCCTCGTCGGTCAACAACCCGGCCGTCCGTGAACAGGGAACGCAACGCGGGGTCGCCGGCCCACCGGACCGAGCCGTGGTTCGATGCGTGACAATCGACGACTAGCATTTCCACTCATTTTCCACTCATGGCGGCGTCGACGATCTCGTTCGTGACCGCTTCCGACACGTCCACATGCCTCTTGGTGACCTTGGCGGAGAGCAGATCTGCCTCCTCGGCCTGCCAAGCGTCCAAGTCCTGCGTGCCGAGCGAGCCATTGGCCGCCTTCACGTACGGCTCCGAGAGCTTCCACCGCGCCACGATCATGTCTGCCTTGACATCCGGGTAGGCCTTGGCCATCAGCTGGCCGGCTTCGTCGGGGTGATCAAGGGTGTACTGAAGGCCCTTGAGTGTCGCCCGCATCCAGCGGATCAACAGCTCCTTATTCTTCTTGACAGTGTCGGCTCGAACGAAGTAGCCGGTGGACGGCCAGCCGACACCGGCGTCGGCGAAGCTGAGGGTGTTGAGGTCGTCCTTGTATTCCAACGGTGCGAGGTTGGCGACGAACACGCACGCGACGTCGATCTCGCCGCTCGGCAGGGACTTGAGGTCGGCCCCTGGAGGCAGGTTGACAAACCTGACCGCGTCGGGGTTGACGCGCTTGTTCTTGAACGCCGCCAGCATCGCGGCATACGTGGAGCTGGTGAAGGAGATGCTGATCTTCTTACCCTTCAGGTCACTCCAGTCCTTGATTCCGCTCTGCTTCATCGAAGCCAACACCGTGGAGTTGCGCTGGAACTGGGTGCCGATGTTGACCAGATCCATGCCATTGGAGCGGGAGGAGATGACCGTGGAGGCCTCGCCGGTGCCGATCAGCACGTCACCGTTGGCGACCAGCTTGGCAGCCGTGGCACTGCCGTCACCGACTTGGTCCTGCAGGTCGATCTTCTCCTCGCGGTAGAAGCCTTTTTCCTTGGCCACCATGATGGGCAGCGCGACGTCGTCGGGGATCCACGAGTGCCGCAGTTTGACGACGGTCATTCCGTTGACGCCGGTCTCAGGCTCCGAGCCGGACCCGCAGGCGGCCGTGGTAAGGGCCAGGATACCGACAGCAGCGCTGGCCGCGATCTTCTTGAATTGCAACATGAGCTCCTTCCGTGCGCGGGTACGGGAGTATTGCTCCCAGCTCGCTGGCCAGGCGGAGAGGGAGAAGGTTGGACGGGTCGGCGTCACATCGACTGGCCAGTGACCGACTCGTGGGGTTGGTGTGGCAGAGACAGCCGCTCCAGCACTCTGACCACCATGAACAGCACGATGCCCATGAGGGTGATCATGACCAGCCCGGCGAAGGTTTCGGCTGTCCGCAGCTGGCTGTTGGCCTGCAGGATCTGGTAGCCCAGGCCCTCAGATGAGCCGACCCATTCACCCACCAGGGCACCGACCACTGCCAGGGTGATACCGACCTGCAGGCCGCCGAAGATGTGCGGAAGGGCGGTGGGCAGTTCGACCATGCGGAAGATCTGCAGTCGCGTCGCCGATACCGAAGCCATCAGTTGGCGAAGCCGTGTGTCGACGCCCTTGATTCCGGTGACCGTGTTGATCAAAACCGGGAACAGGCAGATCAGCGCCGTGATGGCCACCTTGGGGGTGAGCCCGGCGCCAAACCACACCAGAAACAGCGGCGCCAAGGCGAGCTTGGGAACGGTCTGGGTAATGACGACGGCCGGGTAGACCAGGCGCTCGACAAGGGGTGAGTAAGCGATCGCGATACCGCCGAGCAGGCCGATCAACGAGCCCAGCACGAAGCCGACGGTGGTTTCCACGAAGGTGACCCACGTATGGTGCAGCAACAGTGCCCAGCCGTCGACCATTGCCGCAGCGATCGCGGTCGGGGGCGGGAGGATGTAGGCCGCTACCAACTCCAGCCGGCAGATAAGCTCCCACAGGGCGAGCAGCAACAGATAGAACACGGCGGTCACCGGTGTGCCCATCCGGCGACGGTTCACGAACTCACGGGAGGCCCGGGAGGCCTCGGCGTCGGGCGGAGTGTGAGTGATCGTCATGCGTCCAACATCCTTCGCAGTTCGCGGACGTACTGGTGGTACCGCGGGTCGTCGCGTTGGTCGGTGGTGCGCGGCCGGGGCAGCTCGATCGGCACCACCTCGGCGATCCGGCCGGGCCGGGCGGAGAAGACCAGCACGACGTCGGAGAGCAGCACCGCCTCCTCGATACTGTGCGTCACGAACAGCACCGTGCTGCGCTCGGCGGTCCAGATGCGCAGAAGCTCGAAACCCATACGGTCACGGGTGATCAGATCCAACGCACCGAACGGCTCGTCCATGAGTAGCACGCCCGGCTGGAAGGACAGAGCCCTTGCGATGGAACAGCGTTGCTGCATCCCGCCGGAGACCTGATCCGGGTAGTGGCCCAGGAAGTCGCCAAGCCCGACCAGCTCGAGCAGTTGCCGACCGCGTTCCCGGCGCTCGGCCTTACCGACGCCAAGGACCTCCAGCGGCATGGTCACGTTGGCCAGCAGGGTCCGCCACGACAGCAGAGTCGCCTCTTGGAAGACAAAGCCGTAGGCGTGCTGCTTGCGAGCTGCGGTGGTGCTCTGGCCATCGATGGTGATGGTGCCGGTGCTCGGCTCCAGCAGGCCGGCCACCATGCGCATCACGGTGGTCTTACCGCAGCCTGACGGCCCGATCAGAGACACGAACTTTCCGGGTTCGGCAATGAAGGTCGCGTCTTCCACGGCATGCGTGATCCGCCCACCGGTGCGGAACGTCTTTCCGACCGACGAGACCACGACCTTCTTGCCGAAGCCGGCGTCGCCACCGCTATGGGCTGTTGGGGTATCTTTCCCGGGTGACGTGACCTGGGTTGAGGATCGCGATTGATGCACGAGACGACCTCTCTGCGTAGCGGAAATCTCTGTCCCGGCGTAGTCCCCCCCCGACAACGACTGCGGCTCGGTCCGGACGGGTCATCCGCGGAACCGTGAAATGGTCTGCCGAGACTAACGTCGGCCCTCCCCGCTTTCATTGGCCAGGACGTACAACTTGACAACTCAGCGCACCACTTGGGCCAACTGGCTCACCTCTGTGCTCCGAACCAGTTCCCGCACCTTGAACGCGAGCCACAGTTCGAGTCGGTTCCGCGCGTCGTCCAGGCTCGGGTCCGTCGTTGAAACGGTATAACTAGGAACAAAAGGGCCGCCGATATGGGAGATATGAAGACCGCTTTAACGGTCATGACGGACGCTTGACACACTGGCGGCGGCGGTCCAGGCCGGCCGTTGGCGGCACAGGCCCGGGCGCAGGGGCTGGGTCTGCTGGACCGCGACGGCTGCTGCGGCAGTTGACCAAGCATTCCCGGAAGCCAAGCTGGACGCGGAGATGGACGAGCACCTGGGCTACGGCAAGCACGACCCAGCCGAGCGAGGAGGGCGGCTGTCAGCGCGGGGCTCGATGCCGGCTGATGCCGACGGCGATCGACTCGATCCGGGCCAGGTCGACCGCCAGGCCCAGGCCGGGTCCGGGCGCTGGGGAAACGTATCCCTCCCTCGCAATGATCGGCGGATCGACGACATCGTGTGCGAAGTACTTGTCGGAGCCGGAGAGGTCGCTCGGGTAGTCGAAGGCGGGGTCGCACGCGAAGGCGATGTTGGCCGCACGGCCCACTCCGAACTCGTGCATGCCGCCGCACCAGACGCCGACGCCGTTGCCGGCGCATTGCCGGGCGAGGGCCAGCGCGGGCGTCAGGCCGCCCACGCGGGAAACCTTGATGTTGACCACCTGTGCCGCGTCCAGCGCGAGCATTGTCTCCAGGTCGGCAGCGTCCTCAACGGACTCATCGAGGCACAGCGGTGTCGCGATCCGCTGCCGCAGGCGGGCGTGGGACACGAAATCCCGGCCGGAGTACGGCTGTTCCACCATGGCCAGCCCCAGCCCGTCCAACTGGCGCATCACCTCGTCGGACTCGGCTCCCGGCCGGTAGGCGCCGTTGGCGTCGACGTGCAGCAGGAGGTCGGGGTACGCGCACCGCACCGCCCGGACCGGTTCGACGTCCCAGCCGGGCCTGATCTTGAGTTTCACCCGGTGGTATCCCTCGTCGAGATAGCCGCCGACGCGCTCGACCAGGCGCCGGCTGGACTCCTCGATGCCGACCGAGACGCCGACCGGGATCGTCCTCGGCGACGTACCGAGAGCCACCGTGAGCGGTACTCCGTCGCGTCTGGCCGACATGTCCCACGCCGCGCCGTCGAACCCCGCCTTCGCCGCCGGGTGCCCGGCGATCCCCGACCACTGCGCGTTCAGTTCGCTGGGATGCCGCCACTCCTGGTCGAGCACTGTGGGGGCGAGGAACTCCGTGGCGACGGCCCAGGCGGTCGAGACGTACTCCGAGGAGAACCACGGTCCGTTACCGCACGCGATCTCGCCCCAGCCGTCGAGGCCCGACTCGTCGTGGAAACGGACGAGGATGTGCTCAATCGCGTCCTTGCGGTGGGAGCTGGTCTCGAAGGTCGACCTTAGCGGCAGCCTGACCCGATAGAGATCTATGCCGATGACCCTCACCCGTGTGCCTCCGGCGTCACCGTCATTCCAGGTACGTGTCGAGCGCCTGGTGCAGACGCTCCCGTTCGGCGAGCCTACGCCGCGCGCCCTTCGCGCTCGCCGTGGTCAGCGTCGTGAGCAGGTGGATGACCGCGGCGACGGCGGTCGGTGAGTCCGCGTAGGAGGCGCTCACGGTGGGTACGACGACGACCTCATGCGCGAACCGGGCGATCGGCGCGTCTGGAGCATCAGTGATCCCGATCACGAGTCCGCCCTGTGCCGCGAACTCCTCCGCGACCGTCACCGTGCGGCGCTGGTACCGGCGGAAGGAGAAGGCGACGAGGACGTCGGTGGGGCGCACGTCGAGGAGCACGTCGAGGGAGCGGACGGTGACCTCGTCGACCAGCAGCACCTGGCCGAGGCCGGCGGCGAGGTCCCAGGCGAGCAGCGTGGCGTGGGCGAGGCTCTTGCCCGCGCCGATGATGAAGCGGCGCCTTGTGCTGACGATGCCGCTCGCGGCCCGCACGAGCGAGTCGTCCTCGCCCAGGTGGTCGAAGGTCCGCTGGAGGTTCCGCAATTCGGCGTCGAGCACCCGAGCCCGCAGGTTCGCGGCGGACATGTTCATCTGTAGCCGTGCCGCATAGCGGTCCTTTGGGCTGATCAGGCTACGGTTGTCCGACTCCGTGCTCTGGATTTGCGTCTCGTCGAGAGTCAATGTCGTCCTTCGGTCATCGCGGCGCCCGCAGGGAGACGATAGCGTCAGCGCCCCGTGGCGGGGTCTTTACTGTGTCGCAGGGACGAAGTGTGCCAGGAGGGGCATCACCTCGGTGAGGTTGAGTTTCCCCGCGACCGGGATCGGGGCCAGCGCGATCTCGTCCACGCCGGCGGTCGTGTACGCGAGGAGGCGCTCTCGGCATGACGCGACGGTGCCGTAGGCGACGAAACGCCCGACGACCTCCGGCCCCAGCCGCAGCCGCAGGTCGTCGACCGGGCGGCCCAGCAGCGGCTCGATCTCCTCCCAGAGTCCGCTTTGGGCAAGGGTGGGTGCCACCCGGCCGGACGCGAGCCGGGCGGCGACGAGTTCCCGCGCGTTGCCATAGGCGACCTCCTCGTCGTCGTGGACGCTGGTGTAAACGAACGCCGTGATCGGCAGGTCCACGCCCCGTTTGGCGAGCGCGGGCGCGATCTCTTGGCGTACCCAGGAAACGTATGCGGGCGAGGAGAGCGCCGAGAGGATGAGCCCGTCCGACTCCCGTGCCGCCATCCGCAGCATCCCGGGGGACTCGGCGGCCACCCAGAGGCGCGGGGGTCTCGTCGCGGGATAGTCCAGCCGTACACCGTCGAGGTTGTCGAACTCGTCCCGCCAGCGTGTCTCCGCGCCGCAGAGCAGCGAGCGCAGGAGCCGGACGCGGTCGGTCAACGACCCGATGGCCTTGTCGGGCCGGCGGCCCAGGGCGTCGAGGGCCCGCAGGCTGCCTAGCCCGATGCCGGCCTCGAATCTGCCCGGGAACATCGCGTCGAGGGTGGCGATCTCCATGGCGAAGGTGGCGGGACTTCGCACGTACGGGGATGCGATGCCGAGGCCGACCTCGATGCCGCCGGTCGCCGTGAGCACGGCTCCGGCGGTGGAGAAGGCGCCCTTACGGAAGTAGTCCTCGGTGATCCAGAGTCTGGAGTAGCGGGATCGTTCGGCGAACCGGGCGACCGCGAGGGTCTGGTCGGGCGGGACCGCGCTGCTCAGCATCAGCGACATCCGGGGGGCGCGCTTCTCCATCATCGTCCGCGCGCTCTCAGGCCGGCCGGTCGAGGGTGAAGGTGTAGGTGATCGGCTCCCCGTACGGGTTGCCGCCGAGACCCCGGTCGGTCAGTGTGTCACCGAAGGCCGGGCGCGGCTCCTGGAAGGGCTGGAGCGGTCCGGAGTGGAAGTGCCACATCTTCCACTCTGGCACGCCCTCGCCGTTGTCGCGGTGGTAGATCTCGGTCGCCTTGCTGCCGAAGGTCTGGTCGACGTCGGGGATTTCCCAGTGCCGTTCGGTCTGGACGGGGGCGACGCGCCGGTAGGTGAGTTCGCTGATGACCCAGGCGGTGTCGGCGCGCGCCTCGATGCGCAGGACGGCCACGGTCTGCGTCAGACGGGGCGGGATGCCGGTGTCGATGAAGTGCTGCCAGAGCTTGGTCACCTCGTCGACGCCGAAGTAAGTGAAGCTGTTGCGGTTGAACATCGACAAGGCGTTGCCTGAGGGGAAGCACTCGCGCATGGCCGGGACGTCGAGCCCGACGTTCGCCTTCCACCACTGCTTGTGCAGGGCCAGCACCTGCCGCTTGTCGTACTCGATGGTGTCCATTCCCATGGGGTTTCTCTGGCCTTTCTGTTGGCTTCCTGTGTCTGTCACTGCTGCCTCTCCTTCAGGTCCCGGCCGGACGGCGGTCGGGCCAGCGGTATTGCCGTTCGAGCCGCCGGCCCAGCCTCAGAAGTGAAGCCTCGGAGAACGGGCCGCCGACGAGTTGGACGCCGAGCGGGGCGTCGCGCGAGTCGGTGTGGGTCGGTAGCGAGATCGCCGGCAGCCCGGCGACGTTGACCCATCCCGTGAACGCCCCGACCGCCTTGAGAGTCGGTTGCCCCTGGTCGGGGTTGTTGTGTTCGTGAGTAACCACGCCGTGCGGCGGGGTGCGGACCGCGCTCGTCGGCGTCAGTAGGACGGCGAAGTCCTCAACCCAGGGGCGCACCAGGTCGCGGGTCAGCCGCTTCATCTCGGCCACGGCGCGCACGTAGTCCCGTACCGACATGTCCTCGATGTGGCGCAGGCGCGCCCGTACGCCCGGCTGCATCGGCTGACTGAGGTCGTAGTCGAGCAGGTGGCTGCCGGCGGGGCCGACGAAGCGGCGGTAGAGGTCGATCGCCTGGCTCTGCGCGATCGTCGGCGATACCTCGACAATCTCGTGCCCGTCCCGGGCGAGCCGGTCCGCGACCTCGCGGGTCGCCGCCACGCACTCCTCGTCCACCTCGATGTCACCGGGCGCCCGCAGGAGCAGTGCGATCCGCAGCGGCGGCGGATCGTCGCGGAGGGCCCGCCGATAGTCCGGCGGCGGGGTCGCGGTCACCGTCCACGCATACGGGTCGGGAGCGGCGACGAAGTCCAGGATCGCGGCGGTGTCGGCAATGGTCCGGGTCAGTACGCCGTCGACGGACGAGCCCTCCCAGTTCGGTGTCCGCTGCGGGAGCAGTCCGCGGGTGGGTTTGAGGCCGACGAGGCCGCAGGCGGACGCGGGAAGGCGGATCGAGCCGGCACCGTCCGTGGCGGTCGCCGCCGGCACCATGCCCGCGGCGATCGCCGCCGCCGACCCGCCGCTCGACCCGGCCGGGCTCACCTCCGGGTGCCACGGGTTGCGGGTGACGCCGTGCTTGATGCTCTCGGTCGTCGGCGTCGCCGCCAGCTCGGACGAGGCGGTCCGGCCGATCGGGGTGAAGCCGGCGGCGAGCAGCCGCTCGACGAAGATGTCGCCACGCACCTGTGGCGCGGCCGAGACGGCCAGCGACGACTTCGTGTTCGGCTGTCCCGCGACATTCTGGACGTCCTTGATCGCGATCGGCACGCCGAAGAATGGCGGGAGGTCGCGGCGGTCTGCCAGGTCCCTGGTTGCGCGCTCGGCACGGTCGAGGAACGCCTCGTCCAGCCAGACGATCGCGTTGAGGCGGTCGTTGAGCCGGTCCACACGGTCGCGGTAGAACCGTGCCACCTCCAGCGGCGTCACCCTCCGCTCCCGGATGCGGCGGGCGACCTCCGTTGCCGGGGCGAGCGGGTCAAGCGGCTCAGCCACGGTCGTTTCCTGCCCGGGGGTCGAGCAGTTCGGCGAGGAGCGCGGCGACAAGGGCGATGCGGTCGACGAAGCGGTCGCGGCTGACCCGCTCCTCGCGGGTATGCGCGCCGCCACCGACCGCGCCGAGCCCGTCCAGCGTGGGGATGTCCAGCGCGGCGGTGAGGTTGCCGTCCGAGCCACCGCCGACCGAGACCTGCTTGAGCTCGGGCAGGTCGAGTGAGCGGTTCACCCGCCGCGCGGTCTCGTAGAGTGCCGCGGACGTCCGCGCCGTCATCGGGGGGCGGTTCGGCCCGCCCACCAGCTCGATGCCGCACCCAATGGGGGACGGCTCTGCCACCAGCCGCCGTAGCGCATTGTCGACACGCTGCTGTTCGTCGGGGTCGGCGGCGCGCACGTCGAGAGAGATCTCGGCGAGGTCGGGAACGGTATTCCTGGACGTGCCCGCCGTGACGAGGGTCGGTGTCACGGTGGTTCCCCGTGCCGGGTCGGACAGCCGCGCTGCCGCGATGGTCAGGCGGGAGGCTTCCAGCGCCGAGTTCACGCCTCGTTCCGGCTCTAGGCCCGCATGGGACGCCTTGCCGTGCACGCGGAGCACGTAGTGTGCGGTACCTTTGCGGGCGGTCTTCAGCGCGCCGTCCGCTCCGGCACCCTCGAAGACGAGCGCGGCCCGGCAGCCTTCCGCCTCCATCTCGATCAGCGCCCGCGACCCGCCGGACCCGAGCTCCTCGTCGGCAGTGGAGAGCAGGCAGATCCCGTCGAGCGCGCGGTCGCCGGCCACCTCCCGGAGCACCGCCAGCGCGTGCACCGCGATGACGATCCCCGCCTTCATGTCGAAGCTTCCCGGTCCGCGGATTAGGCCGTCCTCCTGTGAGAAGGGGAAGTCCACGAGCGTGCCCAGGGGCCAGACCGTGTCGAAGTGGGTGAGCATCAGGACACGGTTGGGCGAGCCACCCCACCGCCACCGCAGGTGCGGCAGTGCCTCGCCTCGCGACTCGGACCGGCGACCAACGCGGGTGAGGACGAGGCCCTCGATGTAATCGGCGCACTCGTGGAGCGCGGCCGGGACCGCCGACGGGGACTCGCACTCGACTAGCAACTTCAGGTCGTCGAGCATCTGCGGCAGACGGCGCGCCGCGGCTGACAAAAGGCGTGCCGGCCGGGGCCGGGACAGTGTGGGCACGTATCAGTCCTTCTTTACGCAGGCCAGCAGCCGGCCACCGGCGACCTCGACGAGACGGGGATCGACGGCCGCGCACTCCGGGCCGGCGAGTGGGCACCGCCCTTGGAAGGCGCACCCCGTGGGGATGGCCGAAGGGCTGGGCGTCTCGCCCCGCATCGGGGTAATCTCCCACGGTTCGTTCGGCGTCACCCGCGGTTCGGATTCGAGCAGGCCGCTGGTGTACGGGTGCATCGGGTTGCGAAAAATCTCGGCGGTGGGTCCTACCTCGACGATGCGCCCCAGGTACATCACAGCGACGCGGTGCGCGATTCGGCGCACGCTGGCCAGGTCGTGGGAGATGAAGACATAGGTCATTTTCCGTTCGGCCTGCAGGCGCTGCAGGAGCGACAGCACTCGCGACCGCACCGACTGGTCCAGGCTTGCGGTGGGCTCGTCGAGCACGACGAGCTGGGGGCGGGTGATCAGGGCGCGGGCGATGGCCACGCGTTGCGCCTGCCCGCCGGAGAGGTCGCGCGGTCGCCGGGTCAGGTACTCGTCACCGAGCCCGACCTCGGCGAGCGCGGAAACGACCCGATTGTGGGCGGCACCGCGCCGCATGCGGTGCATCCGGGCCAGTGGCTCGGCGACGATGCGCTCGACCGTCCACATCTGGTCGAGTGACTGGTCGGAGTGCTGGAACACCATCTGCACGAGGTGGCGCAGCCTGGGGTCGCGGGCGATGGCGCCGACGTCATGCCCGGCCATGCGCACGCGACCGGTGGTGGGCGCCTCGAGCCCGGCGATCGCTCGGGCGGTCGACGACTTTCCGCATCCGGACTCGCCGACCAGGGCGATCGTCTCCCCCGGCTCGGCGGCAAAGCTCACCCCGCGTACGGCGGGGACGCGGCGCCGGCCGTTCGCATAGGTGATGACGAGGTCGTCGACCTCAAGCAGTGGGCTCACGACACACCCCGGTGGTGGCAGTTGACGGTCCGCGTCCCGCTCCGGCGTACAGGTGGGGGCTCACGGTGGCACAGGTCCGTGCTGAACGGGCACCGCTTCGCGAAGCGGCAGCCGGCAAGCGAGAAGTCCACCGAGGCCTCCGTCACCCGGTCGCTGATGTCGTCGGCGCTCGGGACGTGGTCTTCGAGGCTTTCGAGTAGGAAGCGGGTGTAGGGGTGCACGGGGTCGTGAAAGATGTCCTGCGTCGGGCCCACCTCCATCACCTGGCCGCCGTAGAGGATGATCACCTGGTCGCACATGCTGTTCACGACGGCGAGGTCGTGGGTGACCATGAGGACTGCCCGGTCGCCGTCGGCCATCAGCTCCTTGAGCAGCAGCAGGATCTGCGCCTGGATGGTGACGTCGAGACCGGTCGTGGGTTCGTCGGCGATCAGCACGGGTGCCTGGACAGAGAGGGCCATCGCGATGACGACCCGCTGGCACATTCCTCCGGAGAGCTGGTGCGGGTAGGCGCGCTCGACCCGCAGCGGATCGGATATGCCCACCTTGCGCAGCAGCTCCCGGGACTCGTCCCGGGCCTGGACCTTCCCCATCCGGCGGCGTTGCCGCAGCACGCGTACCATCTGTTTGCCGATCCGCATAGTCGGGTTCAGGGCGGCCCGCGGGTTCTGGGACACGAGCGCGATCAGGTCCCGTGCGGCGGTGTCGTAGGAGCGTGACGCGCCGTGGAAGACCGGCCGACCCGCCACCTCCGCCGTCCCGGCGGAAACCTCGATGCCGTTTGGCAGTAGTCCCATGAGGGCCAGCGAGAACATCGACTTGCCGGAGCCGGACTCGCCGACCAGGCCGACAATGGAACCGCGCTCGATGGAGACGGTGACGTCGCGCAGCAGCGTCCGCCCGGTCCGGGCGATCCGGAGATCGAGGTCGTAAACCGCGAGAAGACTCATGAGTTCTTCCATTTCGAGAGCCCGTCGCCGATCAGCTGGAAGGCCAGCACCGCGATGAGCATGAACAGGCCGGGGAAGAACGCGGGCCACCATTTGCCGGTGAGGATCTCGCTGTAGCCCTCCGAGATCATCGTGCCCCACTCGGCGGTGGGTGGCTGGACGCCGACGCCGAGGAAGGACAGGGCCGCGATGTCCAGGATTGCCCATCCGGCGGTGACGGTGGTCTGGATGAGCGGCGCCCCGATCGTGTTGGGCATGATGTGCCCGAAGATGATGGCGCCGCTTCCGCTGCCGGCCAGCTTGCTGGCGGGGATGTAGTCGAGTTCCCGTTCGGACAGTGCTCGGGCCCGGGACAGCCGGACGAAGTGGGGCATCGATCCGATCGTGACGCCGATCGCCATGAACACCAGGCTGTTGCCGGTGAAGGCAACGACCATGAGGGCGAGTACGAAGCCGGGGAAGGCCAGCAGCGCGTCGGTGAAGCGCATGACCACCTCGTCAACGATGCCGCCGAGGTAGCCGGCGACGGCGCCCAGCAGCGAGCCGAGCAGCATCGCGGCGACGGCGACTCCGATGCCGAGCACGAGGTCGAGGCGGAACGCGGCGACCGTACGGGCGAGCAGGTCGCGGCCGTACCGGTCGGTGCCGAACAGATGGTCGGGGCCCGGTGGCAGCAGCGACTGACCGGTCGCCGTCGCGTTCGGGTCGGGCAGCAGCAGCGGGCCGACCAAGCCGATCAGCACGAGGATCGCCAGCAGCAGCAGCCCGAGCCGCAGTCCGAGGTCGCCGTGACCATGCAGCCGAGCCAGCCGGCGTGGTCGCGCGGAGGCGGGCACCGTGGCGGTCGTCATCCTGCTCTCCTCAGGTCGATGCGCGGGTCCGAGACGACGTACAGGAGGTCGACGACGAGGTTGATAAGCACGTAGCTGACGCCGACGACGATCACGAAGCCCTGCACGACGTCCAGGTCGCTCTGCGAGATCGCGGTGCTCAGGTACCGCCCGATTCCGGGCCACGAGAAGATCTGCTCGACGATGATGTTGCCGGCGATGAGATGCCCAGCAACGAATCCCATCGATGTGACGATCGTCGGCAGCGCGTTGCGGAAGCCCTCCTGCAGCAGGATGTGCCGGCGCCCCAGGTTCAGGCCACGCGCGGCCCGCGTGTGGCTCGCGCTGAGGGCGTCAATCATCGCCGTACGAGTGATCCGGGCGAGCGCGATCGAGCTGAGCGTCCCTAGCAGGAGCGCCGGCAGCGCGAGCTGGGCGAGCGCCGACGTGGCCAGGGCAGCGTCGCCGGCGATGAGCGCGTCGATGGTCAGGAAGCCAGTGTGGCGCGGCGGCGCGCTCGTGCCGAGTGGCAACCGTCCCACCGGGCTCGGGAAGAGGCCCAGGGAGTAGACGAGGACGAAGATGGCCATGAGGGCGAGCCAGAAGCTGGGCATCGAGCCTCCCACCGCGGTGAAGCCGCGTGCCGCCGCGTCCGGCCACCGCCCTGCCTTGGCGGCGGCGACCATTCCGATGGTGACGCCGATCAGCACGGCGACGACGAACGCCAGCAGGCTCAGTTCCAACGTGGCGGGAAGGAACGTCAGCAGGTCCGCGGAGACCGGGTTGCCCGTCCGTACCGACGTGCCCAAATCCCCGTACAGCAGGCCGCCGACGTAGTGAAAGAACTGCTCGTACAGCGGAAGGTCCAGACCGTGCTCGGCGCGAATCCTCGCGATCAGCTCCGGCGTGGCGTCGTTACCGGCACGGATGACTGCGGGGTCGCCGGGCAGCACCCGGGAGGCGAAGAACACGAGCACCGCCATGACCGCGATGGTGATCGCGCTCGACAGCAGGCGTCGCAGGAGATACCTGGTCAAGAGATTGCGCTCCACGGCTTGCCCGGTCGCCGGGCCGGCCCACGTCGGCCGGCCTGGCGAAACCAGGACATCATTTACGGGACAGGTACTTCAGACGGAGCAGCAGGTCGTCGGCGAGCGTGATGCCGTCCACGTCGGACCGCGTCACGACGGACATGTTCTTGGTGAACAGGCCGACGAACGACGCCTCGTCGATCACGATCCGCTGCGCCTCGGCCGACAGCTGGTCGCGCGTGGCGCGGTCGCTCTCGGCAATCCCCCGCAGGACGAGCTTGTCGAACTGCGCGTTGGCGAAGCCGGTCCGGTTGGTCGCCCGGCCCGTCAGCAGCAGGGCACGCATCTGGAAGAACGGATCCTGCACCCACGAGGCCCAGTTCGCGACGAAGAACCCGAGTTCCTGAGCCTTGCTCCGGGTCTCGAAGTCGGCATCGGCCAGCTGCTTGATCTGGACCTTGATGCCGGCCTGGGCGAGCGCCGACTGGATGTGGACGGCCGAGTCCACCGAGATCGGGTCGGCCGAGGAGATCGAGAGGTCGAAGGTCAGGTCACGCACCCCCGCCTGCGCGAGAAGCTGCTTGGCCCGCTCGGCGTTCGTCTCGTACTGCGTTGCCTTCTCCGACGGCGCGGTACTGGTCGTCATGTTGTGCGGGACCACGCCGTACGCCGGGTTCGCCTGGCCGAGCACGACCTCCTGCATTAGTTCTTCGTACGGAACGGCGGCGGCCACCGCCTGGCGGACGAGCTTGTTGTCGAAGGGCGCCACCTTGGGGTTGATGCCCAGGTAGTAGAGCGTGTTGCTGGGCATGCTGTGCACGGTCAGCCCGGCCTCCGAGGACGCCTCCTTCACCAGCCGAGGCGACAGGTCGAGCGCCACGTCGATGTCGCCGTTCTTCAACGCGAGGTAGCGCTGGTCCTCGTCGGCCATGGTGAGAACGGTGAGCTGTTCCGGGTAGACGTCGCCCGCGTGCACGTACTTGGGGTTCTTGACGAGCTTGACGCTCTCGCCGGCCTTCCACGACTCCAGCGTGAACGGGCCGGACGGTGTCGCGTTCTTGAGGAAGAACTCGGTGGCGGCGCCGTTCGCACCCGCGTTTGCCAAGCCCTTGTCCGAGCTCAGGATACCGAAGGTGCTCAGGGCGAGGAACGCGTTGACGGCCGGCGCCGGTGAGTCGAGCGTGACCCGGACGGTCGACGGGTCAACCGCGACGATCTGCTTCTCGGCATCACTGATGTGCATGAAGACCGTGCTGGAGCCGCTGACGTAGGAGGCTTCCGAGAGCGTTCGCCTCATCGTGTAGACAACGTCGTCGGCGGTGAGCGACGAGCCGTCGGCGAAGGTCAGCCCGTCGGCCAGCCTGAAAGTGAGCACCTTGCCATCGGCGGAGGTCTCGTAGTTTTTGACGATGCCGTTGACGTACTCGTCCGTGCCATCCAGGTAGCCGTCCGCTACGGGGACCATCTTTTGTTCGATCAGGTTGGCGTACAGGTTTGCCACAACCATCTGGGCGGTCATCGTCTTGGTCTGGACGGGGTCGAGCCCGTCCACCTCGCCGGCGCCGATGATGAAGCTGTGCGACCGCCCGCTGGAGTCGCCGCGCGACCCGCCCTGGCATCCGCTCATCGCGACAAGGCCGGTGAGCGCAGCCGCCACGAGCGGCGTGATGTGCTTTCGTCTCATGTGCTAAGGGTCTCCATCTGTCCGTTCCGGCCAAGCTGGACGGTCGTTGGGGGTGGGACGTCCGGGTAGGCCACCAGGAGCGCGCGGAGTCCACCCGGGGGAAGCCGGAGCCGGCCAGCGCGTTCGAGCGCGTCGGCGAGCTGTTCGTACGGCGGGTGCAGCGCGATGGCCCGCGCGAAACAGGCGGCCGCCAGCGCGTCGCGCCCGACACGCGCCGCCACGACACCGCGCCAGAAGGTGGGTTCCGGGTCATCGCCGAAGACCTGCTGCGCCTCGGCCAGGTCGTCGAGGATTCCCGGTGCGTTGGTGTCGTCGATCGGAGCGGCCCCGGTGCCGACGATCCGCCCCGGAGAGAGGACACCGGCGGTGAGCCTGGCGTGCGCCGCCGACAGCGTCACCAGGCGGGTGAGCTCCTCAATCGGGGCCAGGTGATGGTCGACGCGCAGGTCCAGGCGGGTGCCCGGCTGCGGCCACCGGGTCCGTTCCGGCCCCACGACCTTGAGCGCCGCGGACATCATGCCGCGCAGGTCGCCGCCAGCCGTTTGCGCGGCGGAGAGGGCGGCGAGCAGGCGCTGTTCGATCGGGCCGGAAGTATCCCGGTACGCGTCGACCATGTCCTGCCAGTGAGGGCCGGAGAGCGTGTTGCCCGCCGCGGCCACGCCGGCACCTATCCGGTGACCGGCGTACCGAATGCATCCAGAGCCGGTATGCGCGGCGGCCTCGCCGCTTGGGTCGATAACCATGACCTGCCGCAGCTCGCGGTTCTCGTCACCGGCCATCAGCCGTCGCAGGACGTCTGCGGGGCCGGCGCCGGGGTTCGAGACCGCGTCGAGAGCGAGCGGCCCATGGCCGGCATCCCCGAACGCCTGCGACGCGACCGCCCCGGTTCCAGGCAGGACGGTGAGGCAGCGGCGACCGACGGCGAAGAAGTGCGACTGCACGGCCGCGCCGATCTCACCGGTCGCCGGGTCGACGGCCACGATCGAGAACGTCACCGCACTCTCCTCCAACTCGCGTCACGCAACATCCCGAAATGACAGAGTCTTGCTGGCATTATCGAGGCGGGCTCGCAAACTTATGGTACGTAAGTTACTGGAGGAGGTGCGGCGTGCGCAAGAGCCCGTGTCCGGAACGTGACCCCCCACCGGCCGGGATTTGCCGCCCACCCAGGAGAGCCGGTAACCCCTACGCGGTAGTGCTAGCTCTCGCTGTCAGAGAGGAGAGACGCCGTCCCACCCCCTGCTCGGCCACGGCGGCGTGCCCGGCTCCGGGCGCAGCGAGGCCACGATCACGGGGCCCCGGCAATCCAGCTCGAGGCGACCGGCCGTCGACCACCATCACCCGCTGTCAAGGGTCAGGACGAAGTTTTTCCGCGTCCGCTAGCACCCGCGCCAGCGACGGACAGCCCGCGCGTGGCGTCAATGATCCGGCTCCGGTCGTGGCAACCGAGGGTCGCTTCGTCGAACGCGGACAGAGACCAGCTCGGGGCCGGGTGTGTCGGGGCCGCTGCGCAGCGGGAGGGTCGACCCGTTCGCGACCGATTCGCGTAGCACCGGCTGGTGGCCAATGCGGGGCCGCCAGCCAGTGATCCCCAGGCGAACATGCCTCCTACCATGCCCGGAACCGGAACCGCGTCGATCAACAGCGACCAAACCTGCCGGACCGAAGAAGCCAGCGTCAGGCCCGAATCGACCGGCCCGACTCGGCGGATCGAGACCGCCCATGTCGCCCAGACCCCCACGGTCCCGCGGATCACGCGGATCCGGCACCGCGGCCAGCCGTGCCATCAGCGACACCGCGACCTGTTGCGAGTCCCCGGCGAGTTCCGCCTTCCACAACGCCAGATCAGCAAGCTGGTCAATCACCGCAGGGATCGGGGAAGAACCCGGCACGAGCACGACTCCTAACATGATCTTCTGGCCTAGGAACCGAAAGATCATCAGAAGTCGCGTGCTCGCCTGCTACCTAACCCCCCCACGCAGGCGATTTCGTCACGTAGCCGGACAAGAAAAGACAACGACGGGGCCGGCGCAAACGTTATGGCGAAACAGCCGGAACCCGTACCAATCCGACAACCTACTTGCACTCCGCCCAGAACGGGCATATCTCTACCTTGCGAACGCCGCGGCCCAGACCCAACCTCACCCGTTACAGGTGATGTGCGATGACCACCCCGTCAGCTATAACGGGATAATGCAGCAAAAAGGCAGGCGGGACGGTATAGAGGATGCTATAACCGATTTTCTCGAGCGACTGGGCCGAAACGAGATACCTGCGGCCGAGTATTTGCCGCGCCGAGTGCGCGGCACCATTCGCCTCGACCTGGAGAGCGACTCGAAAACCGACCACTGGTTTATCACGTTAGATAAGGGGAAAATACGGGTATCACGCGACGACCACCAACCGGATGCTGTCATTCGCGGCCCCCGACCGCTGTTCGACGGACTAGCCACAGGCGAAAAGCAATTCTTCGCACTGTTTTTTCGGAACAAGATGATCGTCGAGGGCTCTCTGGGTCTGGTGGATATTCTCGCCCAACTCTTCCCTGGCCCCCCCTCCGCGCATCACCCGCGTGACTTCGTCCGCAAAACCCGCGAAAGGAGCCGCGAGAAATGAACGAGAAAAGTGTCGCCATCCTCGACGGAAACACGTTCGTCGTCAGCGATGAGCGCGGAGACATTATCCCCTCCCCAGCCTATCCGTCGGGGCTCTTTTCATTTGACACCCGCTTTCTGTCGACCTGGGTCCTCAGCATCAACGGCAGCCGGCTCAACGCGCTTTCAAGGGATGACATGCAATATTTTGAGACGCGGTATTTCCTCGTCCCCGGCGAGCCTACCCACTACGTCGATGCAAAAGTATCAGTCATCCGCGAACAATCGATATCGGTAGAATTCACAGAGCGGCTGACTGTCCTCAACCACGACGTCAAGCCCGCGCGTTTTACCATACGGGTGGACATGGGCAGCGACTTCGCCGACCTGTTCGAGATCAAGGATGTGCGGAAGAAGCGCGGGACGACGTCGGTGCGCAGGGAGGATAACCGCCTGTGCTTCAGCTACGAACGAGAAGAGTTCCGTCGAGACACGTTCGTTTCCAGTTCCGCGCCGGCGCGCCTTGACGACGGCGGAATGACCTTCGACATCCACCTGGAACCGCGCGAATCCTGGCAGACCGAGCTGCACGTGCAACCAGTGGTCCATGGCGCCCACGGAGGTGTGGGCAATTCCCGAACCGTCTGGGCCGCATATCAGAGAAGGCCTAAACAAAAACTGCGCCAGGACCTGGAACGCTGGCTGAAAGAGATGCCGGAGCTCGTCTGCGACTTCGCGCCACTGCAGACGGCGTACGAGCGAAGCCTGGTCGATCTGGCGGCCCTGCGGTATTCGACGCTGTCCAATCCGAACCCCATATTGACTGCGGGGCTGCCCTGGTTCATGACCATTTTCGGCCGGGACAGCCTCTTCATCAGCCTACAGACGCTGCCGTTTGCGCCGAAACTGGCGCGGCCCATCCTGCGGTTGTTGGCACTTGTGCAGGGCCGGAAGCTTGACGACTTTCGCGAGGAAGAGCCGGGGAAGATCTTACACGAGGTGCGATACGGTGAAACGTCAGCTTTTGAGGAGCATCCCCACAGCCCCTACTACGGCTCGGCCGACTCCACGCCCCTATATATTATTCTGCTTGACGAGTACGAGCGGTGGACCGGTGACGCGAACCTGGTGCGATTGTACGAACGCGACGCCCGGGCCGCCCTGCGATGGATCGACGAATACGGTGACCTGCTGGGTAACGGCTACGTCTCGTACCAGCGGCGCAACACCAAAAACGGATTGGAAAACCAGTGCTGGAAGGACTCCTGGGATTCGATTTCCTACCGCGACGGCAGGCTCCCGGACCTACCCAGAGCGACCTGCGAACTACAGGGCTACGCCTACGACGCCAAGGTACGCGGCGCGCGGTTGGCCCGCGAGTTCTGGAACGACCCAGATTACGCCGACCGCCTGGAACGGGACGCGGCGCAACTCAAGGAGCGTTTCAACCGCGACTTCTGGGTAGCTGACGGGGAGTATTATGCGCTCGCCCTCGATCCCGAGGGAAAGCCGGTCGACGCGCTGTCGTCCAACATGGGGCACCTGCTGTGGAGCGGGATCGTGGAGCCGGCACGCGCAAAGAAGGTGGCCGAGCATCTGCTCGGGCCGAGCATGTTCTCGGGCTGGGGCGTACGCACCCTCGCTGAGAGCGAAGCCCGGTACAACCCGGTCGGGTACCACGTGGGCACGGTGTGGCCGTTCGACAATTCGATCATTGCGTGGGGACTCTGGCGCTACGGCCTCCGGGAAGAGGCCGGACGCATAGCCGAAGCCGTCATCGAAGCCTCCGAGTATTTTGGCGGTCGCCTACCCGAGGCCTTCGCCGGCTACGATCGGGCGTTGACCGAATACCCCGTCGAGTACCCGACAGCGTGCAGCCCGCAGGGCTGGTCGGCTGGGGCCACCTTGCTGTTTCTCCGTACGATGCTCGGCCTCAACCCGCACGAAGATCACCTCGCCGTGGAACCACACCTGCCGCCCTCGATGAACCGGATCGAGCTGCTCGGCATCCCCGGTCGCTGGGGGCGTGCCGACGCCTTCGGCCGCCGGGTCAGTGCCCGCCCAAAACAACGCCTCCGACTCCTTAGTGGTCCGCTCCGTAAGTCCTTCGGGGGTTGACGGTTTGGTCCTCGCGTGCGGTCGCGGTCAGGGTGTGATGGGGCCGATCTGGATGTCGCCGCCGAGGCAGGCAGTCGGTCGCCGCCGGATGCTGCAGTCTGATCAAGAGTGGGGACGCCGACAGCGCACTCATCCCGGCTCTCGGCGGTCCACCCGCCCGCCGCGTCCTTGACGGCAACCCGCGAGCGGGCCAACAGTACTGGCTGCGGGTCTGGGGCACCCGTGGCCTGCTGTGGGCTTGGGACGGACGCTGCCTTGGATGCCGTCATCATCGCCCTTCGCGATCCGGCGTGGCGGATCCGAGAGTTGGCCGCAAGGGTCGTTGCTTGGCACCACCTCGGCGACACACTCCGGCGGTGCTCGACCTGCGGGACGACCCAGCGCCGCGTGTTCGGGCAGCCGCTACTCGGGCGATCGCGATTCTGACTCAAGCTGGTGCGTAAACATTTTTAGCCGCTGACAGGCCAACATAGGTGGCTGTCGCTCGGCCATGCTCAACTCCCGAGTCGCCAGCCTGCTCAAGATCCGCCTCGGCGTTGTAACGGTCGGTCAGCAAGAGGTGCCTCTACACCTGCCTCATCCAGACACGCCCGGAACCTCCCAGACTTGACGGGACGTGGAGGATGCTCGTCGGACGAGCAGCCACCGAGCAGCCACACGTCCACAATGGACAGGCAATCAAAAAGCCTGACCCGCGTTTTCGCAGGTCAGGCTCTTGTGATCTTGTGCGCCCGAAGGGACTCGAACCCCTAACCTTCTGATCCGTAGTCAGATGCTCTATCCGTTGAGCTACGGGCGCTTGTTGCTCGGCCAGTCTACACACCCGGCTTTCGCGCGGAGACTCCGGGATTCGAACCCGGGAGGGGCTTTAAGACCCCAACCGCATTAGCAGTGCGGCGCCATAGACCAGACTAGGCGAAGTCTCCCCGGTGGCCCGGAGACCACCGCGCCCGAGGATACAGCCCCGGACCCGCCCGGAGCAAAGCGACTACCGGTACGGCTCCCGCCGACCTCCACCGACCGGCCCGGCCCGACCGGCCCGCCGGACCTGGGTGCGGCCGTTTTCGCGCTGTGCGTATCGCGGATCCGGACTACGCTCCATCGACATGGACGAGCAGCCGCCGAGCGTCCCGCCCCGCCTCGAGCCTGCTGAGAGAGCGCCGCGACGTCGTTCCGCCCGCCCGACCTTCACACCGCCCGCGATGCCGGAGTCCGCTCCGGCGCCCGCCGAGCAGACGGCTCCCGGAGACAGGCCGCCACGTCCTCGCCGGGCCAGGCCCGCGCCGGCCGTACTGTTCCAGCCGCCGGCCCCGGACCAGCCGGTGTCCTCGCCGCCGCCCGGCGACGCCGCGCTCAGCCTAGCGGCCCCGCCTGCCCCCGCGGCCTGGCTACCGCCCGTCCCGCCGGCTGCGGCCGACCAGCCCAAGGGTGGCCTGTCGTCCCAGCCGTCGGTCTCGGCGGGGCGCGCCGCCGTCCGGGAAGGTGATGCCGCCGCCCGGAAAGGTGATTTGGAACACGATCAGGCGAACGCGCCAAGCACGGCCGCGCCGGCCCAGCCCGACGGGGCAGCGGCGGGTGGCCGGCACGAGTCCGGGCCCGACGACCCCGACGAGCCCGTGACGGGCGTCACTGAGGTCGCGCCGGCTGGGCGGGAGACCAGCGCGGTACCGGCCGTGGTGGCCGGGGAGGCTGCAGCGGCGGGCTCTGTCACGAGTACCACTGCGAAGCGGGCGACACCGGTCGGGGAGGCCGCGAAGGCGACACCGGCCCGGAAGACGGCCACGCCGCGGAAAACCACCACGCCACAGCAGGCCGCCGCGCCACAGCAGGCCGCCGCGCAGCGGACGGCCGCAGGCCCAGCGAAGACCAGCGCGCCGCGGAAGACCGCCGGCGCCGGCCGGCCGAAGAAGGCCGCGGCCGGAACAGAGCCGACGCCCTCGCCCGTCGCCGCGAACGCGGTGCCGCACACCGGGAGCGGGACAGGGCCGGCGGCCACCCCGCAGGCCCCGGCCGATACCGCGGCGACCCGTCGGGACCGGGTGGCCCCGCAGGCCCCGGCCGATACCGCGGCGACCCGTCGGGACCGGGTGGCCCCGTCGGCGCGTACCGATGAACGGTATCTGCGGGCGGCGGCCACGCGGCTGCTCGACCACCCCGGCTTCGCCCCGGAGTTGCTCGCCCTGGCCGCGGTACGGGCGCTCGGACCGTCGGCCCGGGACTGGGCGGCGGGCCACCTGGCCGCCTACCCGGGCGCCTCGGCGGACGGGCTGGCGCGGCTCGCCACCCGACGGTTCGTGCGGCTGGCGGGGGCGGGCGGGGCGACCGCGGCGCTCGCCGGCGTGTTCGCGCCGGTGGCCGAGCTGGCGGCGGTGCTCTGGACGCAGGCCAACCTGGTGCTGCACCTGGCGGCCGCGTACGGCCGGGATCCGCTCGACCGGGACCGGGCGGTGGAGCTGCTGGTGCTGACCCGGGTGCATCCCGACGCGGAGAGCGCCCGGTCGGCGCTGGCGGCGGCGGAGGCGGCGAGCGGGCCCGGGGAGCAACCGTGGCCGCGGGCGGCCGAGGCGGCCTGGCGGTTGGCGGCGCCGTTGGCCGCGCAGGCCGGCGGGTGGTTGGGGCTCCGGTTGGCGTCCCGGCTGGTGCCGGGGGCGGCGGCGCTGGCCGCGGCGGCGGGCGACTCCGCCGCGGCGGAGCGGCTGGCGGCTCGGGCGGTCGCCGCCTACCGGCCGCCCCGGGCCCGGTCCGCCCACCAGCTTTGATCGACTCCGTGGCGGCGACATGGCGGTATTCGAGCCGCACCGATACCGCCACGGCGGCGACATGGCGGACCCCGACAACCCGGCGCGGCATCCGCGCCCCCCGGCGCGCGGTCAGAGCCAGCCGAACCAGGACCTCGGCAGCAGGGCGTAGCCGACGAAGGCCACCACGTCGAGCAGGGTGTGCGCGACGACCAGCGGCATCACGCGGCGGGTGCGCAGGTAGAACAGGCCGAACACCACGCCCATCACGGCGTTGCCGACGAGCGCGCCGAAGCCCTGGTAGAGGTGGTAGGAGCCGCGCAGCAGGGCGCTCGCGGCGAGCACGGCGCCGACCCGCCAGTCGAGCTGCCGCAGGCGGGTGACCAGGTAGCCGACCACGATCACCTCCTCCAGCACGGCGTTCTGCGCGGCGGCGAGGAGCAGCACCGGCACGGCCCACCAGACGTCGGGCAGGGCGGCCGGGACGACGGTGGCGTTGACGCCGAGCTGCGCGGCGACCCAGAACAGCGCCAGCCCGGGCAGGCCGATCAGCGCCGCGAGGCCGGCGCCGCGGGCCAGGTCCGACCCGGGCCGGCGCAGGTCCACCCCGAGGGTCCGCGCCGGGTCGCCGGGATCCCGCGCCAACAGGTGTACGGCGAGCAGCACCGGCAGCAGCGCGAACGCGATGCCGAGCAGCTGGTACGTCAGGTCCAGCCAGGGGCGGCTGGACTGGGAGGTGTTCAGGGTGGCGGTCTGCTTCGACAGCGGCCCCTCGGCGGTCAGCTTCGCGACGATCGACACCGACGCGTACACCGCCGACTTTCCGAGCGACAGCCCGAGCACCAGCATCGTCTCCGCGCCGAGGATCCGGCGGGACACCGAACGGGTGAGCTCCTCAACGGTCACGGCACCACTGTGCCCGACGCGCCGGCCGTCCGGACACGACCGCCTGATGCCGTCCGGACACGACCGCCTGATGCCGCCTGGACACGACCGCCTGATGCCGCCCGGGCAGGACTAGCGGCAACGCCGCTCGGTTAAGGTCCGGCGGGTGTTTCGCAATGGTTTGTGATGATGTCGATCGCGATGGTGGCTTTGTAGCTATGCCGGTCTACGTT
>NZ_JBICUP010000046.1:0-49560 GCF_043198215.1 Micromonospora sp. NPDC048830
GAATAGAAGCGTCAGAACTCCTATCCTTCCAGCTCAGAGGGCACTTTCTATCTCCGGGGTACCACCGCCCCGACACTCATCGGTGGATAGAGGCTCAGCCCCGAACGCGGTACCGCCCCGGCGCGTCGCGTCTCCTGAGGACCCCTATCCGAGTCGGGTGATCGCCGCCCGGAGCCGGTTCGTCGTCCGCTCACGGCCGAGGACTTCGAGAGACTCGAACAGCGGCAGACCGATGGTCCGGCCGGTCACGGCCACCCGCACCGGCGCCTGCGCTTTGCCCAACTTCAGCCCGCGAGCAGCGCCCAACTCCTCAACGGTCCGCTTCAGCGAGTCGGTATCCCAGGCCACCGTCTCAAAGGCGGCCACCACTTCGCCGAGCAGACCCACAGCCTCGCCCGTCATGGCCTTGGCCCAAGCCGCCTCATCCGACGGCGGCTCCGGCAGGAACAGGAAGTCCACCATCGGGACGATCTCGCCGAGTACGGCAACCCGGGTCTGCGCAAGCGGTGCGACAGCAGCGAACGCGGCCTCGTCGTAGTCCCCCGGCCGCCACGGCGCGAACTCACCGCGCAGCCACGGCTGGCAGGCGGAAATGAACTCCTCCACGCTCATCGCCCGGATGTACTCACCGTTGAAGGCGCGGAGCTTCTTCACGTCGAAGAACGCTGGCGAAGGGTTGACGTCCGATAGCCGGAACTCGTTCATGATGTCGTCCCACGGGACGATCTCGCGGTCGCCGGAGGGCGCCCAGCCGAGCAACATCAAATAGTTGCGCATCGCGTCTGCGAGGTAACCCTCGGCGCGGAAGTCCTCCAAGGCGACCCGGTCGCGGCGCTTGGACAGTTTCTGCCGCTTCTCGTTGACCAGGATCGGGGCATGCGCCCAGACCGGGGGCTCGTGCCCGAGCGCCTGCCACAGCAACTGCTGCTTGGGCGTGTTTGGCAAGTGCTCCTCGGCGCGGATCACATGGGTGATCCCCATGACCATGTCGTCGACGACGTTGGCAAGCAGAAACACAGGCGACCCGTCACCGCGGGCAACGACGAAGTCCTCGATCGTCGCGTTGTCGAAGGTCGGTTCGCCCCGGACCAGGTCTCGCACGACCGTCTGCCCCTCATCGGGGACACGGAACCGCACCGCGCGGCCCGGCGCGGAGGCCAGGCCACGCTCCCGACAGAAGCCGTCGTACCCCTTGTGCTCGCTGCCGGTGCGGCCCACAACCTGCTCCCGAGCGCAGTCGCAGTAATAGGCGCGACCAGCGGCGAGAAGCTTGTCGATTGCGTCGCGATGGTGCTGCACGAAGGCGGACTGAAACAGCGGCCCTTCGTACTCGTCCGGCCCGCAGCCCAACCACGCCATCGCGTCGAGGATGCCCTGCACCCATTCCGGCTTGCTGCGTTCGGCGTCCGTGTCCTCGACCCGCAGCACCAACGTGCCCCCGGACTGCTTTGCCAGCACCCAGTTGTACAGCAGCGAGCGGGCATTACCCACATGGAACATCCCCGTCGGCGACGGGGCGAACCGAACGCGAACGCCGGAAGGAGAGGACGTCATGCACGCAGCGTACCCATCGATGCCAGCCGGCCCGTCGGCATATCCACCAAAACGGTGCGGCGCCAGGCCGATGGCTCACAGTTTCGCGGTCAGGGCATCAAGATGCTCCTTGAAAGCGCCGACCAGGCTGTCGAGGAGGAGCCGCCCCTTCTCAGCCGAACCTGCCGACGACGTGCCGATCACCCCCGAGTCTGTGTATGCCGCCATACGGTGCACCAAGAGCAGCGCCCGAGATGTACGCCGGGAGGTGCTGATCCTCCGCTTCAATCGCCAAGCCGTGGGCACGGTCCAGGAGCGGTTCGGCCCGTGCCGGGCTGCGGCCGTTCATCTCGAACCAGCTGAGAAACTCGGTCCACCGCGCCTCGGTATCAACAAACGCAGCCGATCGCCTCCAGTCGCCTTCTTTCGAGCCAACAGACCCAACGCGTGGTGTTGAACCTGCGGGACTGGCGCGGTGACCTCGCCGCTCTGCAGAAGCAGTTCGACGACTGGCCGATCGAGCACCTCAAGGAACTGGCGGCGGTGACCCGAAGCGGTGCGATCATTCAGGTCGTCCGGCGAGACTGAGAAGGCAGGCAGCAGGTGGGTATCGAATACCGGCTGACGCTGGCGGGTGAGATCCCGCTGGAGCAGGTCGCCTCGGTCGTCGCCCCTGAAGGCGTCGAGGAGTCGGCACTGCCCGGCTACCCTCGGCTGCTCAGCGGCGGCCTCGAGGACGAACTCGGGTACACCATCACCGTCTCCGGGGCAGCCACGGTTGCTTCGACGCCGAGGACAACGACGGAACCCAATGGGAGTGGGAACCAGACGTGTACGTCAGCGTCGTCTTCCACATGCGCAAGAACGACCAGCCCGAGGCCGCGATCCCCACCATGGTGTCGGCTGTTGGCCGCGCACTCGCCAGCCAGGAGGAAGACGCCGCGCTGGTACTGAACGGAAACTGGCTACTGCTCACGCGAGTCGCCGGGACCGTACGCAAGCACCGACCGTCGTGGTGGGACAACTACGGCATCGGCGACATGATCTCCGAGTGAGCGGACCGCTGTTCCCGACCGGTATGCCAACCAGGGCGAGCACGGTCACTACGACTTACCGTCCGCGTGACGTGGCTGATCGACCCGCGCCAGTACCGACCCGCATCCGTTGTCCTCGATACCGATCGCCTCCCCGGCTCTCAGCCGCGCCTCCGTTGCGGCTGACTGCGGGAAGTGAGACGACCGCGCCTGGCCACTGTGCGTGTCTAGCCATTGCGCTGGGTGTATCCGCCGGGCACGGTTATCTGATGCAGCGCTGGGATCGACTGAACGAGCGCCAGGTGGATCTACTGCGTCGGATTGCCGACGGCGACGATCTCAGTACAGCCGAGGGTGTTCCTCATCGAGGGTCCGCCCGTGCGCTGCAGAGTCGGCGCTTGGTGGACATCACGCGCAAGGGCGGGACGTGGCGAGCGACGGCCACGGAGTCGGGCCAGTTCTACCTGCAGCACGGGTTCCACCCCGAGGACCCCGCCCACGTAGCCAGGCCGTCGCCCACGCAGTCAACCGCAGGCGGGGCCGGAAGGCAGCCGGCAGCCGGCAGCACGGCGTCGGCGACCGTTACCTTGGCGCAGCAACTCATCGACCAGCTGGCCCAAGGTGACGGTGTCGTCCGTATCGAGGAACCCGATGAGCAGACCCGGGCGCGATACCGGCGGGCCATCCACGCGGCGAAGCAGCACAAGCTCGTTCCGGACGGATGCGAGCTTCGGCACACCGGCCGCGACAGAGGTGACATCGTCGTCAGGCTCTACGACAAGACAAACGCCGCCAGCAACGGGTGGGACGCCTTCCGGATTGCCTCGCGGCACCAAACCACGATCGACGAGGAGATCGTCGCAGCGCTCCAGAAGAACCCCTCGGCGCTCACCGTCTCGGCCGATCTCCTGCCCCGGGCGTTGGAGTTCGTGCGCTTGCTCGCTGGGGCAGCCCGTAGCCGCGGGCACCGTCTGGTCGTCAACACCAAGGGCGCCCGACCCACACTGTCGCTGCGGCTGGAGAAGTCACAACGCGCGGTGAGGATCAGCGAGGAGTACGACGAGGTCCCGCACGTACTCACCAATGACGAGCGGCGGCGCCAGAAGCGGCAGCCCTGGATCTCGTTGCCCGAGTTCGATCGGGTGCCGAGCGGCCGTCTTGTCCTTGAGGTCAACCGCGCCGGCTATGGCAAGCCAGACACATGGAAGGACGACAAGCGCACCACGCTCGAGAGCCGCGTCCACAAAATCATCAAGGAGGTGGAGGCGGGATATCTCGCCGACCAACGCGAGCACGAGGAGCGGGAGCGCGCCCGCAGGGAGGAGACGGAGCGCTGGGAGCGGCGGAAGGCCGAAGAACGCGCGCAGTGGGAGCAGGTCAAGGCCACCGCCACGGTCCAGGCCGCAGATAAACTGCGCACGGACCGGTTCCGTGCCGCGTTCGACAACTGGGTGGCGGCGGACGCCATCCGAAGCTTCTGCACCGCCCTCGAAGCTTCCGCCTTAGCAGACGAGGCGTCCGTAGAGAATCTTGAAGAGTGGGTGGCCTGGGCGAGGAACAAAGCCGACCGCCTGGACCCCACGATCAACCCGGCAATGCTCGCAGAGGTGGACTTCGACATCACGCCAAGGCCAAAGGACCTGGCGCCGTTCATGGGTGAGTGGAGCGCAGAGAGGCCGGAGAAGGCGTACCGCTCGGAGGAGACCCGCACCCAGTACGCCGATATCCTTGCCTACGAGAAGACCTGGCACCACGGCATGCGCGGCAACCCACAGGCATGGCGGTGGCGCAGCTGAAACGGGTCCGGCAGAGGGCAGCACGGTAAACGGCCGCAGCGCGAAGGGCATTCGCACACCTCACGACACCCAGAGGCGCACGGCATGGCCCCCTGCGCGATCCCGCTGGCTCCATCACGGGGTGAGATCGATGTGCCACGTCCGGGTTGGCATCCAGCAGCCGCCCCGGCGAGCGCCCGGGCACTGAGGCCCGAGGCGGGAGGCGGGGGTGCGGGTGGAGCTGCCCGTTCGTTGGTGAGACTGTGAGCGTCCGGGGAGAGCTGACAACCGCCGCCGAGCGGCGCAGGCGAAATCGCGAGCAGCGGCGGGAGATCCTTCGCCGGCTGGAAGAAGCGGCGGCGGGTCCTCCGCCGTTCAGGGTGACCCTTGCCCAGGCTCGGGCCAGGTGGCCGGAGTGGGAAGCGGCGCACAACGACCGGCGCGAGAAGGGCCGCCGTGCCGCCATGGAGAAGTTCGGCCCGATCGTGGCCAAGGTCCTCCTCGACATCCACCTACCGGAGCTACCGCCGCCAACGGAGGTCGTTGCCTACGCCCTCCAACCCGAATGCGGGCACGAGGACTTCTGGCTGGTCAAGCGCTCCGACGCACCCAAGCCACCACCCGAGCGGGCCCCGTGCCCGATCTCTTGGTCGTGTCAGCTCAACGACGGCAGGACAGTGGTCCGCTATATCGAGCCGGGTGAGCCCGAGCCGGAGCACGCCGGGTTCGGCATGACGCGATGGTCGGTCACGCTAGCCTGCGGGCACGAGAGCGACGTGTTGCGCATGGAGGACGAGGAGTCCCGTGCCGGCGACTTCATGGTGTGCCGCACATGCCCACGGGACGATCCCGACTCTGATGTCGAGATCGTCGCGCTCGGCGAACGCCTTCCCGACGTGATGGTCCAAAACTGGAAGGTGGAACTGAGCTGCGGGCACCTCGGCACCGACTACTTCATCCCGGTCAGCTTCCAGCATGATCCCGCCGCATACCGAGCCCAACACCCCCACCACAAGGGGCTTCACTGCATCGACCAAGCATGCGACCAGCGAGAAGTACGCAACGTCCGGTGGCTTGGAGTGCTGGGGAAGATCCGCACGCCGAAGCCGGCCCCTGCGCCATTGGACCCGGTTGCTCTGGCCGCCAGTGACCTGAGGCGACGCTTGACCAGGCAGGAGCGGCAAGCCCTCATCCGCGAACTCCAGGAGGATACTTAGCGGCGATGCGCCCAGGCGCGACGTCCTCGGCTGGCGTCCGTGGTCGGGGCGGGAGGTGGATGGTGGGAAGGCGCTGGCTGAGTAGGTTCGCGACTCGTGCCGGTTGGCCGGATCCGGCCCGGGCTAATGTCCGGCTTCGCCGGCGTCCAGTTCTGCTGGGGCCTGCCGCGTCGCTGTGGTTGATTGGCTGCGTGGTGCGGTGAGTGCTTGGTCCAGCAGTCTGGCCAGCTTGGCGGCGCGGGTGGGGTGGTGGTGCGCGATCCAGGCGACGCGTCCGGTGAGGTGTTCGGCGAAGGCGGGGTGGCCGGCGTGGTTCTGTGCCTCAAGGCCGGTGCGGGTAGCGTTGTGGAGGATGGCGCGGAGCCGGTCGTATTCGTCGCGGGATGCGGCGGGCCGGTGGTTGACGACGAGTCCGGCGAGGAGTTGCCGGTCGGCTTGGCCACGGACGCGGGTCTTGTCGGGGTGGATCCGGAAACCCTCGTCGCGCACGATCGCGGTGACGGCGGTGATGAGGTCGCGGGTGCGTCGGGTGGTGAGGCCGCCGGAGAAGGCGAGGTCGTCGGCGTACCGGGTGTAGGTGACCGCGAAGGCGTCGGCGAGGCCGGCCAGGCGCCGGTCGAGGCGGTAGGCGCACAGGTTCGCCAGCGCGGGTGACGTCGGCGCGCCCTGCGGCAGGTGGCCGGCGCGCAGGGCGGTGAGTCGCGCCGGCCGGTGTGGCAGGTCGTCGGGTGCCTGGCGTAGGACGGTGTGCGGGGTGCGGGGGGTGCACAGTCCGGTGAGGGCGTGGGCGACGGGTTCTGGGTAGCCGGCGGTGCGCAGCAGTCCGTACACGCGGGTGGCGGGGATGTGGGTGAAGAAGGCGAGCAGGTCGATCCGGACGACGACCGGCTGCCCGGCGTGGACCGCGGCGAAGGTGTGCGCCGAGCGGCCGGGTACGAAGCCGTGCGCGGCGGAGTGCACCGGGATCGGACCGAGAACCTCGGCCAGGATCCGCCGCTGCAGGGCACGCAGCCGGGGCTTGGGTGCCTCGATGAGTCGTCCTCGGTCGGTCCACCGGTAGCGGTAGTGGTGCAGCCGCTGGTCGGTGGCGCGGCGATTCAGTCCGCGCCGGTCGGCGTACCAGTCGAGGTGTTCGATGTTTGTGGTGTGGTGCCGAGGTGAGGGCTGCGTCCCCGGGGTTACCCCGGAGAGACTATGACCGCGCCCCACCCAGGGGAGCGGTCTGGTCAGCTCGGAACACGCCGCCATCCACGCAGCTTAATGAGTCCCGGACCTGGCATCGGCAGCTGACGTCCCAGGGCGGGTCGGCGCCCTCGTGAATCGCACAGCCCTCGGTGTAGGCGACTGCGGTCGAGAAGTCGTCTCGGATCAGGTACATGCGCGGGTGTCGCGCCAGGTTGGCGAACAGGTCGCGGTAGTTCGTGATCGTCACCGGCATGCCCATGATCTTCACGAGCTGATCTGCCGCACGGTGGCCGCGAGCTCCCGATCGGGTCTGACGTGACGCTGGTAGAGCGGGCTACACGGTGTCGCAGCCAGCCGAACAGCAAAATCAAGAAGGTCCGGCTTGGCAGCGTGGCGCCAGGTGTCGGCGAGGAAGGCGAACTCGGCCATGATGCCGACGACGCTGCGGCTGGCCACAGGCGCGATCCGCCACTGACGCATCTGGTCGGCCTCGCCTCGGATCACTAGGTCGGGCACCCTGTGGGCGGCGAGCACGTCGCCGACCTGGTCGGCGACCCGTGCCGGCATGGTGGCGGCGGGCGCGAGAGGCATGAGCGCCGGTAGCAACGTGCGCTCGTTGACAAGCAGGCGAGATCGGAGCCGCAGTCAGGTTGCCGTTCAGCGGCGAAGCCCCGGCATCAGCCGAGGCTCCGTGACGTGCACGACAAGCTTGAGGGCAGCGCAGAGGCGCCTTCGTGCCCCTCGCGTCAACTGAGGGTCACGCATTCGCCGTCGAATTCGGCGACGAACTTAACCTTGCCGCCGAGGGCAGCGATGTACCGGGCGACCGTGCCGACCTCAGCCTTGGGCAGTTCGCCGCTTTCGATGGCGGCGACGCGCGGCTGTGAAACGTTCATGCTGTCGGCAACCTGCTGCTGAGTCAGGCCGCGCCTCTCGCGCATCTCACGCAGTCGCGCTGCGCGTACCTCGCCGCGCATGCGCTCCTTGTGCTGCTCAACCTTGTCCTCGTCGAGGTTCATGCGGGAGCGGACATCCCGCCAGCTACGCGCCATCAGTGCTGTCCCTTCAGCTCTCGCAGATGCTCGGCGAACTTCTTATGTCTGCCGCGATTCGCGCGCCACATAACGTGAGCGTGGGCGGTACGCCGGCAGGCGCCCGGAACTGCCGAGTTGAGCGCACCGGATCATGGCAAAAATAAAACCCTATAGGGTCTGCACTGTCAAAGGGGCACCGCTTCACGTCAATTCTGCCGATTCTGGAACGGTCACGCTTACAACATCGACACCCCGCACGCTTCAGTTGTGCAGTTATCGGACTATCCGCGGGTGGGTGGGCTCGCTACGAAAGAGTCAGGATGTCAAATGCCTGGCCATACATACGCCGGGGAGTGGACCGGGTACGACGTGCCGGATTCGATCCGGTGCTCCTACACGCTAAAAAACGAGCAAGGCATGTCGGACGTAAGGAAGCACAGAGGACTGCCCGGACCCAGCACATACTCCGGCCACTCCTGAGCAAGGCGTTCGTTTTCCGCAGTCCGGTCGTCCATATCTGAGATTTTTTGTAGCGAGTTTGGCGCCCAGTCGATAAGGCGTTGTATCGTTTTACTTACCCGCCGAGCGCCAAGAACGGCCGGAATGGTTATGCGGATGCTAGTATTGAACGACTCCAGGCAGATGTGGACAACGTCACCATGAAGGTGCTGAGTGTCCTGCAGAAAGCGGCGGTAGTCAAACCCGCGCCTGTCTAATCCCCTTATATTCACATCATAGAGGTAGCCCTCCTGTCCAGAGATGCGGCCACTTGCAGAGGTCGTCCGCCACGGCCGTCTTATTGCATTAATGGCCACGGTAAAGGCTTCGCCTGACCCCACGGTGCCGGACATCGCCCACTTCCGCTTTTCGACCTCAACGAAGGGGAACTGGTTGAGCGGGTGAAATCGCTTGACGACGGGATCTCTGGTCGGGGGCAACACGGGTATTTCTCTGTTGTAGCTGGTGCAAAATTTCCAGAACCCTTGGTCGATATCGCGCAAAAAACGGAGGACGCGGTCGAGATCGTCGCCGTGGCCGAGTCGGAAGTGTGCCACTCTATTGCGGATCTGCGAGACCTCCTCCAGCTTGGACGCCCACAGATTCTGTGGCGGCAGGTAGGGCTCGAATAGCTTCCAGTTGTTTGCGACTGTCTTCAATAAGACGCTAAACGTTACGTAGCTGATCGGGTTCTGTTCTGGCGTCGGCATGTGAGTCAAGCGAAGGTCGTTGGCTAGCGTATGTCCCGGAAGCGCTGCAACCTGCTGCTGCCAGCTGTTCCCGAAGGCCGCCCGCAGCTCGACGTAGACCATCTGCCGTAGCCATGTTTCGAGCTGCCAGAGTCGCGCATAGCTAGCCATGACGCGCCGCGGCACGTCCGGTGCTACTTCAAGCGTTAACTCAAGAAGGTCATGGTCGGGCGGCGCGACGGACTGCTCGTCAGGCTCCATTACTTTCTCCACGGCGATGACTACTAGCTTCTGCACTAACCGGCGCCCTGCGGGCACGTACACCGTTTCCGATGGGTGGCCGTGTTGATCTGACAAGGCAAGTACCACTTGCCGCATTCCCCGTGCTCCGCCATGATGGCGAGGCGGAGCATTGTTCTGCACTTCGCGGCCAGTTCGGCCGCGTCAGCGATAGTTACCTCAGGGGTTCTCCACGGTGAACCATCGGTCTTTACGGATTGACGAGTCGTAGCGGTGGTGGCGGCGCTTGTATTGCTGAAGCGCTGCGTGCCATTGGCTGAGGACGAGGACCGCGTCGCTGTTTTGCGGGAGGGTCTCTTCGTCGAGCATGTCGACGAAGGCATGGCTGGGGTCCTTCTCGATGACCTTGCTGAGCTCGCTGAGGAGACGATTGAGCATTTTAATCTTGAGGGCGTTGACGATGCCATCCTGCTTTTTCTTGGACAGCTCGGTCATCTCGCGGTGGGCGGCCTCCAGCATAGGAACGAGCCGGTCATAGGTCGCTGCCTGCTGGTCGGTTGGTGACGGCGAGGAGCCGTCGTTTGGATGAGCGGTGCGGGGCATGTGTTCTCCTACTTCGGGAGGCGGCGGGTGAACTCGACGTGTTTCTTGCGTAGGGCCTCGATGGGGCGCCGTCCGGAGTCGAGCAGGGCAACCATGAGGTCGAGGTCGGAGTCGTCCAGGCACAGGACCGCGCGGCGTTTGGACGAGTGCAGGTCGACGATGTTGCGCTGGACGCGGGTCTTCGGCGGGTTGCGCGCGACAAGGACGCCGAAGCGGCCCATATCCTCGTCGTCGAGGTAGCGGTAGAGCTGATTGACGTGCTCCGTGTCGAGCTCTGCGACGTTCTTGAGCTCGAAGACGAGCTGGCGCGCGCCGTACTGGTCCCGGAGGTCGGTCAGGAACGGTGTCTTGCCGTCGTTGTGGAAGATGACGTCCCGGATGTGGGCGCCGCTGATCGTTCGTTCCTGCTGGCCGGCGAGGTCGAGCTCGGGGTAGAGCACGGAGGACAGGACGTCGAACGCGAGTTCCTCGAACTTCTTGTCCGCTCCGTCGCTGCGGCCGGTCGGCAGCGCCTTAATCTCCGAGACCTTCTTCTTGACGGTCGCGAGTCTGAGCGGCGTGAAGAGCGGGTCTGGGGCGCACGCGGCGGCTGCGGCCTCCCGCTCGGTGACGTAGCCGCAGACGGTGTCGAAGTGCGCACGGTTGTAGGCGAGCACGTCCTGCTTGGCGACGGTCCTGCCCGTGCGGCCCGGCGGCAGCACGAGCGGTGCGTAGGCGGTGCGGTAGTAGTCGCCGTAGTTGATCCAGGGCAGCCGGCGGAGCAGGTTCAGCGGCGCGAGTAGGACGGGCGAGCCGTCGGAGGGGTTGTGCGGAAGGCGGGCGTCGAACGGTCGCCAATCAAGCGCTGCGGCGTCCCAGCCCAGGAGGCGGCGGGGGGTCGTCGGGATTCCCCAGTCCTCGCAGCGGCGCTCGGTGAACTCGGTGAGCCAACGCTTGATGACTGAGGCGGTCAGGTCGCTGATGCGGTCCTCGGCGATGCCGGGCACGAGCAGCGAGAGAACCTCCAGGTGGTCCAGGCCAGCGGCTTGGAGCTGCGGGACCTGTTGGAACGTGCGGACGATGCCGTCGATGGTGCCGGGACCGAGCGCTGAGCCCCGCTTGGTCCCGGCGGCGTAGCCCAACCCGAGCTCGACCGGCTCACTGACCTCTGACAGGAGCATTCTCGCTCGCGTGGCCCGCCCGTCGGCGGCGTGCTTGCGGACTTCGTCTACGAAGCCGAGCAGGTCGGCGTGAAGCCGTTGGTACTCCGGGTCGTCGGACTTCCAAAGCAGGAACGGGTCGAGATAGAGCGGGAGGTCCTCGCGCAGGTGGGGAACGACGAAGTCCACCTCGTCCTGCCGGATCACCAAGCCGAAGACGTCACTCAGGCGCGGGTTGACAATACCGGCGGCGGGATCCACCTTCTCGCCGTCCGTCACCACGTCGCCCAGCCTTTCGTCGCTTCCCTGCATGGCTACGCTAACGGAGAGCCCCGACACTTTTCGGCGCCCCCACCCACGCTCCCCGGAGTCTTGCGCTGGATTCTGGATCCCGCGCGAGTACTCACCCACCTACCTGTCGGCGTACAGGGCTTGAGTGCAGAGTAAGTACGGCTGCAAGTGCACACCGCGCGGAGTTCGGTCTGCGTCCGGCGACTGGCCCCCTGAATCTGGCGACGATCCAAGTCGGTAACATTGCGTGACGGGTGTTGCTGAGCCAGTCGTTCCTCGACGTGCGGATCTAGCCTGGGCGATTCATGGTGATCGTCAAGATGCGCCGCTGGTCGGCGTGTAGATAAGCGGAAGTGCCTCTGATGCAGGGGAAACTTGTGATTGCGACATCTACAGGTTTCTCTGCAGGGGAGGCACTTCCGAGGTGCAGTCTACGGCGTGGTCGAAGGATCTGCGGGTGACCGCGGACGGTGCCGGTGTGGTGTCGCACGCCGGATCGGTGTTGCTGCGGATGCTGGCCGATCGGGCCGGGTTGACCGGGGCGTTGTCGGCTGCTGTGGCGCGGCGGGGTCGGTGGCCGGTGCACGACCGTGGCCGGGTGTTGGTCGATCTCGCCGTGTTGATCGCCGACGGCGGGCAGGCGATCGCCGACATCGACGTGCTGCGTCACCAGGGCGAGGTGTTCGGGACGGTGGCCTCGGACACCACGGTGTGGCGGATGCTGGACGAACTCGGCCCGGTGCAGCTGCGCCGGATCGCCGCCGCCCGGGCACGAGTGCGGGCCCGACTCTGGCGGATGTTCGGCGGCCCACCGGCGGCAAGGGCGGCCGGCCGGGAGATCGGCGCCGGGGTGGTGGTGCTGGACGTCGACTCCACCATCGTGATCGCGCACAGCGACAAGGACGGCGCCGCGCCGACCTACAAACACAGCTTCGGTTTCCACCCGATGCTGGTGACCTGCGACAACACCGGTGAAATGCTGGCGGTCACGCTGCGGCCGGGCAACGCCGGCGCGAACACCGCCGCCGACCACCTCGACGTGCTCACCGACGCCGTCGCGCAGATCCCCGCCACGCACCGGAAGCGGCTGCTCATCCGCGCCGACAGCGCCGCCGCCACACATGCCGTGCTGAACTGGCTGACCGGACGCAACAGCCCGCGCCGGCAGGTCGAGTACTCGATCGGCTGGTCCATCGGCGAGCCCGAACGCGCCGCGATCACCACCCTGCCCACCGCGGCCTGGACACCGGCACTGGACGCCGACGGCGGCGTGCGCGAGGGCGCGCACGTCGCCGAACTCACCGGGCTGCTCACCCTGGCCGGCTGGCCGCCCGGGATGCGCGTCATCGTCCGCCGGGAACGCCCCCACCCCGGCGCCCAACTGACCTTGTTCGAGCACCGCGATGGCTGGCGCTACACCGCGTTCGTCACCAACACCACCACCGGCGCCCTGCAGTGGCTGGAGGCCCGACACCGCGCCCACGCCCGCGTCGAGGACCGGATCCGCTGCGCCAAGGACACCGGCCTGGGACGGCTGCCATCACGCGAGTTCGCCATCAACGCCGCATGGTGCACCGCAGCCGCGATCGCCGCCGACCTGATCGCATGGCTGCAACTCATCGCCCTCGACGGCGACCTGGCCAAAGCCGAACCGAAACGGCTGCGCTACCGAATCCTGCACACCGCCGCCCGACTGGTGCACGGCCAACGCCGCCGCTGGCTACGCATCCCGTCCACCTGGCCCTGGGCCGAACAGATCACCGGCGCGTTCCACCGGATCGCGGCCATCCCCGCCCCCGGCTGACCCCGCTCAGCCGCCGTCCCAACAACCCGGAGGACCCCAGGAGACCACGCCCGCCGCCGCGACAGACGGCCCACCACCATGCCCGGAACCCCACAACATCGATCAGCAGCGATCAGAGTCGCCGGGCGGAACGAGCCGACGTCAGGCGCAAATCGTCGAGGCTAGTCGATGAGCGCGCACCCGGCAGAGGCAGCGGCACCGCTCACCACGAGCCGATGACGCCCCCAGGGACCGGGAGCCTCGTCCGCGCGGCGGCAAGCCTTACACCTGTGGCTGGATGAAGAGGGGTCGGACGAACCGCGCCTCTTCGGGATCGGCGTGAAGGTGCCGACGCCAACCGAGAGATGACCAGAAGCCGTCGGCACCCTCGGAGAAGGCCACGAGCCGACGGCCTGGGTAGCTGTTGTGGAGGAGGTCGATGACAGCGCGGCCGATACCGCGGCCTCGGTGATCGTTGTGCACCTCAATGAACTGGATCTCGAGTGCGGTGGCTCCAAGTGGCGGAACGTCGGCGTAGTGATCGATTATTCCAACCTCGTTGTCCAGATGAACCCGCGCAACCTCGTTGTTGTTCTCTAGGACTCGCAGAAAGATGCTCTTGGAATCGAGGTAGACGGGGCCATCGTACCACCATTGGTTGTTAAATCCGAGGCCCGCTTCCTCGTACGTGAACGGGAACCAAAGCCGCTCGCCCACTGGACGATCGAGTTCTACCAGAGTGAGGCTCATGCCGTGATTCTGCCTCAGGAAGAGTTACCGATGATCAGGTGGGGAGCCGTCTCGTCTTCTGGTCGCTGACGGTAGCCGCCTGACCGGCGTTTTGCAGGCCCGCTTCGCCCTGATCATCAGAACACCGCACATGCACAAGTAGCCGCAGACCGCGCCTCGCAGAGTGCAGACGGCTGACGGGTGGCGGCGCGCGGATGTGCCGAGTTGAGTGCGCCCAACGACGCCGAAGTCAGTCGGCACATTGGTCTCATGCGGTAGCCCAATGCGCCCGGGGATCAAACCACCCACGCCCAGGAAACCAAGCGATGCACCTTCCAATCGGACTTGCCCACGCCCAAACATGGGTGATTTCACCCGGTAGAGGTGGCGCCTGGTCCGGCAAGCTGTCGTAGTCCTCGCTTAAGCTGTGAAGTGCCGGCCAGGGGGTGCTGAATGTTAACCCTACAAAAGCGTGACGTTCAGATGCCCCCGTTGCCGCCAATTTTCGTCGAACGTCGCCTCTTTCCGGCGCTTTCAGGAACGCACCCAGCCAAGCGTTGAACGCTGGCCAGTCTTGCTTTGCAGGCCCTCCCACCCCCTGAGGATATAAAAGAGCCTTCGGCTGCTCTCCGGGCTGCGCCGGTCGGGACGCGAGCTGCACGACACCCAAGGTGACGAGCTGGCGTACCTCTTCGACGGCGGAGACGGCAAGGCTACCCTCAGGCCGCACGAGCTCCAGAAAGACGCCTGCATCTTCGAGTCCTTGAAGGCGCCTCACCAACGTAGGCCTAAGTGGCCGGAGTCTGGCAGATTTTGCAAGCGTGACATACCAGACTCTGCGAAGCTCAGGGGCAACTATTTCTTGGTCACCGAGAATCAATTGCGTCATTTGCGCATATGCGGGTTCGACATCTGCTACGACCTCAACGTACGCCGGCGGTCGATCACTATATTCGATGCGAAGGTCAGCCATGCCCCGGGCGCTATTGTCGTCCTGAATAACCACTCGTTCTCCGGTTAGTCGCGCAACAACGCGCGCCGCATGGAACTCAAAGTCACCTAGGTAGCTGCGAAATTCACGCATCCGCATATCATTCGATCGCAAATCGATCGGGTAGCCTGGCTGGAACTCTTCCATCGCTGTAGGCGCTTCCCCTCGTCCCGGTAGACGAGGATCTTAGGCCAAGACCTCGGTGCAGCCCGAGGGGGATTTTGCGGACCCGTTCGTGCATTGGTCTGCCGCGATCCGGGCGTCGGCCGACTGCGTGCCGGTAACTGAGCGTAGGCGTTGACACGGAGACTGGTGGGCCGATGGTCAGCGGCACGCTGTTCCTCGGGGCATGCGGATCTTTGTACCGTCAAGCGCGTACCTGACTCTGTAGCGGAACCCGTACGCCGACACGCACCGCCCTGCTGTGACGGAATGCGACGCGGACCGGCATCGGACGGCCCACGGATTCGGGTGCTCCGCGGGTGCTCGGACGTTCCCCCACCCTGACGGACGCGCCAGATGAACCCCGGATTCCACCCCAGCCGACGACCAGTTGCTACCTGACCCCGCGTGGTCGTCAACGCGGAACAGCCCGAACCGCTATGGACGCGGCCCGACGCAGCCGGACGTCCGAAGCTTACTCGACTACTGTGGGCGATTAAGACGACTTTGGAGCCATCTGGGATACTTTTAATCCTTAGGTTCTGGGTTCGAGTCCCAGGCGGCCCACCTTTGAACTGGGAAAATAGCCCACCATCACCACCTTTTGCCTCTTCCTGTCGGGGTATTTGTCGGGTTTTTGGCTTTAGTGTGCGAGCGCCCACCGAGCACCCAACCCTGGAATGACGCTTGGCGACATCACGCGTCGCCGCTGGTCAGGGGTGCGTCCCGGCGCCGCGAGGCGACACAGTCCCCCGTGTAGATCTCCATGGTGATGGCGAACTGAGCGTGCCGAGAGGATCTGTGTCGCCACCCGGGATGCGCGTCCAGGTCTGCAAGGAGCGAGGCGCAGGTACGCCGGGCATCCCGGACGGTGATCCGCCGGGCTCCCGCCACATCGCAGCGCCGGTCCCTGAAGCGGGTTGAAGTTGCGCGGCTCGACCGGCCGACCGTTGCGGGTGGCGAAGACGAGGTCCGACGGCTGCCAGGCCAGGCCGGGCCGGTGGCGTCCCCGGGCGGCCGGTCTGTGCGTCGCGGCGGCTGTCGAGCGCCACGGTGGAGATGTCCGGCAGGGGCAGGGTGGCGTAGTCCCCGTCAGGCGACCCGCCTGACTACCGGTGAAACCGTCACGACTGGCCCCTGAGCTGCGGAATGCGGTTCGGGTTCTGGCACATTGAGTCCACCCAAAACGGATACTCAACGGAGGGGGTCAAACCGGCAGCACGCGCCACAAGCCGGGTCGCGCTGATGATCCACACCTTGCGGCACGGTCCCCCGCATGGCGTACTTGTCGCGTCCGGCGGGGAGGGGCGTCGTAGATTGGCGGGGTGCAGTCCCTCGCCGCTCACCTTTGCGCCCTGACCCAGGAGCAGCTCACCGCTCTGGTCGCGAAACGTCGCGACGCGACCATCGAGCCTGCGCCGCAGACCGCCGACCAGCTCGCCGTACGGCTGCTTCACCCGTCGTCGATGGTGGCTGCCTGTGCGTTGCTTACCCTGCCGCAGCTCCAGGTGGGCGAGGCCGCCGCGGCGCTGGGCGATGGGTGCACCACTGCGCGGCTGGCGGCGCTGTTGGGCGTACCGGAGGGCGACGCGGACCTGGCCGCGGCGCTGCGCCGGCTCACCGGGCTCGCCCTGATCTGGCCGTACGCCGACGGCTTCGCGGCGGCACATCTGAGCCCGATGTGGCCGCGCCCGCTGGGCCTCGGACCCGGTGCCGCCGAGCTGCTCGCCGGACGGAACATGAACGAGCTGCGCAGGCTGGCGAAGGTGTACGGCATCCCCGTGGCGGGCCGCGGCAAGGACGAGTTGATCGTTGCGCTGGTCGGCTGGCTGGCGCGGCCGGAGAACGTGCGCCGACTCGTGGCGCAGGCCCCCGCCGATGTTCGCGCCAGGCTCGCCGCGCTCGCCTCGCGGCCGGCACCGTCCTTCGATGTGCGAGGGATCATGTTCGGGTCGGCCGGGGTGGGGCTGCCGTGGGCCGCCGAGCGTGGTCTCGTCGTCGGCTCCGCGTGGGGCGTCGAGGAGATGCCCCGCGAGGTCGCGCTCGCGCTGCGGGAGGGCTACGTCGCGTTCGACCCGCAGCCGCCGGCCCTGCCTACCACTCCCGTCGAGCCCAGGGACGCCGAACGGGAGGCCGCAGCCGCCGCCTCGCAGACCCTCGCCGCCATCACCGCGATCGCCGGAACCATGAGCGGCGGCCCGGTGCCGCTGCTCAAGACCGGCGGTCTGGGCGTACGGGAGGTCCGCCGAATCGCCAAGTCGTCCGGCCTGGACGAGGACCATATCCGCCTGATCATCGAACTGCTTGCCGCGGGCGGCCTCACCGAGGCCTCGGACACCGGTCTGGCCCTCTCGGCGGCCTATGACGAGTTCGCCGCCACCGAACCCGCGGACCAGCTGCTGGACCTCGTCGACACCTGGCTGACGATGCCCGCGTGCCCGCTCGCCCCCGCCGACTCCACCGCGGTCTCCTCCCGTGTCCTCTACTGGAACGAGGGCGAGGAGATGATTTTGACGGGTCTGCGTGCCCTGGCCTTGCGTACGCTCGCCGATGTCTTACCCGAAGGGCATGCCACCGACCCCGGCGCGCTCGCCGACCGGCTGGCCTGGCAGAGCCCCGTCCTGACCGACCAGGCCGACGAGGATCTGCACCGATATGTCACCGGCATCTGGCGGGAAGCCCACCGGCTCGGCCTGCTTGCTCACGGAACAGCGACGAGGCTCTGCCGTAGCCTGCTGACCGGTGACGCCGACGCGACTCATCGGCACGCTCAGGCCATGCTGCCCCGGTCCCGCAGCACGGTCCTGTTGCAGAACGACCTCACCGCGGTGGTGACCGGCACCCCGTCGGCCAACCTGCTGGCGCTGCTGGACGGCGCGGCCCGGCCGGAGTCCCGCAGCGGCGCCTGGACCTGGCGCTTCTCGCCGGCCAGCGTCCGCGGCGCACTCGACGCCGGAAGCACCCCGGCGGATCTGCTGGCCCGGATCACCGAGGTGGCCGAAGGCGGCCGGGTGCCGCAGACACTCACGTACCTGATCAACGACGTAGCCCGCCGATACGGCCGCGTTCAGGTACGCCCAGCCGGCTGCTGCCTGTGCAGCGACGACGAAACGCTGCTCACTGAAATCCTCAACACCCGCTCGCTGCAGGCCCTGCACCTGGTCCGGCTCGCCCCGACCGTGCTCGCCACCGCAAAATCGCAGGCCGAAACCCTGGCCGCACTGCGCGCCGCCGGCCACGCCCCGGCCGGCCTCCGCCTCGACGGCAGCCCAGCGATCGAGATCCCGCAACGACGCCGCGCCGATCCATCACCCACCGAGCCGGACAGTGGTGACAACTTTCCGCTGCCACGCCTGAGCGACCCGGCCGACGTCGCACGGGCCCTGCTCGGCAACCGCTGATCCCCCGCCACCCGGACTACCTTGAGCGGGCCGAGTCGTTTCCCGGCCGCCTAGCTGTAGCCAGGTGCCACCTCCGGTTACAACGCGTCCGACCTGCTGTTTCTCAGCAGAACTGCGAGCCGACCAGCGAGGCTCGGGGCGGGACGGGGTCCGGCGCTCAGGCCGGGCGCCGCCACCGTTCAAGGACCCGATCGATGTCGTCCCGGACCCGTTCCCGGGCCTGCTCCCGGGGCACACCGGCCATCAGCAGCTCGTCGTACGCGGTGTCCTCGTGCCGCACGGAGGCGACCACGGCCCGGGTCACGGCGTCCGGGTCAAGGGCCCGACCGGCTGCGCTGCGCCCCACCCGGCCGCTGCCGCGGGTGCCGGTGTGTCGGCTGATCGCCGCCGCCCGCATCGGCGGACAGCTGGGGAACAGCCGGCCGATCCGTTCGGCCAGATCCTGCTGGAACCGCTCGTCCGCGGCCGCTCGCCGCTGCCGGTCCCGCTCGCGGCGGCGGGCACGGGCCTCCTCGTCGGAGAGGCACTGGCGCTCGGCCTGCTCGACCGCGGCCTCCTCGACCAGCAGTCCCTGCCGCTCGTGGCGCTTCCGGGAGCGGCTGAACCGCACCACCACCGCCGAGAGCCGGCTGGCCTGTTTGGCCCGACGGGTCAGCGCCGCGTCGCCGGCTGGCAGGAACACCAGGTGATCGAGGTCAGCGCAGGTGAGACACGCCGGCCCGGCGTCCTCCATCATCAGCATGTCGGCGTCCATGCGCCCGCAGCCGACGCAGGTGAACGCCTTCAGCGGCTGCACCACCACCAGGTCCGGCGGCTTGCTCTGCCGGGCAGCCAGCCGCTCCCGCTGCCGCTCCGGCAGGTCCGCCGGCGTCCAGTGCGTGCGGTACGTCAATTCCAGCGTGAGATCGCCGGCGGCGGTGAAGCGCAGCGGCCGCCGGTCGCGGGTGGCGGCGAGATACTCGACCTGGCTGGGGCTCAGGCCACGACTGGCTACCCAGCGGCGGAACACCTCCAGCGCGTCAGCGAGCCGGTCCGCCGACACCGCCGCGACCGCTTCCAGGTGCGGCGCCCGGCCCTGCCGCCAGTCCGTCACCAGCCCGAGCGGCACCCAGCCCATCCCGGTCAGCACGTCGAGCGGGCTCACGTAACGCTTGTGCCGCAATGCCTGCTCGGCAGCGGTCACCACCCGGCGCTCCAGCTTCGAGGCGGGCTGCATGGACGGCAGCTTACCCGGGACGACGCTCCGCCGGTCGGCAGCGCCGCCCGTGGGCAGTCTCTCAGCCGGCCCGCTGTTCTGCCGTCAGACTCTGCACAGGGCTACCCCGACGGAGCGTCGGACGAGGGCTTGGTGACCGTCACCGGCATCCCCATGATCCTCACGAGCTGATCTGCTGCACGATGGCCGCGAGCTCCCGGTCGGGGCTCACATGGCGCTGGTAGAGCGGGCTGCACGGTGTCGCGGCCAGCCGTACGGCGAGATCGAGGAGGTTCGGCTTGGCGGCGTTGCGCCAGGTGTCGGCGAGGAAGGCGAAGTCGGTCATGATGCCGACGATGCCGCGGTTGGCCGTCGGCGCGATCCGCCACTGGCGCATCTGGTCGGCCTCGGCGCGGATCACCGGGTCGGGCACGCCGTGGGCGGTGAGCACCTCGCCGACCTGGTCGGCGACCCGGCCCGGCATGGTGGCGGCCGGCGCGAGGGGCATGAGCACCGGCAGCAACGTGCGCTCGTTGACGAGCAGCGCGACCTGCGGTCGCCGCGGAAGCGCGGTGGCGTACCAGTCGCCGAGCACCGTCGTGGACCGCTCGCCGTCATGCGGGGCGGATGGGCCGATGCGTTGGCGTAGCTTCGCGGTCGCTCGCAGGATGAACATCCGCCCATCCTGCAGCCTGTGCGCGCCGCCCCGAGGGTGGCGATGGGCTCGGTGGATCCGGTCGCTCGGGACGTAGCGCGGGGGCTGTCGTAGGGTGCTGCGGTGGGTTCACTCAGCCGGGCCGAGTTGGATGCTTTGGTCGGCGAGGCGACGGTCGACGCTTACGACGATGACGAGCAGTTGACTGGCCTCTACACGATGATCGAGGACAATCTGGCGGTGCCGTTCACGACGCAGGTTCTGGGTGTCGAGGTGATGGTGCGGCGGGTTGACCTGCGCCACGGCGACATGGTCGCGATCTGCCATCGCGGTCGGATTCGTCAGGCGATCGGGATTCTGGATCTTCCGTTGCCGGAGCCGCCGCCGCGCGGCGCGGAGTGGATCGAGGCGTACCGGCACTGGGCGGCCGGATGATCATCATGGCGGAGGGGGCCGGCGGTGAGTGAGTACCAGTACTACGAGTTCGTGGCGGTCGACCGGCCGTTGACGTCGACGCAGCAGCGGGAGCTGCGAGCGTCGTCGACGCGGGCGCGGATCACGTCGTCGAGTTTCGTCAACGACTATCAGTGGGGTGACCTGAAGGGTGACCCGCGGGAGTGGATGCAGCGGTACTTCGACGCGTTCCTGTACCTGGCGAACTGGGGGACCCACCGGATCGCGCTGCGGCTACCGATCGCGGTGCTCGATCCGCGCACGGCCGCCCAGTACTGCGTCGGGGATTCGGCCTGTTCGTGGACGACCCGTACGCACGTGATCGTCGACCTGTACAGCGAGGACGAGGACGGCGACGACGTCTACGAGGGCGGGGGTCACCTCGCCGCGATCCTTCCCGCGCGGGCCGAGTTGGCCGCCGGCGATCGGCGGCTGCTGTACCTGGCGTGGCTGCTGTGCGTACAGGGCCGGGAGCTGGACGACAACGAACCAGAGCCACCCGTCCCACCCGGTCTGCAGGACCTCTCCGGGCCGCTGCACGCCCTGGTCGACTTCCTGCGGCTGGACCCGGACCTGCTCGCCGTGGCAGCCGAGACCAGCATGCCGCTGAAGGAAAAGACGCCGTCGACGGCGGCGCTGGCCCGCTGGGTGAAGTCGCTGCCCGAATCGGAGAAGGACGACGTTGTCCTACGGCTGTTGCGCGGCGACGACGCTCGCCTGCGGTCGGAGCTGCTGGCTCGTCTCCATGGCACGACCCCGAACGAGAGCACCGGCGGTCGCCGCACGGTCGGGGAGCTGTTGGCCGCCGCAGGGGAGCGCTGGTTGGAACGGCAGCGGCTGGCCCGCGAGCGCGAGGCGGCCGAGCGGGAGCGCCGGGAGCGGGCTGCAGCCGCCGCCCGCGAGCAACACCTGAACGCGCTCGCCGGACGGCAAGAACAGGCGTGGCAGCGGGTGGCCACGATGATCGAGACGAAGAAGCCGAAGGAGTACGACGCCGCCGTCGCGCTGCTGTCCGACCTGAAGGCACTGGCCGAGCGGAACGACGACACCGAGGCGTTCCACCGGCAGGTGCGGCAGCTGCGGGAGCGGCATGCCCGTAAGCCGAGCCTGCTGGATCGCCTCGACCGGGCCGGGCTCCGCTGACTCGACAGCCGATCAACTGCCGCCGTCGACCGCGGTGAAGCCGAGTTGGGCGTAGGAGCGGGATCGCTTGCGCCACACGGCGGCGAGCACGCCGACGTGTTCGTCGACGTAGTCGTGGACCTCGGCGGTGGCCCGTCGGCGGGCGGGTCGGCAAGGGAGGCAAGGACCTTCTTGAGATCCTTTGGCACGAGACGGGCGATCATGCTGGTCCTGAGCCGGGCGACGAGCGAGCGGCCGACTCGCAGGCGGCGGGCGAGATCAATGCCGCAGCTGGGTTCCCGTTCAACGGCGAAGCCCCGGCATCAGCCGGGGCTTCGCGACGTGCGCGACAAGCATGAGGGCAACGACAGAGACGCCCTCGTGCCCCTCGCGTCAACTAAGGGTCACACGTTCGCCGTCGAATTCGGCAACGAACTCAGCCTTGCCGCCAAGGGCAGCGATGTACCGGGCGACCGTGCCGACCTCCGCCTTCGGTAGTTCGCCGCTCTCGATGGCGGCGACGCGCGGCTGGGAAACGTTCATGCGGTCGGCAACCTGCTGCTGAGTCAGGCCGCGCCTCTCGCGCATCTCACGCAGTCGCGCTGCGCGTACCTCGCCGCGCATGCGCTCCTTGTGCTGCTCAACCTTGTCCTCGTCGAGGTTCATGCGAGAGCGGACATCCCGCCAGCTACGCGCCATCAGTGCTGTCCCTTCAGCTCTCGCAGATGCTCGGCGAACTTCTTGTCGGCTTCGAGAATGCTGGTCTCGTACCAGCCCTTCCAGTTGCCGCTCTTGTCACCCGCCACCAGCAGGATGGCTTCCCGCTGAGAGTCGAAGGCGAACAGGATGCGGATCTCGGTCCCCCCTGCCGAGCCGGACCGCAATTCCTTCATGTTCTTGTAGTTCGAGCCCTTGACTCGGTCGACGAACGGCCGACCGAGCGCCGGGCCCTCGGCGGCGAGCAGATCTATGGCCGCAGCGACCTGCTCAGCGGAGTCGGGCTCAGACGCCACCGGGCATTCAGGCCGATCCATCCGGACGAAGCAGCAGACGAGCGCGGGACGCGCCGGCGGCGGGCGCTCGATCCCACAGCGAGATCACTGCGGGATCCAGGTTCGCGCTGACGGGTTCCAGACGCCGATCGCTGTTGCATCGAGCACGGGGTCGAAAATCTGGCTCGCGAGGCTTATGGCGGTGTCGTAATCAGGGACTGTGCCGGGTGCCTCTGCTGCGATTCTAGGGTAGCGTGCGGCCCAGCCGATGGCGTCGGGCACGACGAATCGTTCGGGAAGTTCGATCTTGCGCATCGCCGCGTTGCTGACGACAGCGGTGCGCAGCGTATCGGCGTTGATGGCGTGTGTGATGGCGATGATGGCGATGTCGACGAGGTCCTTGACCCGGGTGCTGCTCGCGGGCTGCCCGTCTCGGGCGTAGGTACCGATGGTCGCGCAGAGCTTGTCGGCCAGGTGGTCGGCGATCGGAAAGACGCGATGTTCGGCCGAACGAGTCCCTCGATGTTCAGTGGCGTCAGCGGAGCAACGACGTCTGGTGTGTCTGTCATGACGGTGCCGACAACAACATCGATGTGGAAGCCGGCAAACGACGTCGGGCCGAGTCGGGCGTTGACGTGTACGCGGGCTCCTTTGGCTTCCTCTTGGAGGGGAGCGACGCGTGTGACGTCGAAGGCGAAGTGATCGCCGAGGTCGATCCGGAGCGCGGCGCGCAGTGCGTCAACGGCGTCATCGACATCGGCGTCGGTAGCGTTGAAGAACACGTCGACGTCCTTGCTGTGCCGGGCCGTGGCGAGCCGGGCCAACAGCGCCCCTGCGCCCTTGAGTACCCACCGGTCGGCGTCATCGGATCTGAACAACCGGGCGAGTGCCCGGTCGTAGGCGAACTGACGCTGGAGTTCGTCGAGGCGGTAGCGCCGGTCAACTCGCGCGATCTGCCCGAAACGTTCCTTGAGTGCCGTCCGGAACGCCGAAGGCGTCTCATACCGGAACGTGGGCCGCCCGCTCACCTACGCGTCCCCCCGCCGACGAGCACCCGGAAGAGCTCTGCCGGGTCGGAGTGGCCGTAGGCGACCGCGTGTGGCGCGACGATGGCCTTGAGCGCGTCTTTGTGCAGAAGGCCCAGAGCGAGGACGTCCTGCACGACCTGTGCCACTGCGGACTCGTCCTCCCCGTCGGTGAGCAGATCGTCGATGATCGCTGGCACGGTCCGTACCGGCAGACCGCCCCAGACCTCCCAACTATCCGGGGCGATCTGCGAACGTACGCGTAGCTTGATGTCGTTGCGGCGAGGTCGCAGCCGAGTGGTGGCGTAGAACTCGTGCTCGTGTGGAATCAGGTCACCGAGGCCGCGCAGATGTGCGGCGCTGCGGTGGCTGACGATGGCATCGGGGACGGCGGCGCGTTCGTGCCACGACTTGGCGCCCCCGAGTTGCAGCCAGGCCGCGCGTAGCGGATCCAGCTCCGGGTCTTCGGGCACGCCCGTGAGCCGATACACGCGCGCAGCCTGATCCGCGATGGCAAGCGTGCCGTCATCGACGAGTCGTTTCAGGTCCTGCCGGGACACACCAAGACCGCGAGCCTGTCCCGCTGTGATCATGCCCCACTGCTCGCTGGCCACCGGGCTGATCGCAGCCAACGCGGTACGCCTCGACATGGAGCAATCGTAACACTATTGCGACGATCGCTCCATCCGGGAATTGGGGTAGTGGCGGACCCCCGGGGTCGCGGCGGAACGGGCAACGAGCGGGCCGCATTCGGCATCACGGGTGCTCCACGGGTGCTCGGATGTCCCGACGCCGGACGGACTCACGGCACGATTCCCGGACTCCCATCTCTGCCGCCCCACTCACCACGACGCAACTCCACGTAGGCACTGCGCGGACCAGCACAGACGCGGCCGGACGACGTATCTGGAATCCGGACAGTAGGTAAACGAGGAGTGCCTTGTCATGTTCTGGGTGCTTTTTATCCTTAGGTTCTGGGTTCGAGTCCCAGGCGGCCCACTCCATGACTTGATCTCGCTGCTGACGGGCGTTTTTGCGGTTTGTGTGGGGTGAGGCCCGCCTCCGTAGGTGGCAGTGCGCGAACCGCCGCGGGGGTCGGATGTCGGCCCGCCCCCGGTGCCTGTTGGTCACGCGGCGGATGGTCTTTGGATCATCCTGCGTGGCGTCGCCCGGCCATCCGCCTACGTACTGGCGAAACCAACCCGGCTGCCGCACCCAGGCACCAGTTGGGTCGGGTCGCTGCCGCCGGAACGCGCCGCCTGGCTGCGGGAGATAGCGGTGTCGGGCCGGCTGCCGACGTGGGACACCTGGTTCTCCGCCAACTCCATCGACGAGCTCCTGCCCGACCCTGGCCAGCAAAGGAACGCGGGTACCGGGTCCGGCGCATGGACGCCGACCACCTGGCGATGGTCACGCAGCCGGCGATGGTCACGGATCTACTTCTGTCGGCACTACGGAAATAGCCGGCTCGTTGGTCCGAGTGCGGAGGTCGGCGTACTGGCACCAGGGCCACCCGCGGCCTCACGCCTGCGGTTGCAGCGCCCTGGAATCATCGAAGGCGGTCGCGAGTCGCCCTGGGGGGCACATGTCCAACCGCGGTTCTGGCTTGGTGTTGCTGGTCTTGAGTTTCCCGCTGCTGATGCTGGGCATCCGGGACTGGAAGGAGGCCGACCGGGAGGCGGGCCTCCGCGCGTGGCAGCTACAGCAGGCCGCGTCGGCCTCGGATCCACGCGTACGCGCAGACTTCGCGGACTACGCCGAGAGCACCCTGTACCGGCAGCAGGACGCCGAGCAGAGCCGCAACTGGCTGCTGGGCGTGGCGGTCGTCGGCGCCGGAGCCGGCATCGTGCTGCTGTTCACCGGACGCCGCCGGGCGGCCACCGTCGAGGAGCCCGAGGAACTCGCCTCGGCGGCCGAACCGCCGCCGCCGTCCCGCTTCCACCCGTGCCGGGCCTGCCAGTGGCGGATGTCGGTCGAGGCGAGCGCGTGTCCGCGTTGCGGCTGCCCGCACGAGCCGGAATCGGCGGTCGTGGAGAGTGCGCCGCCGCTGCCGATGCACAGGGCGCAGTTGACGATCTACATCGCGCTGCTGGTCCTCGGACTCGGCTCCGCCGTCGTGATCTACACGGTTCTGTTCGACGGACTGTCGGAGACCGAGCTCGTGCGGATCTCGCCGTACTGGTTGTTCCCGAGCGTGTTCGGGTACTACGGGCTGGTGGCGCTGCGGATGGAAGCGCGATTGCAGGCCGGCCACCGGGACAATGTCTCGGATCAGCTCCTGGACGTCATCAAGGAGACCGGCGGCCACCTGGGACAGGCGTTCGCGTTCCTGGTCCACGCGCCGTTCCTGATCGTCAAGAGCCGCCAGCCGTGGGTCGTCGCGTTCGTCGGCTCGCTGATCTGGGCGATGGCGCTGGTGGTGTTCTTCGACGTGGTCTTCCCCGGGCTGTAGGGCCGGCGGCGGATACCGCCATGGATGCTCGGACCCGGTCCCGTCTACCTGGTCATGCCGCGTCGGCCGGGGTCGGATCGACGACCACCACCTGGATGCCCTTGTCGCGGAACTTGTTCACCTCGGCGGCGGGCGCGGAGTCGTCCGTGACGAGGGTCCACCGGGCGGGCATGACCGCCCAGGCGTGGAAGGGCGCCTGGCCCAGTTTGGCCCTTCTCGCCGGCGTGCGGGTTGATGCCGCAGACACCGATATGGGGTGCGGACACGCCCGCGTCCACCATGGCCCGGTGACCGCGTCGGATCGTCCGTTCCACCAGCCCCGGCTCGATGCGTTCCACGGCGTCGATGAGGCCGATGTGGGTGGTCACATGGATGACCTTGACCTTCGGCGTCGACAACATCATCGACACCTCGGCCGTCCCGGTGAGCTGGGCGAGTAGCTCGGTGTGGCCGAGGAAGGCGTGGCCACCGGCGTGCAACGCCTCCTTGTTCAGCGGGGCGGTGCAGATGGCCTGCACCTCGCCCGCCATCGCCAGTTCGCTGGCCACCCGCACGTAGTGGTACGCCGCGTCCCCGGCCACCGGCGACATCCGGCCGAACGGCAGGTCCGGCGGCAGCAGCCCCAGGTCGATGACGTTGACCCGGTTGGGGGCGAAGTCGGCGTCGGCCACCCCGGCGACGGGGACGATCTCGGGTTCGAGCCCGACCAGGCCGGCGGCCTGCCGCAAGCGCGCGGCATCACCGATGACGACGCACCGCGCCGCGCCGTCGCCGAGACCTGAGGGTCGAGCAGCGCCCGCACGATGATCTCGGGGCCTACTCCGGCGCCGTCACCCATGGTGACGGCGAGATAGGGACTGCTGGTCATCTCGGCTCCTTCGGAGTCACGGGCTCGGACAGCACGATGCGGACGAGGTCGGTGAGGGAGGCCGGGCCGCCGAAGCTGCCGGGGCGGGTCACCACGAGGCGCCCCGTCTCGGTACGCGAGAGCACGGCTCCCTCCCGCGCGGTGACGGGGCGCAGGCGTGCGACGCCGAGCCGGTCGAGGACCGCGCGGGCGGTCTCACCGCCGGTCAGCACGAGGGCGCGTCCGTCCACGGCCGACGGCGCCGCGGCGTCGGCGAGGGCGGATGCGAGACGCGTCGCGAGGTGGGGGCGGACCTCACCGTCGATGCTGACCGCCGCGCAGCGCGCGCCGCCCAGGCGGGCGGTTCGCCGCCCCCGGCGGTGAGCTGTGGCTGCTGCACACCGCGCAGCACGCCGGGAACCAGGACACCGCCGTGGTGCGCGCCCGCGTGTCCGTCGACTCGGGCCGTACCTGGGGGCCGGTGCGGGAGCTGCTGTCGTCCCCGCACGGCGGCATCTTCGTCCGGCGGCCCCCGGTCGCCCTGCCGTCGGGGCGGTGGCTGCTGCCGACGTTCGCCTGCCCGCGGGTGCCCGGCCGGGCGTGGAGCGGGGAACACGACACGAGCAGCGTGTGGTTCTCCGACGACGGCGGCGAGAGCTGGCGGGAGCCGCCGGTGCCCGCGTCGACCGGAAGGGTCCACGTGCCGCGGCCCGGCGGGGACTTCACGGCGTACTTCCGCAGCCGCTGGGCGGACCACGTGTACCGCAGCGTCTCGCCGGACGGAATCACCTGGGCGCCGCCGCACCCCACCGGCCTGCCGAACAACAACTCCTCCATCCAGGCCGTGGCGCTGCCCGACGGCCGGACCGCCCTGGCGTTCAACGACAGCAGTCGCCGCGACGCGGTCGCCCGGCGGGTCTCCCTCTACGACGAGACCGACGCGGCGGGGATCGTCGAGGACGCCGTCCCGCAGGTGCGGCCGGTCGGGGACGGCGACGGTGAGCGGACCGCCTTCTGGGGCGCTCCCCGGGCGCCCCTGGCACTCGCCGTCTCCGCCGACGACGATCGACCTGGCCGCTGCGCCGGCTGCTGGCCGACGGCGACGGGTACGCCCTGTCGAACAACTCGCGCGACGGGATCAACCGCGAGCTCAGCTACCCGTCGCTGGTGGTGGACGCCGCGGGTGACCTGCATGTGGCGTTCACCCACCACCGCAGGGCGATCCGGTACGTGCACGTCCCGGCGGGGGGCATCGCCCCGAACGGCCGATGAAGGTCCGACGCGGGGGTGGCCCGCGGGACGCTGGGACCGCGCGGGTCGAAGGGAACCCGCGAGCGGCGTGCGGGGCGGCACGGCGAGGGACAGGCCGGGCGTTCCCGGGGAACCGGAGCGGCGTGCGGGGCGGCACGGCGATGGATAGGCCGGGCGTTCCCGGGGAACCGGGAGCGGCATGAGGATGACGAGCACCCCGGCCGTGGCGGCGTCGAGCGAGCAGACCGGCCCCGACGGGGTCCGCCAGCCCGGCGGCGAGGTGCACGCCTGGCTGCCCGGCCAGAACCAGACGCTGTGCGGGCTGCCGCTGAGCCGGACCAGGCTGCGCCGGTTTCCGCACGTCCCATTCGAGTATTCCTCGACCGACGTTTTTACCGAGGCGGACCCGGTGGGGTGGGTCTGCCCGCGCTGCCTGGCCGCCACGGGGGGCCGCCGGGACCGGAAGCAGAAGCAGAGCTGGGTACGCACCTCGCCGCGTCCCTGACCGGCTGCGGGGTTTGCTTCCGGCTCAGCGGGTACCGGGCCTGGCATGCGGATCGTGGTGGTGGGGGCCAGCGGCAACGTCGGGACGGCGCTGGTGCGCCGGCTGCGCCGGGAGCGGGGGGTGGAGCTGGTCGGGGTGGCGCGCCGGCTGCCGGGCCGGGAGGCTGGTGAGCCGTACGACTCGGTGGAGTGGCACTCGTGCGACATCGGGGCGCCGGGCGCCGCCGACCAGCTCGGGGTGATCTTCGCCGGGGCGGACGTGGTGGTGCACCTGGCCTGGCAGATCCAGCCCAGCCACGACCAGCGGATACTGCGCCGAACGAACGTCGACGGCAGTCGGGCGGTGGTCGGGGCGGTACTGCGCGCCGGCGTGGGCGCGCTGGTGTACGCGTCCTCCGTCGGCGCGTACGCGTCCGGCCCGAAGGACCAGCCGGTCAGCGAGCGGTGGCCGGCGACGGGGGTGCCCGGGTCGTCGTACAGCGAGCACAAGGCCGAGGTGGAGGCGCTGCTCGACGAGGTGGAACGGGAGCACCCGGGGCTGCGGGTGGTGCGGATGCGGCCGGGCCTGACGTTCCAGCGCGCCGCCGGCACGCAGATCACCCGGTACTTCCTCGGGCCGCTGGCCCCGGTGCGCCTGCTCCGGTACGGCCGCATCCCCCTCGTGCCCAGCAACCGCCGGCTGCGGATGCAGGCGGTGCACGCCGACGACCTGGCCGACGCGTACGCCCGGGCGGTGCTCGGGGACGCGCGGGGCGCGTTCAACCTGGCGGCCGACCCGGTGCTCACCCCGGAGCTGGTGGCCCGGCACTTCCACGGCTGGACCGTGCCGGTGGCCGCCCCGGTGCTGCGGGGCGCGGCGGCGCTGACCTGGCTGGCCCGGCTGCAACCGATCGACGCCGGCTGGGTGGAGCTGGCCCTGCACGCGCCGCTGATGTCCAGCGGGCGGGCCGAGGCCGAGCTGGGCTGGCGGCCCGCGGTGGATTCCGTGACGGCACTGCGCGACCTCTTCACCGGCATGGCCGAGCGGGCCCACACCGGCAGCCCGCCGCTGTCCGCCGCCCCCGCCCTCCCGGGCCGCCCGGCCGGCCTCCTGAAGGCCCGCCCGGCGGGCGAGGGCAACCCGTACTGACGTGCCCCGGCCGGACATGTCCCCGTTGATCATGGGGGTTGGCGGTGCGACACGCCGGGGCGGGGACCGCCAACCCCATGATCACCGGGAAGAAGGGCGGGTCAGAAGGTGGCGTGCAGGTGGGGGAGGTGGCGGGGGAAGAGGCGGCGTAGCTCGGCGGCGGCGTCCGGCGGCACCCGGCCCAGGCCGCGGACGTCCACCTCCGCCGGGTCCAGCACCCCGTACGCCAGCGCGGAGAGCCCCGCGGCGGTGAGCGTCGCGGCGGGCGCGTCGCCCCCGGCGGCCCCCGCCACCAGCTCCAGCCGGCCGGTCGTGCCGTCGAGCAGGTGGCTGCCGCCCAGCCAGCGGTCCCCGGTCAGCTCGACGCGGACCCGTCCCGGGCCCGCCGGCAGGCCGGCCAGCGCGTCCAGGGAGAGCAGCCGGGCCATCGGCGCCGACGACCCCGGCTGGGCGAGGCGGGCCTCGACGTGCACGTCCAGGTCGGTCAGCCACAGCTCGGGCAGCTCGTCGGGCGGCACCCGCAGGCGTACGCGCTCCACCTGGTCGACGTGCCGGCCGAGGAACTGCAGCAGCAGGGCCCGCGCGTACGGGTCGGTGACCAGGAGGTCGTCGGCGGTCAGCTCGCCGCCGTAGTCGTCGATCGTGTACGTCAGCACGCCGACCGTCGTACCGTCGCGGCGGGCGGTGACCAGCCACCGGGCGTCGTCGTCGCGCAGCGACACCGCGCGGACCTCGGGGAAGAGGGCGAAGCCGTGCCGCTCGGCCAGGCAGCGCTCGGTGAACGCCCGGTGGTCGGCGTACCCGGTGCCGATCCGCTCCCAGCCCAGCTTGCCGGGCAGCTCGGCGCGCAGCAGCGGGGCCAGTCCGGCCGGGGAGAACGCGACCGTACGCGACATGGGCAGCCCGACGTAGCCGAAGTGTTCGTAGAACGAGGCGCGGAACGGGTACAGCGCGCTCAGCCGGTGCCCCTCGTCGCGCATCTCGTCGAGGAGCCGGTGCAGCAGGGCGCGTACGTGCCCCCGCCGGCGGGCCAGGGGATGGCTGGCCACCCCGGAGATGCCGGCCATCGGCAGCACGCACCCGCGCAGGTTCTGCCGCATCGGGATGGCCGAGGCCGTGGCGAGCGCTTCGCCGTCCTCCTCGACGACCAGCGTCCGGTTCGCCGCCCCGTACGGCAGGTAGCGGCGGAACGCCTCGATCCGCTCGGGCCGCTTCGGGGACGCCTCGAAGGCGTACGCCTGGAGCGGGAAGGAGGTGGCCTGTCGTTCCTCGTCGGTCACCCGGCGGATGGTCATCCCCCATACCAACCCGCCCGGCGGGCCGGCGCAACCGCAATTGCCGCGGGTCGCCCGGCGGGGCCGGCGGCCCGGACCGGCACGGGTGAGCGGCAGGGTAGTGCGGCGGCTTCAGCCGAGCGGCAGGTGGCGCAGGTGCCGACGGCGGCGGAGCCGGAGGCTGAACACCGCCGCCACGACGACGACCATCCCGACGGTGACCGCCAGCCCGTGCAGCGAGCCGCGGGCCAGGTACTCGTCGTCGGTGTGATCCACCGCCCAGGTGGCGATCTCCCGGCTCGACCAGAACGGGGTCAGCTTCGCCCCGGTGCCGGCCGGGTCGATCAGCATCTGCACCGTCACGATGGTCAGCAGCAGGGTGCCCTCCAGCTCGCGGGGGAGCAGCGCGCCGATCAGGATGCCCAGCGGCGCGGCGACGGCGACGCAGCAGAGCATGGCGACGGCCACCCCGCCGTACCGCAGGTCGGGCGCGTCGAACGCGACGAGCAGGAAGAAGGGCAGGGCGATGGCCAGCCCGGCCACCCACAGCCCGAGCATCCGCCCCAGGTAGAGGTGGTGCGGGCGGTAGCCGGCCAGCCGCAGCCGCGGCTCCAGCTCCCGGGCGGCGCTGGTGGCGAACAGCGCGGCGGTGCTCACCGCCCAGCTGATTCCGAGCAGCAGCGAGCGCACGGACTGCCCGACGTAGGCGTCCCGCCGGATCAGGTAGAAGGTGAGCGGGAGCAGCAGCATCAGCGCCAGCACGCCCGGCGGCGCAGCAGCTCCCGCAGGGTCATCTCGGCGACGGTGACCATCCGGTTCACGCCCGTCCTCCCCACCCGGCCCCGCCGTCGCGCGCCGTCCCGCCCGCCGGAGTGAGGTCGAGGACGACGTCCACCCGGTCGAGCTGGTTGAGCAGGTGGGTCACCACCACGATCGCCCGGCCGGCGTCGCGCAGCCGGCCGAGCTGCTCCCAGAAGTCGACGTACGTGCCGCGGTCGAAGCCCTGGTACGGCTCGTCGAGCAGCAGCACGTCCGGCTCGGTCAGGGTGGACATGGTCAGGTTGAGCTTCTGCCGGGTGCCGCCGGACAGGTGCCGGGTCAGCACGTCGCCCGGGGCGTCCCAGCCGAGCTGCCGGGCGGCGGCCCGCCCCGCCCGGCGGGCCTGCCCCCGGGCCAGGCCCTGCCCGGCCCCGACCAGCACGAAGTGCTCGTCGGGGAGGAGGAAGTCGGAGGTGCCGCCCTGCTGCGGGCAGTACCCGAGCCGGCCGGTGACCGTCACCTCGCCCTCGTCCGGGGAGATCAGGCCGGCGCAGATCCGCAGGAACGTGCTCTTGCCGCAGCCGTTCGCGCCGACGATCGCCGCGATCTGGCCCGCCCGTACGGTGAGGCCGGCGTCGCGGAGCACGGTGCGGCGGCCGTACCGCTTGGTGATGCCGTGGGCCTGCAGCCGGACCGGGCCGGGCGCCGCGGGCGCCGGCGGCGGCGCGCCGATGCTCTCCGCGATAGCGGCGGCGTACCGGCCGGGCGGCCCGAACACGACGGCCGGGTCGCCGCCGCCGTCGCGCAGGTGCGTGGCCGCCTCCGCCACGACGTGCCGGGCGTCGTCGGGGCGGACCCGCCGGTGGTGCAGTTCGGCCGCGAACGCGCGCAGCCACTCGTCGGGGTTCATCGCTCGGCCCTTTCCGTCAGGAGCCCGGTCACCGGGGTGACGAACGCGGCCCAGTCCCGCCCGCCCTGGCGCAGCGCCGCCCGCCCGAGATCGGTGATCCGGTAGTACTTGCGGGCCGGCCCCGCCGTGCCCTCCCGCCACTGCGCGGTGACCAGCCCGGTGCGTTGCAGGCGCAGCAGCACCGGGTAGAGGGTGCCGCCCTGGATCGGCCCGATCCCGGCCTTGTCGAGCGCCTGGGCCAGCTGGTAGCCGTACGACTCGCGGTCGCGCAGCAGGCCGAGCACGCAGAGGTCGAGCACGCCACGCAGCCACTGGCCCCGACGCTCGATGTCCACGCGGCGACACTAGCGACACCATCTATATTGCACAACTACCTAGCCGGGCGCGGCCCCGCCTGTGCCGGCGTGCCGGGCGTGCCTGTGCCGGCGTGCCGGGCGTGCCTGTGCCGGCGTGCCGGGCGTGCCTGTGCCGAAGTGCCGGTGAGCCGGGCGTGCCCGTACCGGGCGTGCCGACCCGGACGGGGGCGGGTCGCCGGGCCGACGCCCGACCGGCGCCGGCCCGGGTGCGGGGCCGTCAGGCCGCGGTGACGTCGGAGACGACGACGGTCACGTTGTCCGGCGCGCCGGCCTGGTGGGCGAGCTTCACCAACTGCTCGCCACACTGCTGGCGGTCGCCGTACAGGGCCAGCGTGGCGGCGATGGCCGTGTCCTCCACGTAGTCGGAGAGCCCGTCGCTGCACAGCAGCAGCCGGTCACCGGCCAGGAGGGTGATCGTGCCGATCGCCGGTGGGGTGTCGGCGCCCTGCACGGCCCGGGTCACCAGCGACCGTTGCGGGTGGTGCCGCGCCTGGTCCGGGGAGAGCGCGCCCTGGTCGACCAGCGCCTGGACGAACGTGTCGTCCCGGGTGAGCTGGGTGAGCTGGTTGTCGCGCAACAGGTAGCAGCGGGAGTCGCCGACCTGGGCGAGGACGAGGACGTCCCCGGCGAGCAGGCCGGCGGTGAGGGTCGTACCCATGCCCTCGCGGGCCGGGTCGGCGGAGATGGCGGCCCGGATGCGCTGGTTGGCGGTGCTCACCACGGCCCGCAGCGCGTCGGCGGCCTGCTCCGGGGCGGTCGGCGGTTGCAGCTCGTCGAGGATGCGGACGACGATCTCGCTCGCCAGTTCCCCGGCGGGCAGGCCGCCCATGCCGTCGGCCACCGCGACCAGGCGGTTACCGGCGAGGGCGGAGTCCTCGTTGTTGCTCCGGACGAGGCCGACGTCGTTGAGGATCGCCGAGCGAAGGATCATCGTCATGGGTCAAGCTTGCCAAGATCACCCTCGCGCCGTCTGTACGCACTAGTGCGTAGTGTGGAAAGAATGATGCCGGTGTCCATGGTCGGGCGCGCCGGAGAGCTGGCGGAGCTCGACCGGGCATGGTCCACACTGGCGGTCGACGGCCGGCCCGGCCCGGTCGTCGCGGTGCTCACCGGCGCCGCGGGTGTCGGCAAGAGCCTGCTGGTCGCGGCGGCGCTGGAGGCGTTCACCCCGCGGCCGGCGGTGCTGCTCAGCGGCGCGGCCCGGCTGCACAGCCCCGCCCCGTACGACTGGCTCGCCGCGGTGCTCAGCGGGCGCGGCACCAGCCGCCTCGGCCTGCCGTCCGACGCGCTCGCCTGGCTGGCCCAGCACCCGACGGCGCCGCGCGAGCGCTACGCCCCGGGCACCCTGCTGCGGCTCGCCGTCCGCACGGTCCGGCTGCTGGTGGGGGCCGGCCCGGCGGTGCTGGTGGTGGAGGACCTGCACGCCCTGGACCCGGCCAGCCTCAACCTGCTCGGCGAGCTGGCCGCCGCGCCGGACCTGCCGGCGCTGCTGCTGGTGGCGAGCCGGCCCGCCGCGGACGCGGTCGCACCGGACCTCGCGGCCCGCGTCCTGTCCCGGCTCTGCGGGGTACGCGGTGCCGTCCGCCAGCACCTGGGCCCGCTCGGCCCGGCCGGAGTCGCCGAGGTGCTGACCCAGGTGTACGCGGGGAGCCCTCCCGCGCCCCGCCTCGTCGACGCGGTCTGGCAGCGCACCGGCGGCAATCCGTACATGCTGACCGAACTGCTCGCCGCGCACGCCGGCCAGGGACCGGACGCGCTGCTGCGGCACCCGCTGCCGGAGCACCTGCGCGTCCCGGCGCCGCGGCCCGCGGTCCCGCCCGACGCCGAGCTGACCGGCCGGGAGGTCGAGGTGCTCGGCTGCCTGGTCGCGGGAATGTCCAACAAGCAGGCGGCCCGGGCGCTCGGCATCTCGGTGCGGACGGTCACCGTGCACGTGTCGAACCTGCTGCGCAAGACCGGTTCGGCGTCGCGTACGGAGGCGGCGTTGTGGGCGGTGCAGCACCGGGTGCCGGCGCGGCCGGGCTGAGGCGGCGGCGGGCTCACCTGCATGGTGGCGCCGGCTCACCTGCATGGTGGCGCCGGCTCACCTGCGCGGCGCCGGCTCACCTGCGCGGCGCCGGCTCACCTGCGCGGCGCCGGCTCACCTGCGCGGCGCCGGCTCACCTGCGCGGGTAACGCAGCAGGAGGCTCGCCGACACCTCCTCGTCGCCGACCGCCGCGTAGCTGTGCGGCACGTCGGACGTCCAGCGCAGGTGGCCGCCGACCCCGGCGGTCAGCGGGGCGTCCGCCGGCCCGGCGCGGAGCACCCCGGCGAAGACCGTGACGTGCTCGGTGACCCCGGGCTGGTGCGCGGGGGAGAGCTGGCCGGGCCCCGGGGCGACCCGCATCCGGTACAGCTCGTACGTCGCGTCCGCCTCGGTGAACACCTCCAGCAGCGTCGCGCTCACCGCCGTGCCGCTCACGGTCGGGGTGGTGGCCGGCCCGGCGAGCACGGCGGTCAGCGGTACCCCGAGCTGGGCGGTGACCGCGTACAGGGTTTCCAGGGTCGGGTTGCGGGTGCCGTTCTCCAGGCCGGAGAGCGTCGCCTTTCCCACCCCGGCCAGCCGGGCCAGGGTCGACAGGGACATCCCCCGTTCCTCGCGCAGTTCGCGTACGCGGCGGCCGACCGGGCCGGCGCTGGTGTCGATGGCCCGTCCCCGGGCTGGTGCAGGCAGCTCCACCCCGCTATGGTGCTACACGCTCTGCGTTCCGTAAACGGAACGATCGGGAGGGGGAGACGTGGCCGGCCTGCTGCAACCCGTGCTCGCCGGGGTGGTGACCGCGCTCGTCGGCTTCGCCAGCTCGTTCACCGTCGTGCTGGCCGGGCTGCGGGCGGTCGGCGCCAGCGAGGCCCAGGCCGCCTCGGGCCTGCTCGCGGTCTGCGTCGTGTCCGGGGTCTGCGCCGTGTGGCTGGGGCTGCGGCACCGGCTGCCCATGGCCGTGGCCTGGTCCACGCCCGGCGCGGCCCTGCTGGTGGCCACGGGTCCGGTGCCGGGCGGCTGGCCGGCGGCCGTCGGCGCGTTCGTCGTCTGCGGGGCGCTGATCGTCGCCGCCGGGCTGTTCCCCCCGCTCTCCCGGGCGGTGGCCGCCATCCCCGGCCCGGTCGCCAGCGCGATGCTGGCCGGCGTGCTGCTGCCGCTGTGCACCGCCCCGGTCCACGCGCTGGTCGAGGTGCCGCGGCTGGCGGCGCCCGTGGTCGTCACCTGGCTGGTGCTGCACCGGTTCGCGCGGCGCTGGGCCGTGCCCGCCGCACTCGTCGTGGCGGCGGTCGCCATCGCGCTGACCACACCCGGCGGGATCGCCGCGCACGGCCTGCGGCCCGTGGTGGCCCTCACCGCGCCCGAGTGGACCGTCCCGGCCGTCGTGGGGCTGGCGCTGCCGCTGTTCCTGGTCACCATGGCCGCGCAGAACGTCCCCGGCATGGCGGTGCTCGCCGGGTACGGCTACCGCCCGCCGCTCGGTTCGGCGCTGCGGGTCACCGGCCTGGCGAGCGCGCTCGGCGCCCCGGTCGGTGGGCACGCGGTGAACCTCGCCGCGATCACCGCCGCGCTCGCGGCCGGCCCGGACGCCCACCCCGACCCGGAGCGCCGCTGGGTCGCCTCGGTCACCGCCGGCGTCGGCCTGGCCCTGCTGGGCCTCACCGCCGGGGTCGCCACGGCGCTGGTGCTGCTGTCCCCGCCCGTGCTCATCGAGGCGGTGGCCGGGCTCGCGCTGCTCGCCGCGCTGGCCGGGGCGGTGTCCGCGGCGGTCGCCGATCCGGACGCCCGGGAGGCAGCCGTGGTGACCTTCGTGGTCACCGCCTCCGGGGTGAGCCTGTTCGGCGTCGGCGGCGCGTTCTGGGGACTGGTCGCAGGGTGGGTCGTGCTGCTGCTCTTCCGCCGCCGCGCGAACCCGGCGCGCCATGTCGGCGACATGGCGGTATCCGGGGCGCCCGGACACCGCGATGACGGCGACCTGGAGTCGATCAACGCCGCGCCGACCGCCGGGGCGTCGGCGTCGTGGCGGGTCACTCCTCCCGGGGCAGGCTCGCGGCGGGGACGTCGAGGCGTACCCGGCCGTCGGTGACGGCGGTGATCTGGTCCGCGAGCACGTACACGGCGCCCGTCGGGGCGAGGTCGGTGGAGACCTTCAGATAGCCCGTACGCAGCAGGCGGGCGGCCAGGTCGGCCGGGACGTCCGGCTCCTCGACGGCCGTTGCCCCGATCAACTCGTCCAGGCTGCCGCCCGGGTCGACGGTCGGCGCCTGGACCGTCACCGCGTTCGGGTCGCCCCGCTGGACGAGGTCCACCGTGCCGATCTCGGCGCCGGTCACGTCGACCACCGGCATCCCGGTGGTGACGCGGGAGATGCCCGCCTGCTGATCGATGCCGCGCTGCTTCATCCAGGCGCGGTTCCCGACCGGCCGCCCCGCTAAACGCCGGGCCGGTCAGGCGTGCCCGTCGGAGGTCGGGGTCCACGCGCCCGGCGGGCGGGGGGAGAGTTCGCGCCAGCCGTCCGTGCCGGCGAGCAGCGCGCGTACGGTCTCCTCCGCCTCCTCCACGCTGTCGTACTCGTAGAACCGGGAGACTCCCTCGGCGCCGCCGGCCCGCTGCTCGACGTGCCACCGGTCGGCGTCCACCCGGAGGAAGACGTCCCGCCGGGCCAGCCGCCCCCACCTGCCGTTCCACCAGTGCCTGCGCTGCTCCACCCCCGGACTCTACCGAACACGTGTACGACACGAGTCGGCCCCCGCGGGAATCCCACGGGGGCCGGTGTGCGGGGGCGCGTCAGCGCGGGGCGGGCGGCTCCGCGCGGCGACCGAGCACGTCGTCCAGGGCGCCGCGCTGCTGGGCGGGGGTGGCGTGACCGGCGGCGACCAGGGCGTCCCGGATCTCGGTCAGCAGCTTGATCTCCTCGCTCGGCGCCTTCGGCGGCGGTTCCTCGCCCCGCTGCCGCCGCTCGGCCAGCTTGTTCATCGGGAACACCACGAGGAAGTACAGGGCCGCCGCGGTCAGCAGGAAGGTGATCGCCGCGTTGACGAAGGCCACCCAGTCGAACGGGACGTCCCGGAATTTCGGGGTCGAGCCGGTGATCCCGTTCTTGCTGCGGGTGATCAGCGCGATGAAGACCCTGACCAGCGGTTCGAGGAACGACTTGGTCAGCTGCGTGACCACCCCGGTGAACGCCGCGCCGATGACGACGCCGACCGCGAGGTCGACGACGTTTCCGCGCATGATGAAGTCCTTGAAGCCCTTGAGCATCCGTACTCCCGTGCTGTCCGGTTTACCGTCGGGAGCAACCTATGCCCCGGGGGCCGGCTCCAGAAAAGCACCGGCCTCCCGGGCCGCCCCGGCCGGGTCGCCGGCGCGGATCGCGGCGACCAGCCGGGCGTGGTCGACGTACCGCTCGGGCTCCAGCGCGTCGCCCATCGCCTGCGCGACCGTGCAGCGCAGCGCCGCGCCGACCGAGGCGTACAGTTCGGCGAGCATGCCATTGTGCGCGGCGGCCACCACGGCCGTGTGCAGCGCCGCGTCGGCCTCCACGAACTCGTCGACCCGGCCGGCGCGCCAGGCGGTGTCCCGGGCGTCGAGCGCGGCGTCGAGCGCCGCCAGGTCCTCGGGGGTACGCCGCAGCGCCGCCAGCCGGGCCGCCTCCACCTCGAACGCGCGGCGGACCTCGGTCACCTCGGCGATCCGGTCGTCGGTGAGCCGGCGGGCCACCACGGGGGCCAGCTCGTCGGTCGACACCACGTACGTCCCGGAGCCCTGACGGCACTCCAGCACCCCGGCGTGCACCAGGGCGCGCACCGCCTCCCGGACCGTGTTGCGCCCGACGCCGAGCGCGGCGACGAGCTGCGGCTCGGTCGGGATGCGCCCGCCGACGGGCCACTCGCCGCCGAGGATGCGGGCCCGGAGCTGCTCGATGGTCTGCCGGACCCGGTGACCGCGGGGCGGCACGGGGACGGAACCCACGGAATCCACAGACGGTGTCACTGGTTACATCCCCTGCCCCAAATTCATCCCATGATTGTAGGTTCGAGGTCATGACCCCGCCACCGACCGCCCTCGCGGAGCCCACCGCCACCGACCGTCCTGCGCCCACCGCCACCGACCGTCCCGCGCACGCTGTCGGCGTCGCTCCCGGCCAGGCCCTCGGGGCAGCCCCCACAGGAGCCGCCTCGACGGATGCCGCCTCGACGGATGCCGGGTCGACGGACGACGCCTCGACAGGAGCAGCGTCGACGGAGACGGCGGCGGACGCCGCCGCGGCGAAGGCGGGGCCGGTGCGGGCCGGCCTGCTCGTGCTGGTCGGCATGCTGCTGGTCGCGGTGAACCTGCGCGCCGCCGTCACCAGCCTCGGCGCCCTGCTCGACGAGGTGCGCACCGGGCTGGGGCTGTCCGGCGCGATGGCCGGGTTCGTCACCACCCTGCCGACGATCGCGTTCGCCGGCCTGGGCGCGCTGACCCCGTGGCTGGTCCGCCGGGTCGCCCCGGCCCGGGTGCTGGTGGTCGCCATGCTGGCGCTGGCCGCCGGGCAGGTGCTGCGGGTGCTCACCGGCTCGGCGCCGGTCTTCCTGGTCGCCAGCGCGCTCGCGCTGGCCGGCATCGCGGTGGCGAACATCCTGCTGCCGATGCTGGTCAAGCAGTACTTCCCGCACCGCACCGGGCTGGTCACCGGGGCGTACACGATGGCTCTGACGCTGGGGACGTCGGTGGCCGCCGCGTCGGCGGTGCCGGTGGCGCACGCGTTCGGCTCGTGGCGGGCCGGGCTCGGGGTCTGGGCCGCGCTGGCCGCGCTGGCCGTACTGCCGTGGGTGCCGCTGGCGCTGCGGGCCCGCGCCGCGCGGCGGGGCGGAACCCGGACGGAGGCCGCCGCGCCGGCCTGGATCCGGCCGGGACGGACCCGGCTCGGCTGGGCGATGGCGGTCTACTTCGGCGCGCAGTCGCTGAGCGGGTACGCGATCATGGGCTGGCTGGCCCAGCTCTTCCGGGACGCCGACTTCCACCCGCAGACGGCCGGGCTGCTGCTCGCCGGGGTGACCGCCCTCGGTGTGCCGGTGGCGCTGCTGATGCCGGCGCTCGCCGGCCGGATGCGCACGCTGCGCCCGCTCGTGCTCGGGCTGACCGCCGCCTCCACGGCCGCCTACCTCGGGCTGGCGGTCGCGCCGCACGGCGCGGCGCTGCTCTGGGTCGCTCTGCTCGCCCTCGGCCAGGGCGCGTTCCCGCTGATCCTGACCACCATCGGGCTGCGCGCCCGGACTGCGGAGGGGACGGTCGCGCTGTCGGCCTTCGCGCAGAGCACCGGGTACCTGATCGCGGCGCTCGGCCCGCTGCTCGTCGGCGTCCTCTACGAGGCCACCGGCGGCTGGACAGCCCCGATCGGGTTCCTACTCGTCGCCCTCGCCGTGCAGACGGCCGCGGGCCTGGTCATCGCCCGTCCCCGATTCATCGAGGACGAGCGCTGAGGACGGCTCAGGAGGAGGCGGGCGTGGCGTCGCCGGCGACGGCCTGCTCGACCGTCGGGTACGTGTGCAGCACCTCGACCAGCCCGCTGACCTCCAGGATGCGCAGCACCCCGCGCTGCGGGGCGGCCAGCCGGACCACGCCGCCGGCCTCGTCGCAGCTGTTCTTGGCCCGCACGAACACGGACAGCCCGGTCGAGTCGCAGAACGAGACGTCCGACAGGTCGAAGACGAGGCGACTGCGGTTCTTGTCGAGCAGATCCGTGATCTGGTCCTGGAGCTGCGGTGCCGTCGCCATGTCCAGCTCGCCCGCGACCGACACGACGACCACGTCGCCGCGCTGTTCCGTGTGCACCGTCAGGGACATTCGACCTCCTGTTATCGGTGGAAACCGTATCCCACAACGGGGGTGTGCCGCAGAACTGGCGCGGGTGCGGGTGCTCGACGCCATTCCGTTGCAGCGCGGCAAGTAGTTGGCGGGTGCCCGGTGGTAGAGTCCGCCCGACCCAGGCCGGAGGGGGTTTGCCGTGGCCTTGAGTACGGAGGCGAAGCGCCGGCTCGGCGGCACCCGGAAGCTGGCCGGCGAGCCGGGCTCGGGCAGCACTGTCACGGTCGCCCTGCCGGCGCGCGGTGCGTGACGTGGCGCACGGCCTGGCGACCGTGCTGGTGGTCAACGACAGCAGCGCCAGGCGGTACGTGCTGGTGAGCTGGCTCAGCCAGGCGGGGTTCGCGACGCTGGAGGCGGAGACCGGCGCCGAGGCGCTGGCCCGGATCGGTGCGGACCCGATCGACCTGGTCGTGCTCGACGTTCTACTGCCCGACCTGAGCGGATACGAGGTCTGCGAGCGGATCAAGACGGACCACCCGGCGACACCGGTGATCTACGTCTCCGCGCACGCCGTCGGGGTGGCGGACCGCGCCCAGGGTCTGGCCCGGGGCGCGGACGCGTACCTGGCTGAGCCGATCGAGCCGGAGGAACTGGTCGCCACGGTCCAGGCGGTGCTGCGCTACTACCAGGCCCGGCAGCGGGCCGAGCTGCTCGCCGACCGGCTCACCAGACTTGCGCAGACCACCCTGGCGGTCAACTCGGCGCCGAACTTTCCGCAGCTGATGACCGCCGCGGCGGCCGGCGCCGCCGACATGTTCGGCACCCCGGCCGTGGTGCTGGCCGAGACGATCGACGGCATGTCCCTCGCCGCGACGATCAGGGGCCCGGGTGCGGTCCCGGTGCTGCGTCCCTGGCCGCTGGAGGAGGACGACGCCCCGATCGGGTCGACCCTGCGCGAGGGGGTGGACCCGGCCGAGTGGCCGATGCACGACTGGGAGGGGGAGAAGGAGTTGGCGGTCGGCGTGGCCCGGCCGCGCGCCGACCGCCCCCCGATCTACGTGGCGGTGCCGCCCCGGGCGCTGGTGGAGGAGGCACCGGTGGTGCGCCAACTCGCCCAGGCCCTGGCCGCGGCGGTGGAGGCGCAGCGGTCGCTGCACGAGGAGCACCGGATCGCGGTGACGCTGCAACGCAGCCTGCTGCCCCGCCGGCTGCCGCAGGTGGCCGGGCTGGACCTCGCCGTCCGGTACGAGCCGGCGAGCGCCGAGACCGAGGTGGGCGGGGACTTCTACGAGCTGGTGATGCTCGGCGACGAGTTGCTGGTGGCGATCGGCGACGTCGCCGGCCACTCGCTGCACGCCGCGACGGTGATGGCCGAGCTGCGGCACGCCGTGCGGGCGTACGCGATCGAGGGTCACCAGCCCGGGGTGATCCTGGACCGGGTCGACGAGCTGATGCGGGCCCTGCTGCCGGGTGAGCTGGCCACGGTCTGCGTGCTGCTGCTGCACCCCGGCACCGGCCGGATCCGGCTGGCCAGCGCCGGGCACCTGCCGCCGCTGCTGATCTCCGACGGCGCGGTGGAGTACGTCCGGCACGCCGCGCCGCTGCTCGGGGTCCGCGCCGAGCGCCCCGCCGACCTGGAGTTCTTCCTGCCGGCCGGGGCGACGCTGGTGTTCTACACCGACGGGCTGATCGAGCGCCGGGACGCCACCATCGACGAGGGGCTGGCCGCGCTGGCCCGCTGCGCCGAGCGGGTGGACGAGGACCTGGACGCGTTCTGCCAGCGGCTGGTGGTCGACCTGGCCCCCACGGAGATCCAGGACGACGTGGCGGTCGTCGCCGTCCGCCGCCGCTGAGCGGCGGAAGGGCCCCTTCCTGACACCCGCCGCCATCCCGGCGGCGGCACGCCGTGCGGGCGCGTCGGGGTCACGCCGTGCTCATCGGACGGTTACCGTGGGCGCACGGCCACGCGCGCATCGCCGGCGCGTCGGGGCCGTCATCCCCGCACGTCCCGACCCGGTACGGAGGCTGTTCGTGGAACTGTCGCCCATGCTCGAGCACTTCGCCGAGGAGTTGCGGCTGGCCCGGGCGGTCACCGGGCTGTCCCAGGCGGCCCTGGCCGAGGCGGTCAGCTACTCGGCCGCGCTGGTCGCCAAGATCGAGCAGGGGGACCGCCGGCCGAGCGCCGACTTCGCCCGGCGCTGCGACACGGTGCTTGGCACGGAGGGCCGCCTCGCACGCATCCAGCGCCGGATCAGCCGCGAGACCGTGGTGCCGTACTTCCGCGAGTACGCCGGGATCGAGGATGAGGCGGTCGCGCTGCGCGGGTACGAGCCGCTGTACGTCCCGGGCCTGCTCCAGACCGAGGCGTACGCCCGCGCGGTTCTTTCGGGAAGCGGACTGCTCTCGACCGAGGAGGTCGAGCGGCAGGTGGCGGCCCGGCTGGAGCGGCAGGAGATCCTCACCCGGGAGCACCCGCCGACGCTGACCGTGGTGCTCGACGAGTCGGTGCTGCGCCGCACCGTTGGCAGCCCGGAGGTGATGCGGGAGCAGGCGCGGCACCTGGTCAAGGCCGGGGAGTCGCTGCCCCGGGTGCGCGTCCACGTGGTGCCGCTCGCGGTCGGGGCCTACGCCGGGCTCGAAGGCCCGTTCGTGATCGCCACGCCTCCGGTCGGGGAGGATATGGTCTATGTCGAGGATCAGCTCGGCGGGAAGGTGACGGACCGCCCCGAGGACCTGCGCCGGATCGTCGACGTCTGGGAGTCGATCCGGGGCGAGGCGCTGCCCCACCAGCAGTCGATCGAGCTGATCAGGCGGATGACGGAGGCGGAATCGTGGACCTGACCGGCGTGAGCGTGGGCGGCGTGGACCTGACGAGCGCGCGGTGGCGCACCAGCAGCCGCAGCAACGGCACGGGCGGCAACTGCGTCGAGGTGGCCGGCAACCTGTCGGGCGTGGTGGCCGTACGCGACTCCAAGGATCGCGGCGGGCCGGTGCTGGCGTTCCGGCCGGCCGCCTGGCGGGCCTTCCTCACGGAGTTCGGCCGCTGACCGACCGCGCGTACGCGGCCGGGGCCATCCCCGTCGCGGCGGTGAACTCGCGGACCAGGTGGGCCTGGTCGGCGTAGCCCAGGTCGGCGGCGAGCCGCGCCCAGTCGACCGGCCCGCCGGCGGCCTGCTCGATCGCCTCCTGCACCCGGTACCGGCGGATCACCCACTTCGGCCCGACGCCCACGTGGTCGAGGAAGAGGCGTTGCAGCCGGCGTACCGAAAGATCGTGCCGGCGGGCCAGGTCGGCGACCCGCAGCAGTCCCCGGTCGACGCGGATCTCCTCGGCCAGCGCCGTCGCCTCCGCCGCGGCCGGGTCGGGCCGGGGATCCCAGGCGAGCAGCAGTTCGTCGAGGGTGGCGCAGCGCTCGTCGTCCGTACCCGCGCAGGCCTGCCGGCCCGCGACGAGGCCGGCCGGCAGCGGGCGGCGCCGGCCGGTCAGCTCGGCGACGGGCCGCCGCCAGAACGGGCGGAACGCGCCCGGGCGGAACTGCACGCCGCTGACCCGACCGGCGCCGGCCAGCGTGATCCGGAACAGCTCCCGCCCGACGCCCGCCACCTCGGCGGTCTCCGGGCCGGCGCCGACGCGCTGGAACACCGCGTTGACCGCCGGGTGCGGCACCACCCGCTGCTCGAACGGCTCGTCCAGCTCCCAGTCGATCAGCCAGTAGTGCTCGACGTACGGGCGCAGGGCGACGGCCGGCAGGCGGCGCCGGAAGCGGACCTCGCGTCGCAGCCGGCCGGGATCGAGGATGCCCCGGCTGTCCGCGCGCGGTTCGTGTCGCATTTCTTCAAGACTGCCCTCGTACGCTGCCCTTATGGGTACGAAGACTAGCGATCTGCTGGCGGCCGCGGCGCCGCGCACCGTCGCGGTGGTCCGCGCGATCAGCGACGACCAGCTCGACCTGCCGACCCCCTGCGTGGAGTACACCGTCCGGGAACTGCTCAACCACATCTACCAGGTGGTGGTCAACTTCCAGACGATGGCCGCGCGGCAGGCGGTGGACTGGTCGGAGAAGCCGGACTACCTGGACGACGGCTGGCGGGAGCGGTTCGCCGCCGAGGCCGAACGGCTCGTCGAGGCGTGGGCCGATCCGGCCGCCGAGGAGGGCGTGTCGCCCGGCATGGGGCTGCCGCAGCGGACCGTCGGCGCGATGGCGCTGGTCGACCTCACCGTGCACGGGTGGGACCTGGCCCGGGCCACCGGCCAGCCGTACGACGCCGAGCCGGCCGCGATGGACACGCTGCACGGCTTCATGGACGCGATGGGCGAGACCGGGCAGAAGATGGGCGCCTTCGGCGCGCCGGTCGACGCCCCGCCGGACGCCACGCCGCTCGATCGACTCCTCGCCCGCATGGGCCGCCACCCGGGCTGGTCGCCGCCGGCGTGACGGACGGGGTTGACGCCCGCTATTCGCTCAGTGAATAGTGGCGGGGTGTCGACCCCACACGTGTTGCTCGCCCTGCTCGCCCAGGGCAGCCGGCACGGCTACGAGCTGAAACGGGCTCACGACCGGCGGCTGCCCCGGGCCCGTCCACTGGCGTTCGGCCAGGTCTACGCCACGCTCGGCCGGTTGCAGCGGGACGGGCTGGTGGCGCCCGCGGGCCAGGATCGCGACGGCGGCCCGGACCGCACGGCGTACGCGCTCACGGGCGCCGGCCGGGACGCGCTCGACGCCTGGCTCGCGGAGGTCGAGCCGCCCCTGCCGTACGTCAGCAGCAGCCTCTTCGCCAAGGTCGTGGTGGCGCTGCTGGTCGCCGACGCCGACCGTGCCAGGACGTACCTGGCCGCCCAGCGCCGGGCGCACACCGAACGGCTCCGCGAGCTGACCGCGGTCAAGACGGACCCCTCGGCCACCCTCGACGACGTCGTGGCGGCCGACTTCGCCATCGCCCACCTCGACGCGGACCTGAGGTGGTTGCACACCACCCTGGAGCGGGTCGTCGACTGGCACCGGGAGGTGCACTCGTGACGCAACTTCAGGCTCGCGGCGTGGTCAAGGCGTACGGGCCGACACCCGCGCTGCGCGGGGTCACCCTCGACGTCGCCGAGGGGGAGATCGTCGCCGTCACCGGCCCGAGCGGCTGCGGCAAGTCCACCCTGCTGCACTGCCTGGCCGGCATACTGCGCCCCGACGCCGGGCAGGTCACCTGGCGTGGCGAACGGATCGACACCTGGTCCGAGGCGGCCCGGTCCCGGCTGCGGCGTACGGAGTTCGGGGTGCTGTTCCAGTTCGGCCAGCTCGTCGCCGAGCTGACCGCGGCGGAGAACGTCGCACTTCCCCTACTGCTCGCCGGCACGGGGCGGCGAGCGGCGCGGACGGCGGCACTCGCCTGGCTGGAGCGGCTGGGCGTGGCGGACGTCGCCGCCGTCCGGCCGGGCGAGATGTCCGGCGGTCAGCAGCAGCGCTGCGCCCTCGCCCGGGCCCTGGTCACCGAGCCCCGGGTGCTCTTCGCCGACGAGCCCACCGGCGCGCTCGACACGCTCGCGGGGGAGCAGGTGCTCACCCAGCTGGTCCGGCTGGCCCGCGAGCAGCGGACGTCGGTCGTGCTGGTCACCCACGAGCCGCGGATCGCCGGGTACGCCGACCGCGAGGTGACGCTGCGCGACGGCGCGGTCGACGGCACCGGCCTGGGGCTGGACCCGCCCGTGGCGGGCGGCCCGGGGGTGGGCCTGCCGACCGGCGGCGTCGGAACGGACCTGTCGGTGACCGGCGGCCCACGGCTGCCGCTGGCGGGCGGTCACCGGTGAGGCCGGCGGTCCTCGTCCGGTTCGCCCTCGCCGGCACCCGGGCCGACACGGTGCGGGTGACACTGACCGCGTTCAGCGCCGCGCTGGCCGCCCTCGCCGGGCTTGCCGCGCTGACCGTGCTGGCCATCCCGCAGCCGCCCGGCGGCGCCGAGTCCAGCCAGTACGCCAACGCGCTGCTGCGCGAGCCGGGGCTGCGCGGCGGGACGGCGTTCACGCTGCTGCTCCTCGCCGTACCGGTGCTGGCGCTGGCCGGGCAGTGCGCCCGGCTCGGCGCCCCGGCCCGCGACCGCCGGCTGGCCGCCCTGCGGCTGGCCGGGGCCACCCCCGGGCAGGTCACCCGGATCGCCGCGCTGGAGACAGGGGCGGCCGGCCTGCTCGGCACGTCCGTCGCGCTGGCGGCCTATCTGGCCGCCCGGGAGCTGCTGCACCGGCCCGACGAGCGCGGCCTGCTCGCCCTCCCCACCGACGTGCTGCCCGCCCCGCTCGCGCTGGCGGCGGTGGTGCTCGGGCTGCCCGCCGTCGCGGCGGCCGGCACCGCGCTGCTCCTGCGCCGGGTCACCACCACCCCGTTCGGCGTGGTCCGCCGGGCCCGCCGGGACCGCCCGCCCCGCCCCTGGTTCGCGGTGCTCATCCCGGCCGGCGTGGGCGCGCTCGCCTCCTTCTTCCCGGTTCTGAACTGGTACGACAACCGACATGTCGAGCCGCCGCTGCTGCTCCCGCCGGCGCTGCTCGTCGTCGGCGGGCTCGCCCCGACGATCGGGGTGGTGGTCGCCGCCGGCTGGTTCTCGTACACCGCCGGCCGCTGGCTGCACCGCCTCGCCCGGGGGCCGGCCGCGCTGCTGGCCGCCCGCCGGCTCATGGCCGACCCGTGGGCGGGCAGCCGGACGTTCGCCGCGCTGCTGGCCGCGGTGCTGGTCGGCGGCGGCGCGGCGGCCTTCCGGGCCAACTTCCAGACCCGGTACGACGTCCTGCGCGCCGAGTCCCGGCTGGTCGACCGCGTCAGCGAGCCGAACCGGTTCTACCTCGACACTATGAACCTCGTGGACCTGGCGGTCGCGGTGGCCGTGACGATCGCCGCCGGCGGGCTCCTGGTGGCCCTGGTCGAGGGGATCGTGGCCCGCCGCCGGGCGTACGCGGCGCTCGTCGCCACCGGCGTGCCCCGGCCGGTGCTGGGCCGCTCGGTCGCCTGGCAGGCGCTGGCCCCGGCGGTGCCGGCGGTGCTCCTCGCGCTGGCCGTGGGGCTGCTGCTCGGGCGAAGCCTGACGGGCGAGGTGCACGCCGGGGGCGGTGACGTCATGCCGGCCGTACCGATCGAGCAGCTCGCGCTGGTCGGCGGCGGCGCTCTGCTCGCGGTGGCGCTCACGGTCGCGGTCGGGCTGTTCTTCCTGCGCGCCAGCACGGCCTTGGAGGAACTGCGGGCGACCTGACAGGTGGTGGCCGCGATGCACGGCTTCATAGCTCGCGGTTGTCCACCATCTACAAGCCCTGATGAGCTTTTCGGTACAGATCCGGTTTTGTAAAGAGGGTTTGCGTGCTTGAAGTCAAAGGTGTGGGGTTCCGTTACGGAGCCCGGTCGGTCCTGGCGGACGTCTCACTCCAGTTCGCCACGGGTGCCAACCTCCTGCTCGGACGCAACGGCGCCGGCAAGACAACGCTCCTGAGGATCCTCGCGGGCGCCATGGCGCCCACCGCTGGCACGGTTCTCCTGAACGGGCAGTTGTCAGGCGGTTCCACCCGGCTCGGACGGCGTCTGCTGGGAAACATCGGATGGCTACCGCAGGACTTCGGCTATCCGCCGCGGATGACCGTGCGCGAGTTCGCCGCATATGCCGCCTGGCTCAAGGCGGCCCCGCCGAAGACCATCCCGCAGAAGGTCGATTTCGCACTGCAGGTCGTGGACCTCGGAGACCGAGCCGGTTGCAGCCTGGGTTCGCTCTCGGGTGGGCAGTTGCGGCGTGCGGGGCTGGCCGCGGCGCTGGCGGGCGACCCGGCCGTACTGATCCTCGACGAGCCGACGGCCGGGCTGGATCCTGAGCAGCGAGACACGTTCCACCAATTGGTGCAACGCCTCAAGGAACACAAAACCGTCATCGTAGCGACCCACCTTCTCGAAGATGTCGAGGCCCTTGCCGGTCGGGTGGTCATCATCGATCAGGGTGCAGTGCGGTGGTCGGGGAGTCTGCCCGAGTTGTCGCTGCTGGGCGGCGAGGACTCGAATCTGGCCGCGCTACGCACCGCCTTCCACAAGGTGGTGAGTGGCGCATCATGAGGAGTTTCACTCCAGGGAGACTCGGCTACCAGGAAATCCTGGTAGCCGCGGCCGTCGCTGCCCTTACTGCCGCTCAGGGCATTTTCCTGGTGGCGGGAAAGGCGGAACGATGGGAAGGAAACTGGGCGAGCAGTAGCGCCGTTGTCGGGTGGGCGACCATCTGGGGCACCTGCATCGCCGCGGCCGCCGCGGCCTGGGTGGTGGCGGCCCCTCGTCGACACGGATGCCTCCCGCTTGTGCAGGCCGCCGCCCGTTCGCAGGCGCGGATCTACGCGGCTGCACTCCTTTCCGTGGGTGCGGGAAGTCTTCTCGGCTACCTCGCCGTACTCGGGTTCGTGACCGCGAAGACGGCACCGAAGGCCACTCATCGAATGTCTTCCGTGGAAACCCCCGGCTTTAGCCGTGGGGAGGAAACGGAACCCCTGCGGAGCAGGTCAGGGATAGCCCATTCGCCGCCAA
>NZ_JBICUP010000047.1:0-48573 GCF_043198215.1 Micromonospora sp. NPDC048830
TTGGCGGCGAATGGGCTATCCCTGACCTGCTCCGCAGGGGTTCCGTTTCCTCCCCACGGCTAAAGCCGGGGGTTTCCACGGAAGACATTCGATGACTCCGTACAGGATCGCTGCCTACCGGGCCGGCCCCCGGGGCCCGACAGTTGGTCGCATGACCAGCCTGCACCACCCGCCCACCCGTGCTCGCCGCCGACCCGACGTCGCCCGGCGGCCTGCGCCGCTGTCCGCGCTGGCGCGCCCGCGCGACGTGTTCGCGTACCTCGGCCCGAACTGGTTCGCCGCGGTGATGGGCACCGGCATCGTGGCCACCGCGGGGGCCGGCCTGCCCGTGCGCCTGCCCGGTCTGCGGTACGCCGCCACGGTGGTCTGGGCCGCGGCGGCGCTGCTGCTGGTGGCGCTCGTCGCCGCGTGGGCGGTGCACCTGCGCCGGCACCGGGACACCGCCCTCGGGCACGCGGCCGACCCGGTGATGGCGCAGTTCTGGGGCGCGCCCCCGATGGCCCTGATGACCGTCGGCGGCGGCGCGCTGCTCCTCGGCAGCGCGTGGATCGGCCAGCCGGCTGCCGTCGCGGTCGGTCTCGCCCTGTGGAGCGCCGGGACAGGGCTGGGTCTGCTCACTGCGGTGGCGATCCCGTACCTGATGATGACCCGGCACCGGATCGGGCCGGACGCGGCGTTCGGCGGCTGGCTGATGCCGGTGGTCCCACCGATGGTCTCGGCCGCCAACGGTGCGCTGCTCGTGCCGCACCTGCCGGCCGGGCAGGCCCGGCTCGACATGGTCGTCGCCTGCTACGCGATGTTCGGCGCCAGCCTGCTCGCCACCCTGATCATCCTGCCGCAGCTGTGGTCACGGCTGGTCGTGCACGGGGTCGGGGCCGCGCGGATGGTCCCCACCCTGTGGATCGTGCTGGGGCCGCTGGGGCAGTCGATCACCGCCGCCCACCTGCTCGCCCGGTCCGCCGGCGGCGTCCTGCCTGAACCGTACGCGGCAGGGGCGCAGATGCTCGCCGTGCTCTACGGCGTGCCGGCAATGGGGTTCGCCCTGCTCTGGCTGACCCTGGCTGCCGCGATCACCATCCGCACCGCCCGCGCCGGGCTGCCGTTCTCGCTCACCTGGTGGAGCTTCACCTTCCCGGTCGGCACCCTGGTCACCGGCGTTTCCGGCCTGGCCGCGCGGTCCGGCTCGGCCATGCTGGCCACGCTCGCCGTGCTGCTGTACGGGCTGCTGCTCGCCTCCTGGGCGGCGGTCGCGACCCGTACTGCCCGAGGTGCGTGGCACGGGCACCTCTTCCTCCCCCCTGCCGCGCCCAGGTGACCAGTGGCAGAAGCAGCGCCCGGGTGCCGCGCCGCCGACCCGTACGGGCTCAGACCGGTTGCCCAGGCTTCGACGGAATGGTTGTTCCGCGTCGCCGCCCGCAATCCTCCGAAGGAGCGGTGCGACGGGCCCGACCGCACACCGTTCCGCGGCCCCCGGACGCGCGTGTCACGACTTCGGAGACGGGACGGGTCAGCCGCCCGCGCCGCCGGAGTCCATGATCGCCTTGAGGCCGAGGGCGTACACGTCGGCGGGGACACCCTCGGGATCGATGAGGTGCTGGAGGGCGACACCCACGTCCAGCGCGGTCATCAGGATCGCCAGCTGACTGGCCGGGATCGGCGGCTGGCCGCCGGTCCGCTCGGTGATCCGCTTGGCGTTGTGCTCGCGTACGGCCTGGAGCCACTGCGCCATGGCGTCACGGGCGGCCGGGGTCCGCATGCTGTACAGCCAGAACTCCAGGAGCGCCATGGCGAACCTGCGGGTCTCCGGCAGCGAGATCACGGACTCGTAGCTGTCACCCAGCGAGTCGGCCGCGGCACCGGGGTCGACGGCGGGGCCGGCGTCGGCGATCTGGTCGGTGTAACGGCGCTCGAGGATCGCCGCCAACAGGCCGTGCTTCCCGTCGAAGTTGGCGTAGATCGCACCCTTGGTCAGCTCCGCCTCGGCGGCGACCTCCTCGAGCGAGGTCTGGTGGATCCCCCGCTCGGCGAACAGCGTCTCCGCCGCGTCGAGCAGACGCTGGCGGGTCCGCTGCTGTTGTTGCGCCCGGGTCAGTCGCTCACCCATGTCGCGATCCTTCCACACCACCAGGGTGCTTGACATCCCCGACGGTATCCAGATACTCGACGGTATGCGGATATCGGCCGGAATCTGGAGGATGTGATGTTGCTCCAGATCGATCACTTGACCAAGATCTACCAGCGCGACGTACGGGCCAACGACGACCTCTCGCTACACGTAGCCGAGGGAGAGGTGCTCGGCCTGCTCGGGCACAACGGTGCGGGGAAGACGACCCTGCTCAACCAGGTCGCCGGCCTGGCGAAGCCGACAGAGGGCACGATCAGGATCGACGGCCGGGACCCCGTCGCCGACCCGGCATTCGCGCGACAGGTCTGCTCGCTGCAGCTGCAGGCCCAGGCGCCGCTGACCGGGGTCACCCCGAGGCAGGCGATCGACATCCTCGGCCGGATCCGTGGCGGCAGCCGCCAGCGGGTGAAGGAACGCTCCGAGCAGCTCATGTCCGCCCTCGACATCACCGAGTGGGCCGACACGCCGGGTGAGAAGCTGTCCGGCGGTATCCGCCGGCTGACCGCCTTCTGCATGGCGGTGGTCGAGCCCGGTCGCCTGGTCATGCTCGACGAGCCCACCAACGACGTCGACCCGGTGCGCCGCCGGTTGATGTGGGAGCAGGTCCGCAAGCTCGCCACCGACGGCTGCGCGGTCATCATCGTCACGCACAACGTGACCGAGGCCGAGCGCAGCGTCGACCGGCTCGTCGTGCTCGACCACGGCCGCGTCGCCGCTACCGGCACGCCGGCCGAGCTGCGCCGCCAGGCCTCCAGCGATCTCCGGCTCGAACTGACGCTGCAGCCCGGCGCGGCCGTGCCCGAGGCACCGGCCTGGGCGAGTTCCACGAACGTGACCGACCAGCGCATGGTCATCTCCATCGCCTCGGCCGACGCCCCGCAGGCGATCGCGTGGGCGCAACAGCTTCACGCCGCCGAAGGCATCGCCCAGTTCGTCCTGAACCCGATCAGCCTCGAAGACATCTACGTCGGCCTGACCAACACCTCCGAGGAGAACCACGATGCGGTGGCTGCGTAGTTACCTGTTGCTCCTGCGCTGGCACGCGATCCGGCTCAAGTTCATACTCCCGCTGATGCTCGTCATCCAGACGCTGCTGGCGGTCGGCATCGTGGTCGGCTTCTCGTTCCTCATGCCCGAGGTCGACAAGGCCACCGCCCTCTACCTGGCGACGGGGGCCCCCACCCTCGGCCTGATCACCGTCGGCATGGTGCTCGCCCCTCAGATGATCGCGCAGAGCAAGACAGAGGGAACGTTCGAGTACAACCGGACGCTTCCGGTGCCTCGGACGGCGATCCTGGCCGCGGACGTCACCACCTGGCTCCTGACGTCCCTGCCGGGCCTGGCCCTGGCCCTGCTCACCGCCACGCTGCGGTTCGACCTCGACCTCGACGTCAGTCCACTCGTCGTCCCGGCGATCCTGCTCGTCGCGCTGACCGCCACCGGCCTCGGCTACGCCGTCGCCTACGCGGTGCCACCCGCCGTCGCCAGCCTGATATCTCAGGTGATCGTCTTCATCGCCCTGATGTTCTCCCCGATCAACTTCCCGGCCGACCGGCTGCCGGGCTGGCTGCAGGCGGTGCACGACGTGCTGCCGTTCCAGTACATGGCCGACGCCATTCGTGACACCCTCGCCGCGGGCGCGAACGGTGTCAGCGGCCTCCCGTTCGCCGTACTCGCCGTCTGGTGCGTGGCCGGTCTCGCGCTCACCCTGCGGGTCATGACCCGCAGGAGCTGAGCAGGCGTTCGGAGAGCTGGAATGCGGATGCGGGGTGTGGCGTCCTCCGACGGCGTCGCACCCCGCCACCGGCAACCGCGGTACGCCGGGCGCCCGCACCCGAAACGCCGAACCGGCCCAGGGCAGCCGCCCGGAGCTGGTTCCTTCAACCGCCCGCCCTACACCTCTTCGAGCAGGCCCTGTTTGATCGCCACCGCCGCGGCCAACGTCCGGTTCGAACAGTTCAACTTCAACAACACACTCGCCACCAGCCGCTTCACCCCATGCTGACTGATCAACATCCGACGAGCGATCTGCTTGTTACTCAACCCCTCAGCCAACAACACCAACGTCTCACGCTCCCGCGGCGTCAACCGCACACCCTCCGACCGCTCCGGCGACACCGCCCCCCGCGCCCGCTCCAACAACCGATTCGCCAACACCGCCGGCATCGGCACCTCACCCACCAACATCCGACCCAACGCCTGCCCCAACGCCTCCCGCGTCACCTCGTCCTGAATCAAAAACCCATTACTCGGCAACCGCGTCACCGCATCCAGACACGCCGCACCACGACCGATCAAATGCAGAATCTTCGCCCCCCGACGATGCGCCGCCTCAACAACCCCATCCAGACTCCCCACACCCACGTCCTCACACGCCACAACCAGCACGTCAAAAGAACGACCAGCGGGAAACCGCTCCAGATCCGCCACCACCGCATGCACCTCAGCCACCAGATCAAGCGAGCCGAGCATGTCGTGGAGACCCCGACGCGTCACCTCGTTGTCGGCGAGAACGAGGACGCTACAGCCGGGTTGCCCCTGTTCAATCGGGTTGTCGGATTGCTTCACATCGACCAGCCCCTTCCCCGTCGCGACCCCGTGAAGGAGAGTGTTACTTGGCTGTTACAGCCTACGACAGAAATCCGCAAGAGATCAAATCCCATGCGGACAAATCCCGCCGATCAGATTAGCCAGTGACGCCAACCGATAGGTCAACTTGTTTTGGCAGGTCGGGACCGGTTTTGGAGCCCAACCCCCGACACCACCGGACACAGCGGACCTGACGGCCCGACGCCGTGCCGAGCGGCGAACCGACGGGTGACCCGCCGCGGCGTCCGCAGCGAGAGTCCGCAGGTCCGACCGGCTCTGTCCACCAGTCGTACAGGACATGCCGCCCCCTGGAACCAGTTCCGCCAATCCCGGTCGAGCGTGCTCGATTCGGGCCGATGCCTGGAATCCTGCCTATACTAGATCGATGGTCGAGAAACTGCCCGCCGAGAGTTCAGTGACCCGGGAGGTCGTGCTCTCGCTGCCGTTCACGGGCTTGTGGCTGGCACGCAACAGCCCGGCCCGGCGGGTCCCGAGTCACGGGTCCGACCTGTTGGGCGAGCGCTACGCCATCGACTTCATCGGCGTGGACGATCATCGTCGGACCGCCGGCACCCGCGACTGGCGGACCTTCCTCGCCACCGAACCACCCGAGCGGTTCTTCGCCTTCGGCCGGCCGATCCTGGCACCGGCCGACGGCGTCGTCGTCGACGTGCACGACGGCGAGGTCGATCATGCCGGACGGCGGTCACAGCTGGCCCTCGTGCCGTACATGTTGGGTCAGCTGGAGCGGCTCCGGCAGGGAGTGGGCGCCGTTGCCGGCAACTACCTGATCATCGCGCTGCGCGACAGCGACGTGTTCGTCGCCCTCGCGCACCTGCGGGCCGGCTCGATCCGGGTGGCCGTCGGCGAGGAGGTGCGGACGGGGCAGCCGGTCGCGGACTGCGGCAACTCCGGCAACTCGACGCAGCCGCACGTGCACGTACAGGTGATGGACAGCGTGGACCTGTCCGTTGCCCGCGGCGTACCGATGGCCTTCCGGCACTTCCGCGAACGCCCCCGCGGCGCGCGGCAGTTCCAGGTCAGGGAGTCCGGCATTCCGGGCGAGGAGGCTGTCGTCGAGCCGCTGCCCGTACCGGCCGCGGAGGACCTGGGTACCTGACCGAGGCACCACACGCCGCGGCGTCGCGTCGCGGCCCGGAGCGGGGCTGCGACGCGACGCCTACGCGACAGCCGGGCCGGCCGGATCGATGCTCGGGTAGCCGATGATGCCCGTGCGGGCGTCAAGGGTGAGCACGATCCGGCCGCCGACGACTAGGCGGCCTGCGCCTCCTCGGGCTTGAGGTGCCCGGTGCCGCTGAGCGACGCCAGGTCGATGTCGGCGACGCACCGGACCTTCACGTAGTCGAGGGTGAGCGTCCCCTCGATGTGGGCGCTACCGCTGCCGTTGGCGAAGTCGGCGCGGCTGAGATCGGTCGCCGCCTCGTCGACGCGCACGCCCAGGTCGGTTCCGCCGCTGGTGTCCGGGAACTTGATGAAGACGTACCCGATCTCGGTGGCACGCTTCTGGAGCTCGTCCAGGGAGGGATCGGGGCCGCCGACGACGACGCTCTGATTCTCCACGGAGAGGCGCTGAATAAGGTCATTCACAGGAACATCCTCCACATCTGCTAATAGGCGGCCGGTACGGCTTCCTTGGGTTCGACCGGCACGTCGTCGATGATTTCCCGTCGCTTCCCCGGCCACCAGCTGCGCTCGCCGACCTTCACGGCGATGGCCGGCACGAGGAGCGTCCGGATCACGAATGTGTCCAGCAGAAGCCGGTGCCGGCAAGTCCCTTGCCAGCGACCAGCGACAATCGCTTTGCCAGCCTTCAGGAACGACGCCGTCTCTTTTCTGTCCCACCCGCCCAGGTCGTTTGCCCGCCGAGCCCCTTCACAGTTTCTTGCCCACGCCGCGGTCCTAGGCCCCCTGAGCCGACTCCTCCATCTTCTTGCGGAGGCTCAGCGGGCGCATGTCGGTCCAGACCTCCTTGACGTAGGCCAGGCACTCGTCCTTGGTGCCGGAGACCCCCGTGTCCTTCCAGCCGGCGGGAACGTCGAGGAAATCGGGCCAGAGCGAGTACTGCTCCTCGTGGTTGACGAGAACCTTGACGGCGGTGTCTTCCATCGGATTCGCTTCCTATCTGCGTCGGGTGCTTCTTCTCAGTGCACGATCAGCTTGCCGGAGCGGAGGCGCTTCGCCGGCCGGCATCCTTGCCGATGAAGAGCCACGGCGCCTCCTTGCGGCGCCGCTCCTCGTAGGCCAAGATTTCGCCCTTGCGGGAGAGCGTCCAGTCGACGCTGTCGAGGCCTTCCAGGAGGGCACTCTTCTTGAACGGGTCCAGGTCGAAGCCGAAGGTCCGCCCGTCGGGCATCGCGACGGTCTGGGCGGGCAGGTCGATCTGCAGCTTGTACTGCTCCTGGCCGGCGAGGGTCGCCTGGATGTCCTCCACCGTCGAGTTGTTCAGGACGACCGGGAGGATGCTGCTGTTGAAGCAGTTGTTGTAGAAGATGTCCGCGAAGCTGGGCGCGATGATGCAGCGGAAGCCGAACTCGCGGAGCGCCCAGGGAGCGTGCTCGCGCGAGGAGCCGCAGCCGAAGTTCGGGCCGGCGACCAGGATGGTGGCGCCCGCGTAGGCCGGCCGGTTCAGCTCGAAGTCGGGGTTCGGCGCCTTGTCGTCGCTGATGTAGCGCCAGTTCGCGAAGAGGGCGTCGGCGAATCCGGTACGGCGGATCGTCTTCAAAAAACGGGCCGGCACGATGTCGTCTGTGTTGACATTGGACCGGGCCAGCGGCGCGGCCACCCCGAGATGTGTGACGAACTTTTCCATGGGAGCCTGGCCTTTCTACAGGTTGCGAGCGTCGACGAAGTGTCCGGCAACCGCCGCGGCGGCGGCCATGAGCGGGCTGACGAGGTGGGTGCGGCCGCCGCGTCCCTGACGGCCCTCGAAGTTCCGGTTGCTCGTCGAGGCGCACCGCTCGCCGGGGGCGAGGCGGTCGCCGTTCATGGCGATGCACATGCTGCAACCCGCCTCGCGCCACTGGAAGCCGGCCGCCCGGAAGATGTCGGCCAGCCCCTCCTCCTCGGCCTGGCGGCTGACCAGCATCGAGCCGGGTACGACCAGGGCGCGCACGTTCGGCGCCACCTGCTTGCCCACGACGTAGCTGGCCGCCATGCGCAGGTCTTCGATGCGCGAGTTGGTGCACGAGCCGATGAACACCGTCTGGATCTCGATGTCCTCGATCTTCTGGCCCGGAGTCAGCCCCATGTACTCCAGCGCCCGTTCGTAGGCCTGGCGGGTGACGACGTCACTCTCGTCCGCCGGGTCGGGTACGACGCCGGTGATGTCGGCGACCATGCCCGGATCCGTGCCCCAGGTGACCTGAGGTACGAGATCATCGACGTTGATGTCGAGGACGGCGTCGAAGTGGGCGCCGGGGTCGCTGGCCAGCTCCCGCCAGTTGGCCGCGGCCAGCTCGAAGAGCTCGCCCTCGGGAGCGTACGGGCGGCCCTTCACGTACTCGATCGTGACCTCGTCGGGGGCGACCATGCCGGCGCGCGCGCCGGCCTCGATCGCCATGTTGCACAGGGTCATGCGCCCCTCGACGGAGAGGGAGCGGATGGCGGACCCGCTGAACTCGATGACGTGGTTGGAGCCGACGTTCGTGCCGAACTTGCGGATGATCGCCAGCGCCACGTCCTTCGCGGTGACGCCGGGCGAGAGCGTCCCCTCGACCCGGATGTTCATCGTCTTCGGCTTCTGCTGCTGCAGGCACTGGGTCGCCATGACGTGCTCGACCTCACTGGTGCCGATGCCGATGGCGAAGGTTCCCAGGGCGCCGTGGGTGGAGGTGTGGGAGTCTCCGCAGACGACGGTCATGCCCGGAAGGGAGATGCCGAGCTCAGGGCCGACCACGTGGACGATGCCCTGGTACTCGTCCTTCATGTCGAAGAGGGTGACCCCGAAGTCGCGGGCGTTCTCCTCCATCGTCTCGATGCAGGTCACGCTCGCGGCGTCGACGACGTCGATCATGCGACGACCGAGGACGGTGGGCACGTTGTGGTCGATCACCGCGATGGTGGCGTCGGTGCGGTGGACCGGGAGGTTGCGGGCCCGCAGACCCGCGAAGGCCTGGGGCGACGTCGCCTCGTGGGTGAGGTGACGGTCGATGTAGATGACCGGCACCTCACCGGGCTCGTCGCGCACCACGTGGGCGTCCCAGATCTTGTCGAACATTGTTCGTGGACTCATGTCGTATCTCCAACCTGGGGGATGGTGTGAGGTTCCCCGCGTCTTCTGCGTATTCGAGCGGACTCAGGACTTCGCGAACCAGGCCTCCAGTTCCTCGCCTTCCAGTTCGCGACCCAGGCCCTTGGCGTAGTTGAGGATTTCCTCGGCGCGCTCGGTGGAGAGCTTCTCGGGGTCACGGCCGCTCTCCAGCCAGGCGAGCTTCACCGAGCTCAGCCCGCTCCACTGGCTGACGCCCACCGAGTAGGCGCCGCCGATCGTGGCGGGGTCGATCGCCGAGTACACGGTGCGGGCCATCGTGCGCAGCTTGCTGTCCAGCTCGAAGTCCTGCGCCTTCCGGGCGTTCTCGGCGAGGGCGTTCGCCTTGAGAATGGCGTCGGTGTGGATGCCGGAGCTGGTGTAGCTGTAGCGCTTGCCCAGCACACCGTGCTCGGCGGTGGTGACGCCGACCATCTCCTGGTAGAACGAGATCAGGCCGAGGAGTTCGGCCATGTTCCAGCCGACCGGCAGGCCGTTCTCCTGCCGGATGGCGGCCAGGTTGAGCACCACTTCCTCGAGCGAGGCATTGCCCGAACGCTCGCCGACGCCACGCGACACGACGTGGATGCGGTTGGCGCCGGCCGCGAGGGCCATCATGGCGTTGCCCAGGGCGTTTCCGGTGTCACGGTGGCCGTGCCAGTCCAGCTTCATGTCCGGGGTCCCCAGCTCGTCGAGGAGCTGACGGATGAAGGCGCAGAGGCGGTAGGCGCCGACCGGGCGCGCGATGCCGATGGTGTCTGCGACCGCGACGCGGTAGGCGCCGTTCTCGACCTGGACGCGGGTGATCTCGCGGACGTCCTGCGGTGACGTCTGGGTGGTGTGCTCGGTGCCGCCGATGACGGGAATGCCCTCGTCGACGGTCTGCTTGACGAACGACTCGAGCTTGCCGAGGACGAAGTCCAGGTCCCAGCCCTGGACCATCCGGCGCGACGGAGAGCTGCCCATGAAGACGATGGACTCGAGCGCGGGGTGGATCTCCTTGCACTCGGCGGTCCACTTGAGAGAGGCCGGCGTGCAGACCGACAGCACCGAGGGGACGATCCCGGGGAACTGGTCGCGCATCCCGGCGAGCACTTCCTTGATCGTCGCGTCGAGCGCGCCGGCCCCGGAGTAGATGCCGACCGTGGCGGACCGGATGCCGAAGTTGTTCAACAGTTCGAGGTACTGCAGCATCTCGTCGACGGACGGGTACCTGCCGACGCCCTGGAGCCCGTCCCGCAGGCACTCGGACAGGACGATGTCGGGCTGGGAGGCCTGCAGCGGGGTCGGCTCGCCCGGAAGGGACTCGGGCAGCGGCGCGAGCGGATTGGGATCGCTGTTCCAGTTGAAGTCGACAACCACGCCGGTGGAGCGCAGCTGGGCCTCCCCGAAACCGTTTGTCGGTGTTCCACTCGCCGAGTTTGTCATTGGAACCTCCTGAATTAAGCGATCGCTTATATTGCTTTTCGGAGATGGCGAATCAGTCCATCACCACCGGCAGGATCCCTACCGAGAAGCGGATGTACTGGTCGGAGTAGCCGAAGGTGGAGCCCGGAATTCCCGCGATGCCGGTCTTCTCGAGTACCGAGAAGCAGTCCTCTCCCTCGCGGAGCTTGCTCCAGTTGTAGATGGTCGCGTCGTCGTCGAGGTAGATGTGTTCGAAGAGTTGATGCTGCTCATCGAGGCGCCGGAGCTGCTCCCTCAACTGAGCCCGCCGCAGGCCGTAGAGGCGACGAATCTTTTCGATGAGATGCGGGTTTTCGCGGAACAACTGGTAGTAGGCCATGAGGCGCAACTGCCACTCGCCGGGCATCGAGGCGACACTGTTGATCCAACTGCCGACCATGCGGGCCGCGAGGCCGGTGTCGCCGAATGTGACCCACCCGAAACGCTCGCCCGTGAGGGTGTGCGTCTTGGAGAAGCTGCTCACGTAGATGAGTTGGTCACCGATGTCGGAGGCAGAGGTCAGGGCGCGCATGCGGGCCTCGTCCTCCGCCGGGATGCCCGTGCCGACGTAGGCCAGGTCAGCCAGCAGGTGGACGACGCGTCCCCGCTGCCGCTGCAGACGCAGGACGTCGAGCAGCTCGCGCAGCTCATCGGGCTGGTACGCGAAGGTCGCCGGGTTGCTGGTGACGGTGAGATAGATGACCTTGATGTCCGCGTGCTCGTCGAGCGCCCGTGCGAGCTGCCCGGCGGTCATCTTGAAGCAGTCCTCGGGCCGGGTCTCGATGCGGCGGACCCGGTAGCCGTTGGCGAGGGCCTGGGCCTCGAGGATGTTGAAGCCCGGCGTGGGGCAGAGCACCGCGCCGACGTATCCCGGGCCCTGGCGGACGAGCGGGCCCAAGCCACCGAGAACCTTGTTCATGCAGTCGGTCGCGCCCAGCCCGATCGCGATGTGTTCAGCGGTGACCGACAGGCCCCACTGCTGCATGTCCTCGGCCAGCCAGCCGCGCAGGATGGGGTTGCCCACGGTGGCGAGGTCGTAGCTGCGCGGGTCGAAACCGTTCTTCAGGAGCAGGCGCTCCGCTTCCTGCATCTGGTCGCGCAACCATCGGTACATCTTGCCGGTCGCGATGTATCCCTGCAGGTCCTCGCCGGGCAGCGCGACTCCCAACTCGTCACCGAGCCGCCGGTAGTCCCCCGGGCCACCCTCCTCTCCGTCGCATTCGGAGATGAGGCGCACATTGACGTCACCGATCGTGCGGTTCACGATTTCCAGACGCATTGCGGTCTCGTCCAGATGGCGTTCCGCACACTCCCGCTCGAGCGCTTGCACGATGGATGCCATCATGCGGATGGGGGGCTCGCCACTGGCCTGCAGCTGGGCGCGATACTGTTGCACCAGCTCCATGCGGAGCTGTCGAACGATCAGGCGCTGTTCTTCCAGGTCGATCTCCGGCCTAACCACACTGTTCTGCAGTACCATGAGCGACGAACCTCCCCTGAATAGTCAAGCGACACAACCGGAACCGGCCGATATCACGGCCGGCGCACAGCTGTGGCGATTCGCTTCCCCATTTCGCGAGTCCCGATCACCTTCGTCCCCTCCTCCTGGATGTCGACCGTGCGATAGCCGTCCTGAATCACCTCCTCGACGGCTGCCTCGACGGCAAGGGCCTCCTCGTGGAGGCCGAGCGAGTGACGCAGAAGCATCGCGGCCGAGAGGACGGCGGCGACCGGATTGGCCTTGTCCTGCCCCTCGATGTCGGGCGCGGAGCCGTGGATCGGCTCGTACAGGCCGAAGGTGCCCGAGCCGGTCCGGCGCACTCCCAGGCTCGCCGACGGGATCATGCCGATGCCGCCGGTCAACATCGAGGCCTCGTCGGTCAGGATGTCGCCGAACAGGTTCTCGGTCACGATGACGTCGAAGCGGGACGGCTCGCGGATGAGGTACATGGCGCAGGCATCGACGAGGATGTGCTCATAGCTCACGGTGGGATAGTCCGCGGCGACCCAGTCGACGATGCGGCGCCAGAGGATCGAGGAGCTGAGCACGTTGGCCTTGTCGACCGAGGTGACCTTACGGCGACGGGCGACCGCGATGTCGAAGGCGGCCCGTACGACGCGCTCGATCTCCTGCTCGGTGTACAGGAGAGTGTCGACAGCTTCCTCGCCCTGCTCGGTGCGGCGGATCTCGCTGGGCTTGCCCGGAATCGATTCCAGGTGCCCGTAGTAGAGACCGGCGGACAGTTCGCGGACGAAGATCAGGTCGGTGCCCTCGAGATAGTTCGGCTTGAGTGGCGAAGCACTGTAGAGGCTTCTCGACGGCCGGATGGGACGCAGGTTCGCGAAGAACTGGAAGTCCTTGCGCAGCCGGAACAGGGCCTGCTCCGGCTTGACCTTGGCGTTCTGCCGCTCGTGCGCCGGCAGGCTGCCGATGGCACCGAAGAGGATGGCATCGCTCTCGGCGCAGGTCTGCATGGTGGCCTCGGAGATGGCCACCCCCTCGGCCGCGATGCTGGCCAGGCCGGCGAGACGACGGTGGATCGTGAGCTTGTGCTCGTAGAGGTCCGCAACGGTGAGCAGAACCTCGAGAGCCTGCTCCGTGACCTCTGGCCCCACACCGTCGCCGGGCAGGACGGTTACCGCATAATCACCCATGTTCTCTACCCTTTTCGAAGTGGTTCGGCGCTGTATTCGTGCGGGGCCAGAGGCGGAGTTCAGGACTTCGGCTTCGGCTTCTTACCGGCCAGGGCGAGCAGGCGCTGAACCAGCGTGCCGCGCCAGGTGATCATGTCGTGCCCGCCGGTGTACTCGTTGTAGTGCACCTCGTAGCCCTTTTCGAGCAGGACATCGCGCAGCTTGCGGTTCGTCGCCAGCTGGTCGAATTCGGCAATGGCGGCCTCGAGCGAACCGACCTCCATGGAGAATCGGACAGGAAGCTTGGGGCTCTCCGCGAACTGCCGGGTCAACCACTCCATCTCGACATCCGGCGTCATCGGCTCCGGCCACCAGAAGGAGCCGGACTGGGAGATGACGTTGCCGAAGACGTGCGGCAGCTTGAACCCCACGTAGGCCGCAGCCAGTCCGCCGTAACAGGACCCGCCGACATACGCCTTCGCCGGATCGTCGCTGATGTGGTAGTTCTCGCGCAGGAAAGGCATCATCTCCTGCTCGAGGAATTCGGCGAACGGCTCGTGACAGGGCAGTTCCGTGGCACGGACCGCCTGGTCCATGTTGCTGTGCATCACCAGGATGAACGGGTCGATCCGGCCCGCGTACAGGAGGTTGTCCAGCACGGTGGGCGTAGCCGCGAAGCTGAAGTAGGACCAGCCGTCGAAGAGCACGAACACGTTGTACTTCTCGCCGTCGGTGGAGTAGCCGGGCGGCACGTACACCGAGACGTGGTGCTGGGTCTTCAGAATCTCGCTGTCGAGGATGTGCATGTGGTTCTTCCCCTTCGGCACGCCACGCCGCGCGATGTTCCACGGCTGCTTCGGCGCGTCGGGAAGTTCCAGCACCGACACCACGAGGTCGTCGAGGATCGTGACCTCGCGGGGGTTCAGCGGATCCCGGCGATAGAAGGGAATGCGCGCCATGACGTCCGAGTACTTCTCGGTCGGCTCCAGCGGGTCGTTGACCGACAGCAGGTAGGTCGTACGCAGGTCGGACGGCAGGACGTACGCCTTGTAGAAGACGTCCGTCCCCGGAATCCGCTCGAAGAGGTACTCGTCGAAACCGTCCTGGGTCGGCGCGCTGTAGAAGAGCACCAGCACGTTGTCCGTGTCGCCGGGATCGCGCCACAGGAAGGTGGCGAGAGTCCGGCCCTCCTCGCCTTCCATCGGCTGCATCAGCGGAGACCCGTCGACCTCGACGGTCTTCCAGAAATCGTCGAGGGCCCCCGGGTCACCCGCGGCGAGAGCCTCCTTGAGCCGAACGATGCGGTGATCCGTGTATGAATTGGTGGGAGCAATCATCGCGTTCTCCTAGCGCCGGGCCGGCGCGTCGTCGTGGACGGGCGGGTCGTTGGCGTGACGTCAGTCCAGGTCGAACAGATCGTCCGCATCCATCTCCTCCCCGTCGTCTCCGGCGAGGCTCTCGTCGATCACCCGGGCGAGGGCCTCCAGGGTCCGGTTCTGGAAGACCATCGGGAGCATCACCGACACGTCCCATTCCGACTGCACCTCGGTCGCCAGGGAGGCCACCAGCAACGAATGGCCGCCGAGATCGAAGAAGTCGTCGTGGACGCCCACCCGCTCCACGTTCAGCAGCCTCGTCCAGATCTCGCCCAGAGTCCGCTCGGTCTCCGTTCTCGGCGCGACGAAGCTCTCCCGTTCCTGCGTCTGCCGCACGATCGAGGACAGCGACGGCAGAGCCTTGCGGTCCACCTTTCCGTTCGGGCTCAACGGGAACTCCGGCAGGTCGACGAAGTAGGTGGGAACCATGTATTCGGGGAGCTGCTGCAGCAGGTGGTCCTTCAGCTCGTCGACGGTGACCGCCTGCCCCTCGTTCACGGTGTAGAAGGCCGCCAGTCGCTTGTCGGCGGCGGAGACCTCGTGCACCGTGATCAGGCAGGACTGGAGCGCGGGGTGCTGCGCCAGGACGGCCTCGATCTCGCCGACCTCGATCCGGTGGCCACGGATCTTGATCTGGTGGTCCTTGCGCCCGACGTACTCGATGACGCCGTCACGCCGGTGGCGGGCCAGGTCGCCGGTCGCGTACAGCCGCCCCTCGCCGAAGGGATTGGCGACGAAGCGCTCCGCGGTCAGGTCGGGCCGACCGAGGTAGCCACGCGCCAGCTGCACGCCGCCGATGAACAGCTCGCCGATGACGCCGTCCGGCACCGGCATCATGGCCTGGTTCAGGACATAGAGCTGGGTGTTCGCGACCGGGCGGCCGATGGGCACCGTCGTCGCCCCCTCGGCCGGGTGGCACTCCCAGAAGCTCACGTCCACCGAGGCCTCGGTCGGGCCGTAGAGGTTGTGCAGGCGCACGCCGGGCAGCAGGCGCAGGAACCGCTCCTGCTGGTCGAGCGGAAGGGCCTCGCCACTGCACATGACGTGCCTGATGTTCTGGCAGTGCTCGGCCACGGACGGCTGCTCCAGGAACGACTGGAGCATCGAGGGGACGAAGTGCAGGACAGTGATGCGCTGCTGGTCGATCACCTCGGCCAGGTAGGCCGGGTCACGGTGCCCGTCGGGGCGGGCGACGTGCAGCCGGGCGCCGGTGATGAGCGGCCAGAAGAACTCCCAGACCGAGACGTCGAAGCTGAAGGGGGTCTTCTGCAGTACCCGGTCCTCGCTCTGCAGCGAGTAGGTGTCCTGCATCCAGAGCAGGCGGTTGCAGATGCCCTGGTGGCCGAGCATGGCGCCCTTGGGCTTGCCCGTCGAGCCGGACGTGTAGATGACGTAGGCGAGGTTGTCCGGCCCCGACAGGTTCGCCAGCGGCTCGGCGCTCTCCTGCGGCCACTGCGCGTCGCCTCCGCTGAGCTGGACCAGCGGAACGTCCTGGCCCACCAGCGACCCGATGCGCTCCTGGGTCTGCGGCTGCACCAGGACGGCCTGGATCCGGGCGTCGGAGACCATGAAGGCGAGCCGGTCCGCCGGGTAGGCGGGATCGAGGGGAACGTAGGCCCCGCCGGCCTTCAGGATGGCGAGGAGACCGATCACCAGCTCGAGCGAGCGCTCGGCGCAGATGCCGACGCGCGACTCGGGTCCCACGCCCTTCGCGCGCAGGGTCCGCGCCAGCTGGTTGGTGTGTCGGTCCAGCTCCGCGTAGGTGAGGGTCTGGTCCTCGAACGACAGGGCGATGTGGTCGGGAGACCTGCGCGCCTGGTCCTCGAACAACCCGTGGAGGGTCGCGGGCCGCAGCCACCTGTCGTCCCGGGTCGCGTTCCACTCCTCCAGCCGCTGCACCACCTGGGCGGCGCTGAGCAGCGGCAGTTCGGACACCGGCTTGTCGGGTGCGCTCAGCGCCTCCTGGATCAGGACCTCGAAGTGCTCCGCCATGCCGACGACGGTGCGCTCCTCGAAGAGGTCGGTGTTGTACTCGAAGCCGTACTGGAGCGCGCCGGCCTTCTCCTGGATGCTGAACAGGAGGTCGAACTTCGCGATCCCGATGCCTTCGTCCAGCACCTCCCGCATCCAGGCCGGCTCCTCCTGCTCCTCGGGGGTCTCCTCGAAGAGCTTGTCCAGGCCGGTGAACATCACCTGGAAGATGGGGCTGTAGCTCGAGCTGCGCTCCGGATTCAGTTCCTCGACGATCTTCTCGAACGGAATCTCCTGGTGGCTCTGGGCGTCCAGCAGCTTCCACCGGACCTGCTTGAGCACGTCCGCGAATCCGGGATTGCCCTGCAGATCGACGCAGAGCGCAACCGTGTTGACCAGGAAGCCGATCAGGGGCTCTGTCTCGATCCGGTTCCGGTTGGCGATCGGGACGCCGATGACCACCTTTTCCTGCCCGCTGTAGCGCGACAGGAGCACCGCGAACGCGCTCAGCGCGGTGATGAAGTGGGTGGTCTGGTTCTCGCCGCTCACCTGCTTCAGCTGCTGCGTCACCTCCGACGAGAGCGAACCGGTGAGGTTCGCGCCCCGGAAGCTCTGCACCGCCGGCCTGGGCTTGTCGAGCGGCAGCGAGATCAGCTCGGGGGCGTCGGCCAGCTGCTCCTTCCAGTAGTCCAGGTGCGGGCGCAGCCGCTCCTCCTCGAGCCACTGCTGCTGCCAGACGGCGTAGTCGGCGTGCTGGATGGGCAGCGCCGGCAGCTGCGCGGGCCTCGCGGCGGCGGTCGCGTGGTAGAGCTCGCGCACCTCCTCGTTGAAGAGCCGGATGGAGTAGCCGTCGAAGACGATGTGGTGCGCGCTGAACACCAGGACCGCCTCGGCGGCGGAGAGGCGGATGAGCATCGCCCGGAGCAGCGGCCCCTGCGCCAGGTCGAAGGGCCGGTTCCACCACTCCTGGATGAGCTCCTTCGCCGACGACTGCTGCTGCTCGGGCGCGGTCGACGAGAGGTCGACCTCGGTCAGCGCGACCTCGCCCTCTTCGGCGACCACCTGCCAGACCCGGCTGTCGTGCTCGTGGAAGGTCGTCCGGAACGGCTCGTGGCGCCTGGTCAGCTCCGCAAGCGCCGTCCGGAGCGTTTCGCCCTCCAGCGCCTCGGGCCAGTGCAGCAGCCAGCCGATCGTGTAGAAGGCGCTGTTCGGGTTGAGCCGGTCCATGAACCAGAGCCGCTGCTGGTCGAACGTGGCGGGCAACGGCTGGTCCCGCGAGACGGGCACCAGGGGCGGCGCCGCCTGCTGCGGCGCCTGGTCCTGCTGCAGGCGCTCCAGCTCGCCGGCCAGCCGGGCGATGATCGGGTGTTCGAAGAGCAACCGGATCGGCATCTCGACGCCGAAGGCCTGCCGGATGCGCGCGACGACCTGCACCGCGAGCAGCGAGTGGCCACCCAGGGCGAAGAAGTCGTCGAAGATGCCGATGGGAGCGCGGCCCAGCACCTGCTCGAAGACCGTCGCCAGCAGGGCCTCGCTCTTGGTGCGCGGAAGGGCGTTCGCGGCCAGGGCCGCCGCCGGCGTCTCCTCGGGCAGCGGAAGCGCGCGCCGGTTCAGCTTCCCGTTCTGGTTGAGCGGCAGCTGCTCCATGCAGACGAACGCCGAGGGCACCATGTGCCGGGGCAGCTTCTCGCCCAGGTACGCGCGCAGCGCCTCGCTGATGTCGCCGGCTCCCGACTCCGGCTCCACGTAGGCGACCAGCCGCTGGCTCGGGCCGTCCGGAAGGACCAGCACGGCACAGTTGTTCACCTGCGGGTGCAGGCCGAGGACGGCCTCGATCTCACCCAGTTCGATCCGGAACCCGCGGATCTTCACCTGGTGGTCGGTCCGGCTGACGTACTCGATGTTGCCGTCGGGCAGGTACCGCACCAGGTCGCCGCTCTTGTACAGGCGGCTGCCCGGCTCCCCGAACGGATTCGCCACGAACATCTCAGCCGTCAGCTCGGGGCGGTTCAGATACCCGCGGGTGACACCCACGCCGCCGATGTACAACTCCCCGGGCACCCCGACCGGCACCGGCTGCATGTACGGGTCGAGAACATACGTCTCGACGTTCGTGATCGGCCGGCCCATGTGCAGCACGTCAAGGTGCTCGTCGATGGGCGTACCGGTGGCGAAGACGGTGGTTTCCGTCGGGCCGTAGACGTTGAAGAACGTACGCCCCGGCGCCCAGGTACGGATGAGTTCCGGCGAGTACGCCTCCCCACCGACGACCAACGTGCGCAGGTGCGGAAGTTCCGCCTTCGGCAACGTGGCCAACGCACCCGGCGTGAAGCTCAGGTTCTCGATCGCCCGCTCGACCACCACGTCGTGCAGATCGTTGCCGATCATGTGCAGGCCGTGCTTCGGGATGTACAGGGTGCCGCCCGCCAACAGCGGCAGGATGATCTCCCACACCGAGAAGTCGAAACTGTACGACGCCACCTGCAACACACGCTGCCGCCGCGTGAAGCACTCGTGCTCGTGCCGCCACGGCACGATGTGGTTGACGCCGCGGTGCGGCACCATCACACCCTTCGGCCGACCCGTCGAACCCGAGGTGTAGATGATGTACGCCAGGTTCTCCGGAGTCAGCCCGGTCCGCGGAGCCTCCGTGGGCTCCCCGGCGACCGCCGACCACTCCGTGTCCAGGCTGAGCGTCGGAAGGTCCCCCGCCGGCACGCGCTCCCGCACGTGCGACTGCGTGAGGACGAGCTTCACCCCGGCGTCCTCGATGAGGAAGGACAACCGCTCCGGCGGGTAACCGGGGTCCATCGGCACGTACCCGCCGCCGGCCTTGAGGACGCCGAGCAGACCGACGAGCACCTCGACCGAGCGCTCCATGCACAGAGCGACCAGCACCTCGGGACCGACCCCCCGGGCCTGGAGCCAGTGCGCCAACTGGTTGGCCCGCCGGTTCAGCTCGGCATAGCTGAGCTGCTCCTCCTCGTACACCAGCGCGATCGAGTCCGGCGTCCGCATCGCCTGCGCCTCGAACAACTCGTGCAGGAACTGCGGCTCGGTGCCGGTCGCCGTGGACGTGGGCCACTCGTCGAGAATGTGTGCCCGCTCGGTCTCGGTGAGCATGGTCAGCTCGGCCAGGTTCTTCTGCGGCGCGCTCGCCAGTTCCCGGCAGACCTGCCGCATGTGCGCGAGCATGCCGTCGACCGTCCGGCCGTCGAAGCGCCTGGTGTCGTAGAGGATGCTGACCCCGAGCTGCTCACCCTGGTTGATCACGACGTTGAGCGGGAAGTGGGTCCGCTCCTCCGCGTCGACCAGCGTGAAGCGCAGGGCTGCGGCCTCGTTCTCCTGCACCGGGTAGTTCTCGAAGACGAAGAGGCTGTCGAAGAGCTGCCCGTCGGCCGGGATCTCACTCCACTGCTGGACCTGCAGCAGCGGGCTGTACTCGTACTGGCGCATCTGCGTGTTCTGGTCCTGCAGCCGCTGGAGCCAGTCGAGCCTGCGCGCCTGGCCCGGCATCTGCACCCGGACCGGCAGCGAGTTGATGAAGAGGCCGACCATGCGCTCGGCGCCCTCGAACTCCGGCGGACGGCCGGAGACCACGGTGCCGAAGATGACGTCCTCGCTGCGGCTGTAGCGGCCCAACAGCAGGGCCCAGCAGCCTTGCAGCACCGTGTTGAGGGTCAGGTGGTGATCCTGGGCCAGCTTCTGCAGCGCCGCGGTGTCCTCGTCGCTCAGGAACGTGCTCACGAGGCGTACGGCCGGCTCGTCGGGGGCCTGGCTCACCGGCTCGCTCTTCTTCTCGACGCTCAGCGGGGCGGCCTGTTCGGCCCCCTGCAGGAGCTCACGCCAGTAGCGCTCTGCCTCCTGCATGTCCTGCTCGCCGAGCCAGGCGACGTAGTCCCGGTAGGGACGCGCCGGTTGCAGGGCCGGCTGGCGGCCGTTGACGAACGCGCCGTAGGACTGGACGACCTCGGCCAGGAGCAGGCTGTTGCTCCAGCCGTCGAGGATGGCGTGGTGGGCGCTCAGGACGAACTGGTAGTTCTCGTCGCCGGTGCGGGCCAGGAGCATGCGCCACTGCGGAATCTCGTGCGGGTCGAAGCCCCGGTTGCGCTCCTGCTTCAGGTACGCGTCCAGGCGCTCCTGCTGCTGCGGCGAGTCGGAGCGCCAGTCCTGCACCTCCAGCGGCACCGGGATGTTTCGCCAGACCAGCTGGATGGCCCCGTGCTCCGGCACGGACCAGAAGCTGGTCCGCAGGATGGGGTTGCGCCGCATGGCCTCCGCCCAGCTCTGCCGGAAGGCGTCGACCTGCAGGTCCTGCTCGATCTGCAGTACCACCTGGACGTGGTAGAGGCCCTGGCCCTGGGCGTACTGGCTCTGGAACCACAGGCCCTGCTGCAGCGGGGTCTGCGGGTAGACGTCCTCCAGCGGGCGGGCCAGCTCGCTGCCCGTCCAGGCGGACAACGCCCGCAGCTGGTCGACCAGCTCGTCGATCTCCGCCTGGTTCAGGCCACTGATCGGCAGGTCCGACGGGCTGTAGCCGTTGACGCCGGGGCGGCGCGCCTCGGCGGCGAGCTGGTTGAGCACCTCCAGCGCCTGCCGGGCGACCCGCTCGATCGTCTCCTGCTGGTGGGCCGTCTCGTGGTAGTTCCACTGCATCCGCAGCTCGCCGTCCTGGATGCGGCTCACGATGTCGATCAGGTAGAGACGCTGGTTCTCCGGCCCGACGTCCGGACCGATGGCCTCCTGCGCGAGGGCGAAGTTGCCGGTGAAGGCCCCGTCGAGCTCCCCGATGTAGTTGAAGCTGACCTGCGCGGCGGGGGCCTGCCGCAGCTGCGCGCCGGCCTCGGTCTCGTTGGAGAGCAGCAGCCCGTAGCCGATGCCCTGCCGCGGCCGCCGGCGCAGCAGCTCCTTGACCTCCTTCAGCCCCTCCGCCGGGTCGGCGGCGGACGGCACCGGCAGCCGCACCGGCGAGACCGTCGTGAACCAGCCCACCGTCCGCGACAGGTCGACGTCGTCGAACAGGTCCTCCCGGCCGTGGCCTTCGAGATCCACCCGCACGTGCGAGCCCTGCGTCCACGACCCCAGCGCCGCGGCGACCGCCGTCAGCAACACGTCGTTGATCCGCGTGTTGAACGCCGCCGGAACGTCCTGCAGCAGAGCCTGCGTCTCCTCCCGGCCCAGGCTCACCTCACACGCCCGGCTGCGGCTGACCGTGTTGTCGCTGTCCGGGCCGTCCAACGGCAGCGGCTGGACCGGCTCGACCTGCTCGAGCCAGTACGGAAGCTCCGCCAGGGTCGCCTCGCTCGACGCCTCCTGCCGCAGCCGGGCCGCCCACTGCTGCCACGAACTCGACTTCGCCGGGAGCGCCGGCTCCTGGCCCTGCCGGACCTGCTCCGACAGCGCCGCCAGGTCCTCCAGCAGGATCCGCCAGGAAACGACGTCCACCACCAGGTGGTGCACCGCCAGCAGCAGCCGATGCCTACCGTCCGCCAGCCCCGTGAACAGCACGGCGCGGACCAGCGGGCCATCGGCGAGGTCGAAGCTGGCCTGGACCTGCTTGGTGATCTCCAGCAGTTGGTCGGCCCGGTCCGCGGCCGGCGTGGCGGAGAGGTCGTGGACCTGCCACGGCACCGCCTCCGGCGACCCGGCCAGTTCGGCCTGCCATCCGCCGTCCTCGCCCCGCACGTAACGTGCCCGCAGCCCGTCGTGGTGCTCCAGCAGCCGCAGCAGCGTCCGCTGCCACTGCTCCGGCGTCAGCTCCGCCGGCACCTCCAGCAGGAACGCCTGGTTGAAGTGCTCCTGCCGGACGAACTCCTTCGCGAAGAACCACCGCTGGATCGGGGTCAGCTCGACCGGTCCGGTCACCAGGCCCTGCTCGGCCTGCACGCTCGCCGCGTCCTGCTGCACCACCACGTGGCTCAGCTCGGCGATCGTCTGGTACTGGAACAACTGCTTGACGTTGAAGTGCAGACCGGCCTGCTTGGCCCGGAAGATGACCTGCAGGCTCAGGATCGAGTCGCCGCCCAGCGCGAAGAAGTTGTCGTGGATGCTCACCGGGTCGGCCGCGCCCAGCACCGCCTGCCAGATCTGCGCCAACTGCTCCTCGACGTAGGTACGAGGAGCGACGTACTCCGCCTTGGCACCGGAGGCGTACTGCTCCCAGGGCAGCGCGGCCAGGGCCCGCCGGTCGAGCTTGCCGTTGGGGTCGAGCGGTAGCTGGTCCAGCGGAACCAGGATGCTCGGAACCATGTAGCTGGGCAGCCGGTCCCCCAGGAAGGCCTGCATGGCGTCCAGCGACAGGGGTTCCCGCGCGACGACGTAGGCGATCAGCCGCTTGGTGTTCGCCTCCTCGTGGACCAGCACCGCGGCGCTCTGCACCTGGGGGTGCTCCGCCAGCGCGCTCTCGATCTCACCCAGTTCGATCCGGAAGCCACGGATCTTCACCTGGTGGTCGATCCGGCCGAGGAACTCGATGTTCCCGTCCGGGAGGAACCGGGCACGGTCGCCGGTCTTGTAGAGGCGGCCACCCGGGCGCTTGCCGAACGGGTCGGCGATGAAGACCTCGGCGGTCAGGTCGGGCCGTCCCAGGTAGCCGCGCGTCACGCCGCTGCCGCCGATGTAGAGCTCCCCGGCGACGCCGACGGGCAGCGGTTGCAGGCGCGAGTCGAGGATGTAGACCTGGGTGTTGGGAATGGGCCGACCGATGTGGATCCGCTCCAGGTCCTTCCCGTAGCGCGCGATGCTCGCACCGACCGTGGTCTCCGTCGGCCCGTAGCCGTTGAAGAAGGCACGGTCGGTGGCCCAGGCCCGGGCGAGGTCGAGCGGGCAGGACTCGCCACCGACGCTGATGAACTGCAGCGACGGCAGCGATGCCGGCGGCAGGGTGGCGAGGGCGGACGGAGTGATGGAGATGTTCTCGATCGCCTGCTCGATCACGAAGTCGGCGAGGTCACTGCCGATCATCCGCAGGTCGGCCGGGGGCAGGACCAGAACGCTGCCCGAGAGCAGGGCAATGGTGATCTCCCAGACCGAGATGTCGAAGCTGAGCGGGGTGCCCTGCATGACCCGTCGCGGCGTGTCGAGGCCGTAGTTGTCCCGATGCCACTGCGAGATGAACCGGATGCCCCGGTGCGGCACCTGGACACCCTTGGGCTGACCGGTGGAACCGGACGTGTAGATCACGTAGGCCAGGTTGTCCGGGGTGACCCCGATCGCGGGAGCGTCCGCGGGGTGGTCGGCCAACCGCGGCCACACCGTCTCGACGTCCAGCACGGTCGCGCCGGAGTCGGGCAGCAGCTCGGCCAGGGACTGCCGGGTCAGCAGCACCCGCGCCTGCGAGTCCGCGACCATGTACGCGAGACGCTCACGCGGGTACGTGGGGTCGAGCGGAACGTAGGCGCCACCGGCCTTGAGGATGGCCAGGATGCCGACCACCATCTCCAGGGACCGCGGGACGCACAGCCCGACCAGCGTCTCGGGCCCGACGCCCTGGCTCCGAAGCAGGTGGGCGAGCTGGTTCGACATCCGATCGAGGGCGGCGTAGCTCAGCTGCGCGTCCCCGGAGACCACGGCCACGCGATCCGGGAAGCGCCGGGCCTGCGCCTCGAACAGTTCGTGGAAACACGACGGGCGCTCCGCCTGCTGCTGCTTCATCTGCGCGAGGCGCAGACGCAGCAGTTTCTGCTGCTCCGGAGAGAGCTGCGACATTTGCTGAGGGAGACGCTCACTCATTGGCTTCACTCTTCTCTGCAGCAGGCGACGAATCCTGGATCTGTGCGAGTAGGTCGTCCGACGAGAGCCCCTGGATCTCGGCAAGAAGTTGCGCGAGAAGCTCCGGGTCGGCTGACTGCTCCATGCCTTCGGCGATGGCCGCCAGATCAAGGTCCGCGCCGATGTCCGAGTCGTCCGACGGGGTGTTCCATTGCTGAAGTAGTTGGCGACGTTCCTGCTCGGTGAGGATGGAGAACTGGGCCAGTGGTGCCTCGGGCGACTCGACCATCTGGGCGCAGAGGTACCGGAAATGCGCCATTACCCGGTCGATCGTCTCCCCCTCGAAGCGCCGCGGGTCGTACTGCACGGTCATGTGCAGTTGCTGGCCCCGCAGCACCACGACGGCGCCCAACGGATAGTGGATCCGCTCCTCCGAGCGTTCCGGCTTGGTCAGCCGCAGTGCGGTGTCGCGCGGCTGCTCCACCGGATAGTTCTCGAACACGAACAGGGTGTTGAACAGCTCGGCACCGGAGGGCAGCCCGCTCCAGCGCTGCACCTGGTCGAGCGGGCTGTATTCGTACTGCCGCAGCCGGAAGTTCTGCTCCTGCAGGCCCCGCATCCAGTCGAGCCAGGTTGTCTCCGCGGGCACGCGGACGCGCAGCGGCAGGGTGTTGATGAACAGGCCGCTGGTCCGCTCGACCTCGGGGACCTCCGCGGGCCGTCCCGAGACCACCATGCCGAAGACGACGTCGTCCGTGTCCTCGTAGCGGCTGAGCATCAGCGCCCAGCAGCCCTGCATGACGGTGTTGAGGGTGAGCCGGTGACGCTGGGCGAGCTCCTGCAGACGGAGGCTCTCCTCTTCACCGAAGAGCAGGCTCGTCTCGACGTGCTCCCTCGTCTCCGCGGCCGCCGCCCCGTCGTGCCGCTCGATGCTCAGGGGGGCGGCTTCCTCGACCCCTTGCAGCATCCCGCGCCAGTACTGCTCGGCCTCCTGCATGTCCTGCTCGCCCAGCCAGGCCACGTAGTCCCGGTAGGGGCGCACCGGTTGGGCGATGTCCTGGCGGCCGTGGCTGAGCGCCTCGTAGCACTGCACGACCTCGGACAGCAGCAGGGTGTAGCTCCAACCGTCGAGGATGGCGTGGTGCATGCTCAGGACGAACTGGTAGTCCTCGTCGCCGGTGCGGGCCAGCAGCATCCGCCACTGCGGAATCTCGTACGGGTCGAAGCCCCGGATGCGGTCCTGCTCGAGGTAGTCGTCCAGGCGCTCGCGCTGTCGCTCGGGCGAGTCGGACCGCCAGTCCTGCACCTCCAGCGGCACCGGGATCTGGCGCCAGACCAACTGCATCGCCTCGTGTGAGGGCATCGACCAGAAGCTGGTCCGCAGGATCGGGTGGCGCCGCATGACCTCCGCCCAGCTCTGCCGGAAGACGTCGACCTGCAGATCCAGGTCGATGTCGTGGATCATCTGGACGTGGTAGAGGCCCTGACCCTGGGCGAACTGGCTCTGGAACCACAGGCCCTGCTGCAGCGGGGTCTGCGGGTAGACGTCCTCCAGCGGACGGGCCAGCTCACTGTTCTGCCAGACGGGCAGCGCCCGCAGCTGGTCGACCAACTCGTTGATCTCCGCCTGGGTCAGGCCGCCCACCGGCAGGTCCGAGGGGCTGTAGCCGCTGACGTCCGGCCGACGGGCCGCACCGGCGAGCCGGTTGAGCACCTCCAGCGCCTGCCGGGCCACCCGCTCGATCGTCTCCTGCTGGTGCGCCGCCTCGCCGTAGGTCCACCGCATCCGCAGCTCGCCGTCCTGGACAAGGCTCACGATCTCGATCGGATAGGGGCGGTGGTTCTCCCCGGCGATGTCCGAATCGACGGCCCCGTAGGCGGCGGCGAAGCTGTCGGCTCCGTCGAAGGCTCCGAGGTGGTTGAAGCTCACCTGGGCGGCGGGGGCCTGCTGGAGCGGGGCGGCGCCGTCGGACTGGCTGTTGAGCAGCAGCCCGTAGCCGATGCCCTGCCGCGGCCGCCGGCGCAGCAGCTCCTTGACCTCCTTCAGCCCCTCCGCCGGGTCGGCGGCGGACGGCACCGGCAACCGCACCGGCGAGACCGTCGTGAACCAGCCCACCGTCCGCGACAGGTCGACGTCGTCGAACAGGTCCTCCCGACCATGGCCTTCGAGATCCACCCGCACGTACGAGCCCTGCGTCCACGAGCCCAGCGCCGCGGCGACCGCCGTCAGCAACACGTCGTTGATCCGCGTGTTGAACGCCGCCGGGACGTCCTGCAGCAGAGCCTGCGTCTCCTCCCGGCCCAGGCCCACCTCGCACACCCGGCCGCGACCGAGTGTGTCGTCACCGTCCGGCCCGTCCAGCGGAAGCGGCTGCGTGGGCTCGACCTGCTCGAGCCAGAACGGCAGCTCCTCCAGCGTCGTCTCGCTCGACGCCTCCTGCCGCAGCCGGCCCGCCCACTGCTGCCACGAACTCGACTTCGCCGGCAGCACCAGCTCCCCGCCCTGCCGCACCTGCTCCGACAGCGCCGCCAGATCCTCGAGGATCACCCGCCACGACACCACGTCCACCACCAGGTGGTGCACGGCCAGCAGCAGCCGGTTCCGACCATCCTTGAGACCCGTGAACAGCACCGGCCGGAAGAGCGGAGCCTCGGAGAGGTCCAGGCTCGCCTGAACCTGCTGCGCGATGTCCAACAGCTGTTCTCGTTGGGCCGGCGCGAACGAGAGATCGTAGACCTGGCACGTCACCGCCTTCGGCGGTTCGGCCAGCTCGGCCTGCCAACTGCCGTCCTCGCCCCGGACGTAGCGCGCCCGCAGCCCGTCGTGGTGCTCCACCAGCCGCAGCAGGATCCGCTGCCACTGCGACGGCGTCAAATCCGCGGGCACGTCCAGCAGCACCGACTGGTTGAAGTGCTCCTGCCGGTTGAACTCCTGCGCGAAGAACCACCGCTGGATGGGCGTCAACTCCACCCGTCCCGTCACCAGGCCCTGCTCGGCCTGCACACTCGCCGCGTCCTGCCGCACCACCACGTGGCTCAGCTCGGCGATCGTCTGGTACTGGAACAACTGCTTGACGTTGAAGTGCAGACCGGCCTGCTTGGCCCGGAAGATCACCTGCAGACTCAGGATCGAGTCGCCACCCAGCGCGAAGAAGTTGTCGTGGACGCTCACCCGGTCGGCCGCGCCCAGCACGGCCCCCCAGATCTCCGCCAACTGCTGTTCGACGAGATTGCGCGGGGCGGCGTACTCCCCGATGCGAGCAACGGCGTGCTGCTCCCAGGGAATGGCGGCGAGGGCCCGCCGGTCGATCTTGCCGCTCGAGTTGAGGGGTAGCTGGTCCAGACGGACGAAGACCGTGGGCACCATGAAGCTGGGCAGTCGCTCGTTCAGGAAGGTCTGCAGGTCTTCCGGCGACAGCTTCTCGGGCGAGCCGACGTAGGCGATCAACCGTTTGGTGTTCGCCTCCTCGTGCACCAGCACCGTGGCGCTCTCCACCTGGGGGTGCTCGATCAGCGCGCTCTCGATCTCACCCAGCTCGATCCGGAAGCCGCGGATCTTCACCTGCTGGTCGATGCGCCCGAGGTATTCGATGTTCCCGTCGGGCAGGTACCGCACCAGGTCACCGCTCTTGTACAGGCGGCTGCCGGGCTCCCCGAAGGGATTCGCGACGAACATCTCCGACGTCAGCTCCGGGCGGTTCAGGTACCCACGCGTGACACCGACACCGCCGAGGTACAGCTCTCCGGGCACCCCGATCGGCACCGGCTGCAGGTAGCGATCGAGGACGTATGCCTCGACGTTGGGAATCGGCCGGCCCATGTGCAGCACGTCGAGGTTCTCGTCGATGCGCGCCCCGGTGACGATGACGGTCGTCTCCGTGGGGCCGTAGACGTTGAAGAACGTACGCCCCGGCGCCCAGGTGCGGACGAGTTCCGCCGAGTACGCCTCACCGCCGACGACCAGGGTGCGCAGGTGCGGAAGGTCGGCCTTCGGCAGGGTGGCCAGCGCAGCCGGCGTGAAGTTCAGGTTCTCGATGGCCCGCTCGACCACCACGTCGTACAGGTCGGAGCCGATCATGTGCAGGCCCCGCCTGGGAATGTGGAGGGTGCCGCCCTTCAGCAGCGGCATGATGATTTCCCAGACCGAGAAGTCGAAGCTGTAGGACGCGACCTGCAGCACGTGCTGCCGCCGGGCGAAGCAGTCCTGCTCGCGCTGCCAGGGCACGATGTGGTTGATGCCGCGGTGCGCCACCATCACGCCCTTCGGCTGACCGGTGGAGCCCGAGGTGTAGATGATGTACGCCAGGTTCTCCGGAGTCAGCCCGGTCCGCGGAGCCTCCCGGGGCTCCTGGGCCACCGACGACCACTCGGTGTCCAGGCTGAGCGTGGGAACGCCCTCCGCCGGCAGCCGCTCCTCAAGGTGCGACTGCGTCAGGATGAGCTTCAGCCCGGCGTCCTCGATGAGGAAGGACAGCCGCTCCGGCGGGTAACCGGGGTCCATCGGCACGTACCCGCCGCCGGCCTTCAGGACGCCGAGCAGGCCGACGAGCACCTCGGCCGAGCGCTCCATGCACAGGCCGACCAGCACCTCGGGGCCGACCCCCTGCTTCTGGAGCCAGTGCGCCAACTGGTTGGCACGGCCGTTCAGCTCGGCGTATGTGAGCTGCTCCTCCTCGTACACCAGCGCGATCGAGTCCGGCGTCCGCCTGGCCTGCGCCTCGAACGACTCGTGGAGGTACTCCAACTGCGGGGTGTCGTTCGTACGGGCGCCGCCCCACTGGTCGACGAGCTGGGCGCGTTCGGCCTCGGGCAGCATCAGCAACTGCTGGACGCGCTGCTCGGGCTGCGCCAGGGCCGACTCCACGAGCACCTGGTAGTGGTCGGCCATCCGGGCGACCGTGCGCTCCTTGAACAGGTCCGTGTTGTATTCGAAGCCCAGCCGGAGCCCCTCGGCCTCCTCGCGGACCATGAGCACGAGGTCGAAGCGCGAGATGCCCAGGCTCATGCCCTCTTCGACGAGGTCGCGCATCCAGGGCGCCGCCTGCACCGAATCCGGCGCGTGCTCCAGCAGCGGAATGCTCTCGTCCGCGACCATCACCTGGAAGATCGGGTTGTAACTCAGGTTGCGCTCCGGCCGCAGCGCCTCGACGACCCGGTCGAACGGGATCTCCTGGTGGGCCTGCGCGTCGAACAACTGCTTGCGCACCTGCAGCAGCACGTCTGAGAAGCTGGGGTTGTCCCGCAGGTCCACGCACAGGGCGACGGTGTTGACCAGGAAGCCGATGACCGGCTCCAGCTCGACGCGGTGCCGGTTGGCGATCGGCACGCCGATGACCACCACGTCCTGCCTGCTGTAGCGGGCCAGCAGCACCGCGGCGCTGGCGAGCATCGTGAGGTAGTTCGTTACCTGCGCCTCGCCGCTGAACTGCTTGATCTTCTCGGTCAGGTCGGGAGAGAGCTCACGCCGCAGGAACGACCCCTGGTACCGCTGCACCTCGGGGCGCGGGAAGTCCGTGGGCAGGGTGAGCAGGTCGGGCGCCTCGGCCAACTGCTCCTTCCAGTACGCCAGGTGGAACTGGATCCACTCCTCGCGTAGCCAGTTCTGCTGCCACACGGCGTAGTCGGCGTACTGGACCGCCAACTCGGGCAGCGGGTTGGGCGCGTCGTTGGCCAGCGCGTGACACAGCTCGAGGAACTCCTGACCGAACAGGCCGATCGAGTAGCCGTCGAACACCGTGTGGTGCGCGTTGAACACCAGCAGCTGCTCGGTGTCCGAGAGGCCGATCAGCATGCTGCGCAGCAGGGGCCCCCGCGCCAGGTCGAAGGGCTCCGCCCACTGCCTACGGATCTCCTCCTGGGCCCTGGAGACGCGCTCGTCGGCGGCGACGGTGGAGAGATCGAGTACGGGCAGCTCGACCTGCCAGTCGTCCGCGACGATCTGCCAGACCTGGCCGTTCTCCTCGCGGAAGGTGGTACGCAGGGTCTCGTGCCGGCGGATCATCTCGTGCAGGCCGGCCTCGAGCACACCCCTCGGTACGGCGGCCGAGACCGGGATGAGCCAGTTGATGGTGTAGAGGGTGCTGCCCGGGTTGAGCCGGTCGAGGAAGAAGAGCCGCTGTTGGTCGAAGCTCGCCGGCATCGCCCCGTCCCGGGGCACAGCGGCCAGCGGCGGCAACTGCAGCGGTTGCGCCTCCTGCTGGAGTCGCTGGAGCTCGGGCGCGATCCGGGCGATGGTCGGGAGGTCGAAGAAGGTCCGCACGGGAAGGTCGACGGAGAAGACCCGACGGATACGCGCGGCGAGCTGCACCGCGAGGAGGGAGTGGCCGCCGAGCTCGAAGAAGTCGTCGTGAATGCCGATGGGGCTTCGCGACAGGACCTGTTCGTAGATCGAGACCAGCAGTCCCTCGGTCGTGGTGCGGGCCGGCGCGTAGGCGCCCGAGCCGCCCGTCTGGGGGGCCTGCGTCAGCGGCAGGGCCCGGCGGTCCAGCTTGCCGCTCGACGTGACCGGCAGGTTCTCCAGGACGACGAGATCGGCCGGCACCATGTAGTCGGGCAGGCGATCCTGCAGGTACGCCTTGATCTGCGGGATCAGGAGATCCTCGATCTCGGCGCGGAGCGGGTGGTTGGCGTACCGCTGCCAGTCGGGCTCGTCCTCGCTCGCGGCCGGTTCGATCCGCTCTTCCTCGTCCACCTCGACGCACTCGGCATCCGCGCGCCGCAGCAGGACCGTGTAGCTGCCGTCCACACCGTGGCGGCCCCAGTTGATCGTCGCGTCGTAGCCGAGCCGCTCGGCCAGTTCCCAGACGTCCTCCGGGTCCACGCCGGCGGCGGGTGCGGCCTGCGCCCGCCACGCCTCGACCGTCTCCAGGCTCGAATCGCCCTTGAGCCAGCGCAGGGTGTGCGTCGCCGCGACGACGCGCGCGTTGGGCACGTCGCGCAGTCGGAGCCGGTCAGGCCGGTCCCGCTCCAACATCTCGCGCAGGCCCGCGAGGGTCAGGCCCGCCGCGGACCAGTCCTGCTCCGGGGCGGCCGGCGGCTCGGGGGCCTGGTCGGCGGGGACCGGCTTCCCGACGTGCAGCACCACCTGGTACCGGAACTGCGTCAGCTCGTTGAGGTGGCGGCCGCGCTTGAGGCGGATCTCGACCCGGGAGATGCGGCCGGTGCTCGCCGCCCAGTCCCGGAAGAAGGACGGGTCGAGGGTCAGCTCCTTCTCCTGCTGTACGCGCTGCTGCACCCGCTGCCAGAGCTGCTGGCGGGACGTCCCGTCCGACGCGCGGCCGACTTCCACGGCGGCGGCGAAGGCCTCCAGCAGCGGGAGGCTGCGCACGTCGCCGACGATGATGCGCCCGCCGGGGTCGACCCGTTCCAGGGCGCCGTTCAGGACGCGCACGAGGTAGTGGATGTCGGGGAAGTACTGGATGACCGAGTTGACCAGGACCGTGTCGACGGCTTCGGTGTGCAGGTCGGCCAGGTCGTCGGCCTGCCGCTGGAGCAGCGTGACGGAGTCGCGGAGCTGCGGCATCCCGTCCAGGCGCCGGCGGACGGACTCCAGGACCGAACGGGAGAAGTCGGTGCCGTAGTAGCGGACGCAGTCGGGGGCGAGCGGGAACAGCAGCAGGCCGGTGCCGCAGCCGATCTCCAGCAGCGTCCGCGGCCGGTAGGCGCGTACCAGGGCCAGGGTGTCCTGCCGCCAGGCCTCCATCTCCTCCAGCGGGATCGCCTGGCCGGTGTAGCTGCTGTTCCAGCCCGAGTAGTCGGCGCCGTCCTCGGTGGGCGCGACCTCCAGCTCGTCGAAGGCGTCGTAGACCTGCTGCCAGTGCTGCAGCCGGTCGTCGAGCAGTCCCGCCTCCTCCCCTTCGACGGCGGACTGGGTGCGCAGCGGGTCCAGCACCACGAAGGAGATGAGGGAGGCGCCGCCGGGCTGGTCGGTACGCACCAGCGTCGCCGCCGTCTTGACCACGGGGTGCCGGCTCAGCACGGTGTCGATCTCGCCGAGCTCGATGCGGTAGCCCCGGATCTTGACCTGCGAGTCGGTACGCCCGAGGAACTCCATGTTCCCGTCGGCGCGCCACCGGGCCATGTCGCCCGTCTTGTAGATGCGGGCGCCGGGTTGGGCGCTGAAGGGCGAGGCGATGTACTTGCCGGCGGTGAGCTGCGGATCCTGGGCGTAGCCGAGGCTCAGGCAGTCGCCCCCGATGTACAGGTCGCCCGGCACGTCGATCGGACAGGGCTGGAGGTTCTCGTTGAGGATGTAGTAGCTGGCGTTCTGGATCGGCTTGCCGTACGGGATGCTGGTCCAGGCGGGGTCTACCTGGTGGACCGGGAAGAAGTTGGACCAGACCGTCGCCTCCGTCGCGCCGCCCAGGCCGATGACCTGGACGTTGGGGAACGCGGCCCTCATGATGTCCGGCGAGTTCACCGGGATCCAGTCGCCGCTCATGAAGATCAGGCGCAGCGAGTTCGACACGACCTGTCCCGCCGCGTCGCCGCTGGCGGGCAGGAAGGGCACGATCTGCATGAGCGCGGCGGGCGCCGAGTCCCAGAAGGTGATCGGCTCCGTCGCCAGGATGTCCAGCAGACGCGTCGGCTCCTTGATGTCCTCGCTCGACGCCAGACGGATCGAGCCGCCGGCCGCGAGGATGCCGAAGATGTCGTAGACGGAGAGGTCGAAGCTCAGGGACGTGATGAACAACAGCCGGTCGTCGGGGCCGACGGCGAACGTGTTGTTGACCCACTCGATCAGGTTGATCGCGGCGTGGTGCTCGACCATGACCCCCTTCGGGGTGCCGGTCGAGCCGGACGTGAAGATGATGTAGGCGAGATCCTGCGAGGAGCCCTGGAGCGGCAGGTCGTCCTGCGGCATGCCGACGATGTCGGCCGGCGCGTGCAGCCGGTAGGGGTGCGGCTGCAGGGGCTCGGAATCCTCGTCGGCGTCGTCGAGGTACACGATGTGGGCGAGCGCGGGCAGCGGATCGGCCCCGAGGAGCGCGGGCACCAGGGCCCGCTGCGTGAGGATGCAGGTGATGTCCAGCGAGTCGAGGATCCCGTGCCAACGCTTGACGGGAGCACTCGTCTGGAGCGGAACGTAGATGCCGCCCGCCTTCAGGATGCCCAGCAGGGCCGGGATCATCTCCATGGCGCGTTCCATCAGGATCGCGACGTGGACCCCGGGGCCGACACCCAGGCCCTTCAGGTGGTGCGCGATCTGGTTCGCCTGCCGGTTGATCTCGGCGTAGGTCCAGCTCCTGTCGTCGAAGAACAGGGCCGGAGCGTCGGGCGACCGCCGCACCTGCTGCTCGAACAGCTGATGCATGCAGAGTTCCCGGCCGTACGGCTTCTGCGTGTCGTTCCACTCGTAGACGAGTCGCGCGTGTTCCTCGGCCGTGAGCACGGAGATCTGTCCCAGCACGGCATGCGGAAGCCGGACCAGCTCCGAGCCGACCTGGCGCAGGTGCCCCAGCATCCCCTCGACCGTCCCGCCGTCGAAGCGCTGGGTGTCGAAGTGGATCGTGATCGCCAACCGCCTGCCGGCAGTGACGACGACGTTCAGCGGGTAGGGGACGCGGAGCTCCTCGCGGCGCCTGGCCATCGCCAGCGATCGGCCGGACTCCTCCTGGACGCCGGGCTCGACGGAGACGACGCTCTCGAACAGGGCGTTGCCCGAGCCGATCTCGCTCCACTGCTGGATCAGCAGCAACGGGCTGTGTTCGTACTGCTGGACCTGGGCGTACTGGGTCTGCAGGGAACGCATCCACTCGGCCCACGGCATGGACTGCGACACCCGGACACGCATGGGCAGCGTGTTGATGAGCAGACCCACGACCTGCTCGACTCCCGGCAGGTCACCGGAGCGACCGGACACGGTGGCGCCGAGGACGACCTCCGTCGCCCCCGTGTAGCGGCTCAGCAGCAGGGCCCAACAACCCTGGATCATCGTCTCGAGCGAGAGGCCGTGCTGCTCCCCCACCGCCGACAGGCGGGCCGTCTCCTCCTCGTCGAGCAGAAGACTGACCTGGTCGCAGTCGGACAGGGACGCCTCGACGCCCGGCTCCCCGCCGGCGGGGGCTTTCCGCTCCATCGGCAGCGGCGCGGCCGGTGCGACCGATTCCAGTTCGGCGCTCCAGTAGCTCTCGGCCTGGTCGACGTCCTGGCGGCCCAGCCACTGGACGTATTCCTGGTACGGCGTCGCCGGCCGCAGGTCCAGCGGCTGCTCGGCCGTCAGGTGGCCGTAGTACGACTCGACCTCACGAAGAATGATCGCCTGGCTCCACCCGTCGAGGATGATGTAGTGGAGGCTCCAGACGATCCGGTAGCTGGCCTCGTCCAGCCGGGCGACGTGAAGTCGCCAGAGCGGCGGCTCCTCCAGGGAGAAGCCCTTCGCGAGGTCCTGCTGCTTGTAGGACCGCAGTCGGCCCCGCTGCTCTTCGGCGCTCAGCCCGCGCCAGTCCTCCATGGTGAAGGGAACGTCCACCCGTTGGAGCACTGCCTGCACCGGGGTTTCGCTCTGCAGATCGCGGAAGCCCGTGCGCAGCGCGGCGTGGCGATCCATGACGTGCACCCAGCTCTGGCGAAACGCCTCGACGTCGAGCTCCTGATCGACCTGGAGCTCCACCTGCACGTGGAAGAGCCCTGGCCTGCCCCCGAAGTCGCTCTGGAACATGACCCCCTGTTGGGTGGGAGTCATCGGGTAGCGTGCTTCAACGATTTCCTCGCTCATTGCGGATCGGACACCCTTTGCTGCCGAGTTCCACCTGCACTCCAGGCGGACCTTTGGATATGCCAATGAGTCGCGGACCGTCTGTCGGCGGCGGTCATCGTCGTATATCGGGCTGACCTCTGCCTATCGGCAGCCGGCCGGGGTTATTTGAACCCAGCCACCACCGTGGACGCTGAAGCCGGAGGGCACACCCGCCTCTACGGCGCTCAGACGGCGAGCAAATCGATGCCTTTTTCGAGGCCGCAGCAGGTGGGACTCGTCAGCGTCGGGTGATTGGCGATATTCGCCTTTACGGTCGACGGGTACGGGTCGATGCAGATGTCCCCCCAGACGTCGTCTCCCTCATGATGTCGGTATCGCTACACCGCAAGGGACGCAGTCGCGCGGGCGACGTCAATAGGTCCGCGTCGGTGGCGTGCGCCGAGACCACATTGGCGGGTATGCCACCCCATCTGCCGGCATGGAAAGCCGTCCTGCCTGCGAGACGTGGCGCGCCCTGCGTCATGTGGCAACTCTATGGCGAGCCGCAGGAAGAGCGGCACGGCTCATGTGGCTATACCCGATCGGCGCGAGAGCGCCCAGATCGGCGAGTAACTTGTAGCCATCTGGCTATGTCGACGGCCACCGTTCGGCGCCCGATCGAGCCGTACCCGCGCCGGTCTTGCCGGATTTGCGCGGACGCGCCCGGTCATTGGGTGCAGGAACCGGCACGACCGTCAAAGCAGACATCACAGGCGACCATGCCGCGACCGTCGAACAGGGGACCACGGAGCACCGAAACAATCGCGGTCATTCCGCTTTCCGCCACACCCGTCCGAGCTTCACTTCCGGAATCGACGGAACGATGACCGCCATGGGTGCGGCGGCCTCAACGCCGGCCACCCTACCCGAGCTTAAATGCCCGCGACAAACGGGCCACCGGAAAATGTACGGAGGCCGAACCCACTCGCACGGAATGTCGCCGCGGCCGAGGGCGAACCCTCGCCGCCGCTCACGGCCGCCCGCCAGGAGCCACCTGTCAATGCCGCGCTCGTGGGCGCTCGTGAATGACCCGCGCGGCTTCCGCCGACCGGACGGGCACGCGGTGACCGGTCAGGGCCGCCGCGGCGGCGAAACCAAGCGCACCCCCGGCCACGGCCGGCAGGATCGCCACTACGTCGCCGTCGGACACCTTGGCCCCCAGGCCGCCGAGCTGGCGCGCGTCCTCGTCATTGACATAGACGTTGAGCATTCCGTGAAGCGCGCCGGCATCGGTGACCAGGCGCCCCCGGACGCCGGAGTACCGGGCGTCCAGGTCGGTCAGCAGGTCCGCCAGGGTCTCCCCGGCGGCCTCGACGGTCGACGCACCGCCGGTGTAGCTGCGCAGGATCGTGGGCACGCGAACTTCGATCGGCATGACGGCGTACTCCTCAATGGAAGCGACGAGGAGGGGCGGCCGACGACGCGGGCCCGAAGCGCGGCGCAGCCACTCGTGGTCGACCTCGTCGGACGCCGCGCGAATCCTCGGGACCGCGCCGCGCCGAACGGGGCCGCCGGCGGCCCCGTTCGCTCGTCGCGCCACCCCTTTCGTCCCTCAACGGTCCCACGACGGAGCTTCAGGCGAACGCTGACCATTCGGGCAGCCCGATCGGCGTCACCGGGACACCGGAGGTCACGCCACGATCAGGCCGGGAGGTCCGCCGGTGCCACGGTGCGGGGAGCCGGGGGTGCCGGGGCGCATCTCACGCCTTCTCGAGCAGGCCCTGCTTGATCGCCACCGCCGCGGCCAACGTCCGGTTCGAACAGTTCAACTTCAACGACACACTCGCCACCAGCCGCTTCACCCCATGCTGACTGATCAACATCCGACCCAACGCCTGCCCCAACGCCTCCCGCGTCACCTCGTCCTGAATCAGAAACCCATTACTCGGCAACCGCGTCACCGCATCCAGACACGCCGCACCACGACCGATCAGATGCAGAATCTTCACCCCCCGACGATGCGCCGCCTCAACAACCCCATCCAGACTCCCCACACCCACGTCCTCACACGCCACAACCAGCACGTCAAAAGAACGACCAGCGGGAAACCGCTCCAGATCCGCCACCACCGCATGCACCTCAGCCACCAGATCAAGCGAGCCGAGCATGTCGTGGAGACCCCGACGCGTCACCTCGTTGTCGGCGAGAACGCGGACGCTACAGCCAACCTGAGTCTGGGCGAACGGACTTCCGACACGTTCCACGTCGACCCGGGCCGTCGGCGGCCGCCTCACCCGTCCTTCGTGCACGGCCGACGAACGGGCGACGGGGTGCCGTACCGCCTGTCCTCCTCGGGGTCGCTCGGGTGCCGGTCGATCTCCCTCGGCATGTCGGACGGCGAGCTGAACGCCTCCTTGATGTTCGGCACGCAGAGCAGGGTCAGGCGCTTCCGGTCGGCGATCCCGTTGGCGTCGAACCGGAGCAGCCCCGTCACCCCTTGGTACGCGGGGTTCGCCACGTCACGGATCGCGACGTACACGCTGGTCGGGCTGATCGCCGTCGGGTCCCACTCCCGGCCGGCGGAGCCGGCGAGGTTGCCGGCGATGCTCTGGACGGCCGCCAGGTGCAGCCGGGTGGCGTCGTACGCCAGGCCCACCCGCTCGCCGATCGGGCTGTTGGGGCTGCACATCGACAGGATCTCCCGCACGTCGCTGAGGAAGGACCGCCGCTCGACGTCGTTCGCGCCGAAGAGCCGGTGGCAGTACGCCAGCTCGCCCTTGGCCACGTACGCCAGGGGCAGGTTGTCGGGGGCGACGGCCCGCGCGGCCGCGTTGGCGAGGTACCGGTTGACCGAGTCGTCCCCGATCAGCTGCGGCACCCGGCCGCTGCACGCCTGCGCCAGCTTGCTCGCGAACGCGCCGAACTCCGTGTAACGCCCGCCGAAGAAGACCACGCCGTCCGGGTACCTGTCCGCGCAGACCGGGGTGAGGTCGACGCCGTTCCGCCAGTACGTCTCCTGGTAGTTCCCCTCGCCGAACTGGGCCCGGAGTCCGTCGCGGAGCGTGTTGACGTAGAGGTCGTCCTGCGCGCCCTCGCCCGGGTCGACCCGGCCGAACGTGTAGTAGTTGAAGATCTTCTTCTTTCCGAGCACTCGGGTGGCATGCTCGTGGACGAGCGTCGCCTCGTCGATGTTGGGCGCGGAGATCTGCAGGTACCTGCTCGACGCGTCCGCGATCCGGTCGGCCGACAAGGTGGGCGCGAGCACGGGCAGGTCGAGATTGCCCAGCGCCCGGATCGCGTCCTGGACCGCCCTGCGGCTCTCCACCAGCCCGACCACCCCGAGCACCGTCGGCTCCTCCGCGGCCAGCGCCGACAGCATCCGCACCACGTCGGCGGAGTACCTCATCTCCTGGCCCGCGTTGGCGACCACGATCCGCAGGTACGGGTGGGCCGGGTCGTTGTTGGCCTCGAGGTAGGCCCGGCTCTGCGCCGCCGCCATGCCCTGGAGTTCCTCCCGCTCGCCGGCGAAGGTCTCCTCGCCCGGCAGGGCGTCGGGCTTGGTCAGCGAACCGAAGTAGACCAGCGTGACCCGGGGGTGCGTCTTCTTGACCCGCCAGGCGGCCTCCACCTTCCGGTTCTGGTCGAAGATCCTCCGCTGGACGTCGAGCAGCGACTGGTCCGTACTGAACGTCTGCCGCTCGTGATCGCTGTAGCCGACGCACTGGCCGTCGCGCACCGCCGTGCGGACGAGGCCGCCCGAGGCCGTCGGCGGCCACTCGCAGCCGGCCCGCAGCCTGGCCACCTGGTCGGGTATCTGCCAGACGCCGACGGCGGCCAGGACGACGGCCGCCACCGCGACCAACGCCACCGGCCGAGCCAGCCACGGCGGCTTCGGCGGCACGATGCGGGACAGCCGGTGCCGGTACGGCGTAAGGTCGGCCGGCGGGATCTCCACCTAGAGGTACCAGGCGTTGTCCTCCCGGGCCCGGCGGGCCCGGGGCAGCCCGCTGCGCCAGGCCCGGTACGCCCCCTCCACCCCGTCCAGCGGCACCAACTGGCCGGCCACCGCGGGGTCGGTCGGCACCAGCCCGTCCGGCGGGACGTCGTGGCTGTCGGTGACGACCAGCAGCGGGTCGGACTGGCCGGTCTCGTCGCGCACCGCGTTGATCAGCCTGACCAGGTCGTACCCGCCGTTGTCGGGCGCGATGTCGTCCAGCAGGAGGACCGGGCACGCGGTGCGCCGCCACGACTTCAGCCGCCAGGGCCAGCGACGGTAGTCGACGCGTAGGTCCTGCAGGAACGCGTGGACCAGCAGCAGGTCGATCTGTTCCTGATCCTCGGTCTCCCGGGACGGGACCGTCAACCGGCTGGCGAAGGTGAAGAAGTCGCCCGCCGCGAGCTTGGGCGCGAGGTACTGCTGGCGCATGAACCAGCGGAACCGGCGGCCCGCGCCGAACAACCATCCGGTGGTCAGCAGCCAGAACATCAGCCCGGGAAGGACACCCAGGGCCAACCACAGCAGCAGGCCCGGCCAACCCCCGACGTCGGGCGGCGCCTGCTGGCCGTCCCAGGGCGCCCGTTGCCAGATGCTCCGCCGCAACTGCCGGGCCAGCTCCCGGCGCCGCCGGTTCGTCGGCACTCCCGAGAGGTCGACCTGCATCAGCCCGTCGGCGAGCGCGTAGTGGCGGAACCGCAGCCGATCCGCGCCGCCGAAGTTCCCGGCCGCCAGCCCCGTGTACGCCTCGTGCAGCAGCGTGCGCACGTCCTGGCCCGCCGCGCTCATCCGGACGTGCGGGACCCGGCGCTCCTCACCGGCGAGCACGTGCGCCATCATCGCCAGCGGCGAGCCGGCCCCCGGCCGGGAGACCAGACACAGCAGCGGCAACTGCCAGCCGCTGCGCATCGGCCGCAGGACCATCGACTCGACCAGCTCCACCAGCCGGTGGAACTCCGCGTAGACCCGCCTGCCCCACTCGGGGAACCTGTCGTCCGTCATCTGCTCCCGTTCCGTTCCGAGGCTGCCGGCAGAACGCGGACACGTCGGTCGCACCGCCGAGGGAAAAGGGCGCCGTACCGGGGCACAAGCGCCAAGAATCCTTTCTGGCCCACGCCTTCGTGCCGCCATTGTCGCAGTGAGGCCCGCCATTGGATCGTATCGCGCGCCGCAGTCGCGGCCGAGGCCGCGAAACGCATTACCGCAAGGAGGACCGGGCCGAACGCCGCCGGCCAGGGGAACGGGACGGGCCTCCTTTCGTCCGGGTGTCGCTGTTGTCGGAGGGTGGGGCCAAGGGGAGCCGGGCCGGCGCGCCGGCAAGGAATGCGAGAATCCAGCGGACAGCACCCGAACGGAGCCCCGATCCCGATGGCAGACCTGCCCGACGACCTGCGAAACAGCCTGGCGTCGGCGTTGACGTCGGCACGCGCGGAGGCGCTGTCCGCCTCGGTGCGCCGGCTGATGGACGAGTACCGGTCCGACCGGGTGGGTCACGCCCCGATCCTCACGTCCGCGAGGGACGTCACGGCGTACGCGGCGTACCGGATGCCGGCCACCTTCGCCGCCGTGCGCGCGGCGCTCGACCAGGTCGCCCGGGTCGTGCCGGACTTCCGGCCCCGCCGCCACCTGGATCTGGGCGGCGGCACGGGCGCCGCGACCTGGGCCGCCACCCAGATCTTTCCCGGCCTGGAGACGGTGACGGTGCTCGACCAGGTGAGCGAGGCGCTGGCACTGGGCCGCCAGCTGTGCGCCCGGGCCGACCATCCCGCGCTGCGCTCGGCGACCTGGCGCCAGTGGCGCTTCGATCCTTCCGGCGAGCTGCCCGCCGCCGACCTGGTGACCGTCTCGTACGTCCTCGGGGAGCTGCCGACGGAGGACCGGTCGGCGCTGGTCGCGCGGGCGACGGCGGCCGGCGCGCTGGTGGTGGTGATCGAGGCCGGCACACCGGCCGGCCACGAACGGGTGCTCGACGCCCGGTCGACGCTCGTCGGCTCGGGGCACACCGTCCTGGCACCCTGCCCGCACCAGGGGGCCTGCCCGCTGTCCGGGACCGCCGACTGGTGCCACTTCGCCGCCCGGGTCAACCGGTCCGCTCTCCACCGGCGGCTGAAGGACGCGCAGCTCGGCTACGAGGACGAGAAGTTCTCCTACGTCGCCGCCGCCAGGCGGCAGCCGCTTCCGGTGGGCGGCCGGATCCTGCGGCATCCGGCGTTCCGCAAGGGTCTGGTGACCCTCCAGGTCTGCGCGCGCGACGACGGCGCCCGACAGGAACTGATCTCCAAACGGCAGGGCGACCGCTACCGGCAGGCACGGGACGCCGAGTGGGGCGACGTCTGGCCACCGACGGACTGAGCACCCCCGGGAAGGCGGCAGGAGCCACGGCCGACCACGGCGGCGCCCTGGTCGGACGGCCGGCGGGTGGCGCGCGCGCCTGAGCCCGTCCGGGTGCCGGGCGGCGGCGTCGGCCGTCCGGATGCACAAATCCGGCCTTACCGGGCACCACGGGTTGCGAGGATGTGACTGCCAGGAGGCGCCTGGCGCCGACGTGTGCTGGCGCGACGACCAGCGACCGTCACTGTCGGAGCGAGGAGAGGAACATGAGCCGTAGGAGCACGATCGGCGTCCGGTCGGTGACCGACGCCCTGGGTATCGAGCGGGAGGCCCAGAGCCGCAGATCGCAGGGGTTGGCGCGGTTTCTGGGCTGGTTCAGCCTCGGCCTGGGCGTCACCACCCTCGCGGCGCGGCCGCGGGTGAGCCGGCTCTGCGGTGTCGACGACTCGCGCACCGCGCAGGCGGTGCTGCAGGCCACCGGGCTGCGGGAACTGGGCCACGCCGCGGCGCTGCTGATCCCGCGCCGGACGGGCTGGGGGGCGTGGACGCGGGTCGCCGGCGACGTCGTGGACCTCGCCGCGAGCACCACGGCCATGCGGAACCGGCGGGGCGACCGGCGGAACCGCCTGATGTACACGACCTGGGCGCTCGCCGGGATCACCGCCGTCGACCTCTACGCGGCCATCCAGGTCACCCGGGGCAGGAGGATCAGCCCGCCCAGCCGGGTACAGGCGTCGGTGACCATCAACCGCAGCGCGGCGGACGCGTACCGGTTCTGGCACGACTTCGAGAACCTGCCGCGCTTCATGTCCCACCTGGAGTCCGTCCGGACGATCGGCGACCGGCGGTCGCACTGGACGGCCAAGGCCCCGGGCGGCAGGCGGGTGGAGTGGGACGCGGAGATCACCGCCGACCGCCCCAACGAGATGATCACGTGGCGCTCGGTCGACGGCGCGACCGTACCCAACTCCGGGTCGGTGCGGTTCGTGCCGGCGGCCGGCGGGCGCGGCACGGAGGTCCGGATCGACCTGGAGTACGCGCCGCCGGGCCGGATGTTCGGCGCGGCGCTGGCCAGGATCTTCGGCGAGAACCCGCAGCAGCAGGTCTGCGACGACCTGCGCCGGTTCAAGCAGGTGATCGAGACGGGCGAGATCGCCCGCTCGGACGGCAGCCCCGACGGCACGAACATGCAACAGCAGATCAAGCAGCGTCCGGCGCAGCCGCTGGCGATGCCGCGCGCGTGAGAGGAGGACGCGATGAAAGCCACCTGCTGGATCGCCCCGAACAACGTGGCGGTCGAAGAGGTACCCGAGCCGAAGATCCTCAACCCGCGGGACGCCATCGTGAAGATCACCTCGGCGGCGATCTGCGGCTCCGACCTGCACCTGATCGACGGCTTCGTCCCCACGATGAAGAAGGGCGACGTGCTCGGCCACGAGTTCATGGGCGAGATCGTGGAGCTGGGCCACGGCGTGCGGGACGGCCTGAAGGTCGGGGACCGCGTCGTCGCGGCGTTCCCGATCGCCTGCGGCAACTGCAGCTCGTGCCAGCGGGGCCTGTACTCCATCTGCGAGAACTCCAACCCGAACGCGGCGATCGCCGAGCTGGCGATGGGCCACGCCCCCGGCGGCATCTACGGGTACTCGCACATGCTGGGCGGGTACGCGGGCGGCCAGGCGCAGTACGCGCGGGTGCCGTACGCCGACGTCGGCGCCCTCAAGATCGAGGACGACCTGCCCGACGAGAAGGTGCTGTTCCTGTCCGACGTGCTGCCGACCGGCTACATGGCCGCCGAGATGTGCGACATCAAGCGCGGCGACATCGTCGCCGTCTGGGGCGCGGGGCCGGTGGGCCAGTTCGCCACCCTGAGCGCGTTCCTGCTCGGCGCGGAGCGGGTCATCGTCATCGACCGGTTCCAGTACCGGCTGCGAATGGTGCGGGAGAAGTGCGGCGCGGAGATCATCAACTACGAGGAGACGGACGTCATGGACGCGTTGCGGGACATGACGGCCGGCCGCGGCCCGGACGCGTGCATCGACGCCGTCGGCACGGAGGGGCACCACGCGTCGGCGGCGCTGTACGCGTACGACCGGGCCAAGCAGGCGGTGAAGTCGGAGATCGACCGGCCACACGCGCTGCGCGAGGCCGTGCTGAGCTGCCGCAACGGCGGCACGGTCTCCGTCATCGGCTCGTACGGTGGGTTCATCGACAAGTTCCCCATGGGCTCGTTCATGAACCGCTCGCTGACGATGCGTTCGGGCCAGGCCCACGTGCAGCGCTACTGGCGGTCACTGCTGGAGCGGGTCCGCAGGGGCGAGATCGACCCGAGCTACATCATCACGCACACCATGCGACTGGAGGACACCCCGCACGGCTACGACATCTTCAAGAACAAGCAGGACGAGTGCCTGAAGGTGGTGCTCAAGCCCTGACGACCGCGACAGAGCGACAGCAGGTCCGCCGCCCCGGGCAACGCCGCCCGGGGCGGCGGGCCGTCCTCGTGGGGGCGGGACGGCGGCACGGCCGCCGGCGCCACCGGAGGTAGGCGGTGGGGGGCGGGACGGCGGCACGGCCGCCGGCGCCGCCGGATGCGGGCGGACGCTGCGGCCGGCTGCGCCCGGCTCCGTCGTCGAGGCGGACGGAGCGGTGATCGTTGGCGGCCCAGGTCCGGTTCTCTCGGCGTGTCGAGTGCCTGAGCTGTCAAGGATCACGGTTCCGCCGGTCGGTCCACCCCGTTGACCCGCTGCCGCCGGGACCGGTCCACACTGGATCGGGCCCGGCGGCCGTGTCCGTGGCCGGTCACGCCCCGGCCCGGGCCACCGGGCTCCGGCCGCAGCGCCGGTCGGACGAGCCGCCACCGGCCGTACGCCCGGCTTCCGCGCTCACCGTCGGGCCGATCTGTACATCTGGCGGCTCTCACCGGGACACCGAAAGCATTTATTCTCCACCCGGCCCATTCCGCATCGGAGGCTCAGTTTGATGAACCCCAAGAGGCGCAGACGTATCCAGAACGCCTCGATCGTCCTCGCCACAGGCGCCGCCCTCGTCCTCTCCACGGGGGCCACCGCCCTCGCCGAGACGGGGACGCCGACGATCAGTGAGATCCATTACGACAACGCCGGCACGGACACCGGCGAGGCCGTCGAGATCGAGGCCCCCGTCGGCTTCGACCTGACGGGCTGGCAGGTCGTCCTCTACAACGGCAACGGCGGCGCGGTGTACAACACCAGGACGCTGAGCGGTGCGGTGCCCGAGGCGGGCGTGGTCGTGGCGAGCTACCCGACGGACGGCGTCCAGAATGGCTCCCCCGACGGCGTCGCCCTGGTCTCCCCCACCGGCGCGGTCGCCGAGTTCCTCACCTACGAGGGCACGTTCACCGCGGTCGGCGGCCCGGCCAACGGGCTGGCCGGCACCGACATCGGGGTCGCCGAGACCAGCACCACCCTGGTCGGCGACTCGCTGCAGAAGGTCGGCGGCACCTGGCAGGCCCCCGCCCCCAACACGTTCGGCGCCCGCAACGGCGGCACCCCCGACCCGGACCCGGAGCCGGGCACCGGCTGCACGGTCACCGTCGACCACACCATCGCCGAGGTGCAGGGCACCGGCACGGCGACGCCGTCGGCGGGCACCCGGGTCACCGTCGAGGGCGTGGTCACGGCCGACCACCGCACCGGCGGCTACAACGGCGTCTACGTGCAGACCGCGGGCAGCGGCGGCGAGCGCACCGTCGCCGCCGGGACGGCCTCCGACGGCATCTTCGTCTACCTCACCTCGAACACCGCGAACCACCCGTCGGTCGCGATCGGCGACCGGGTCCGGGTCAGCGGCACCGCGAGCGAGTTCAACGGCCTGACCCAGCTGAGCGTCGCCAGCAAGACGGACGTGCAGGTCTGCGAGCAGAACGTGGCCCTGCCCGCGCCCGTCCCGGTGAGCCTGCCGCTGGACGACGCCGCCCGCGAGTCGGTCGAGTCGATGCGGGTCGCGCCCGTCGGCCAGTTCACCGTCTCCGAGGTCTACAACACCAACCGGTACGGCGAGGTCGTGCTCGCCGCCGGTGACCGCCCGGCCGCCAACCCCACCGACGTCGCCCGCCCGGGCACGGACGCCGCGAAGCAGGTGGCCGCCGCGAACAAGCTCCGCCGCATCCTGGTGGACGACGGCAAGACCACGAACCTGTCCACCGCCGGGCTGCTCCCGCCGTACCTGTCCAAGGCGAACCCGCTGCGCGTCGGCGACTCCGTCGAGGCGTTCGGGCCGTCGGTGCTGTCGTACAGCTTCAGCGAGTGGCGGCTCCAGCCGGCCACGCCGGTCAGCGCGGACACCCCCGCCGCCGAGCGGACCAGCTTCAAGGCCACCAACCCGCGTACCGCCGGGCCGGTCGACGTCGGCGGCGACGTGCGGGTGGCCAGCTTCAACGTGCTGAACTACTTCGTCCACTTCGGCGGCGACGCCCGCGGCGCGGACGACGAGGCGGCCCTCGCCAAGCAGGAGGCGAAGATCGTCTCGGCGATCAACGCCCTCGGCGCCGACGTCGTCGCGCTGGAGGAGATCGAGAACTCCGTCCGGTTCGACGCGAGCGACCCGCAGCAGGCGCTGAAGCGCCTCGTGGCGGCGCTGAACACGGCGGCGGGCGCGGGCACCTGGGACTACGTCCGCACCCCGGCCGAGCTGCCGAGCGCGGCCGAGCAGGACTTCATCACCACGGCGATCATCTTCAAGCCGGCGAAGGTGCAGCCCACCGGCCCGTCCCGCTCGGTCAACGACGAGAGCGTCTGGTTCAACGCCCGCGAGCCGATCGCGCAGGCGTTCACCGCGGGCAAGCTCACCTTCATCGTGGTGGCCAACCACCTCAAGTCCAAGAGCGGCACCGGCACCGGCGACAACGCCGACGCCGGCGACGGTCAGGGCGCGTGGAACGGCGACCGGGTCCGGCAGGCACGGGCGCTGGCCGCGTTCGTCGAGCAGGTCAAGGACGACAGCGACACCGACAACGTGCTGCTGCTGGGTGACTTCAACGCGTACACCCAGGAGGACCCCATGCAGGTCCTCTACGACGCCGAGTACCGCGACCTGAACGACACGGGCAAGGCCACCTACGTCTTCGGCGGCGAGTCCGGCTCCCTCGACCACGCCCTCGCCTCGCCGTCGCTGGCGACGCGGGTCACCGGGGTCGACGTGTGGCAGATCAACGCGGTCGAGTCGTTCGCGTTCCAGTACGACGGGCTGGCCGCGTTCTACGAGGCGAACCCGTACCGGGCCAGTGACCACAACCCGCTCGTGGTGGGCCTCAGCACCAGGGCCAAGCCGGTCGACCTCCAGCTGCTGAGCATCAACGACTTCCACGGCCGGCTGGAGTCCCCGGCCACCAGTGGCGGTCAGCCGGTCGGCGGCGCCGCGCAGGTCGCGGGCCTGGTCGGGCAGCTGCGGGCGCAGAACCCCAACACCACCTTCGTCTCCGCGGGCGACAACATCGGCGCGTCCACCTTCATCTCGGCGATCGACGGGGACAACCCGACGATCGACGCGCTGAACAGCGCCGGCCTGGCCGCCTCGGCGGTCGGCAACCACGAGTTCGACAAGGGCATCGCCGACCTGACGGGCCGGGTGTCCGACCGGGCCGACTTCCCGTACCTGGGCGCCAACGTGTACCGGGGTGACACCCGGGCGCTGCCCGCGTACTCCGTCAGCACCGTCGGCGGCGTCCGCGTCGGCTTCGTCGGCGTGGTGACCGAGCAGACCGCGTCGCTGGTGAGTCCGGACGGCATCGCCGGCCTGACCTTCCGCGACCCGGTGGCCGAGGCCAACCTGGTCGCCGGCCAGCTCAAGGACGGCAACCCGGACAACGGCGAGGCCGACGTGGTCGTGCTGCTCGCCCACGAGGGCGCGGCGACGGAGCACATCACCTCCGCCGAGGCGCTGGCCAACGACCCGGTCTTCGGCAGGTTCACCCGGGTCGACGCGACCATCGACGCCATCTTCAGCGGCCACACCCACCAGCCGTACGCCTTCGAGCTCCCGGTGCCGGGGTCGGACCGGCTGCGCCCGGTGGTGCAGGCCGAGGACTACGGCAAGCGGCTGGGCAAGGTCACGCTGACCTTCGACCCGAACACGGGCTCGGTCACCTCGGCCGACGCCGCGCTGGTCGACGTCGTGGGCGCGCCGCAGGACCCGGCGGTGGCGGACATCGTGACCGCCGCCAAGGCCAAGGCCGCCGAGCTGGGCAAGCAGCCGCTCGGCAAGATCACGGCGGACATCAGGCGGGCCTACACCAACGGCAACGAGGACCGGGGCAAGGAGTCGGCGCTCGGCAACTTCATCGCCGACGTGCAGCTCTCCCAGACCAGGGACGCCGGCCGGGGCGGGGCGCAGATCGCGTTCATGAACCCGGGCGGCCTGCGGGCCGACCTGCTGTACGGGACCGACGGCACGGTGACCTACGCCGCCGCCTTCGCGGTCCAGCCGTTCGCCAACGACATGGTCACCAAGAGCCTCACCGGCGCCCAGGTCAAGCAGGCGCTGGAGGAGCAGTGGCAGCCGGACGGCGCGTCCCGGCCGGTGCTGTGGCTGGGCGTGTCGAAGGGCCTCTACTACACCTACAACCCCGAGGCGCCCAAGGGCTCGCGGATCACCTCGCTCAAGCTGAACGGCACGCCGCTCGACCCGGCCGCCACCTACCGGGTCACGATGAACTCGTTCCTCGCCGCCGGCGGTGACAACTTCGCCGCCCTGGGGCAGGGCACGAACAAGACGACCACCGGCGACAACGACCTCACCATGCTGGTGAACTACTTCGCCGCGAACTCGCCGGTCACCGCGGACACCCAGCCGCGGTCGGCCGTCGGGCAGGCCGGGCCGCAGTGCACCACGACGATCACCGGCGCGTACAACAAGCCGCTGGTCGTCACCGCGGGCCTGACCTGCCTGGAGAACGCCACCATCGGCGGCCCCGTCACGGTCGACCCGGGCGCCTCGCTGATCGTCGACGGCGGCACCATCGGCGGCCCGGTGTACGCCACCCGCCCGGTGCTGTTCGAGCTCGACGGCGCGATCGTCTCCGGCCCGGTCACCGTCAGCGGCGCGACCGGTGCGGTGGAGATCAGCCGGGGCAGGGTGATCGGCCCGGTGTCGCTCACGGCCAACAGCGGCGGGGTACGCCTCGACACCGTCACGGTCGGCGGCCCGGTCACCCTGACCGGCAACACCGGCAGCCAGCCGGTGGTGGTCGCGGCGAACACCATCGGCGGCCCGCTCGGATGCTCGGGCAACAGCCCGGCGCCGGGCAACGACAACCGGCCGAACACGGTGCGCGGCCCGGCCACCGGGCAGTGCGCGAAGCTTTGACATCCTCTCCGCCCTGAAGGACGGAGATTCCCTCCACGCTGCGCGTGGAACACGCGGCGTGCGGGTGGGTTACCGCTTCACCGCGCGGTGCCGGGACGAGTCCCGGTCTTA
>NZ_JBICUP010000048.1:0-47979 GCF_043198215.1 Micromonospora sp. NPDC048830
GACCGCCACTCACGGGCGGAGGGCGACCACGACGGGCTGGGGGCGACCGTGCCCGGCGTAGGGATCAAGCCTGACCGCCCGGAGCCGGGCACGGTCGCCCCCAGCCCCAACAGCAACCAGCAACCAGCAACCAGCAACCAGCAACCAGCAAAGAGCGAACTCAGGTAGCAGCGATGGTGCCGGTCATCAGGAGGGCGAGGACCAGGGTGCCCACCGCGACCCGGTACAGCACGAAGACGTACAGGGTGTGGTGCGCGACGTAACGCAGCAGCCAGGCGATGGCGGCGTAGCCGATGACGAAGGCGACCAGGGTCGCCACCACCATCTGCGCCCCGCTCGGCGCGGCGGTGCCGGGCGCCGACGGCTCGAACACGTCGGGGATGCTGAACACCCCGGACATCACCACGGCCGGGATGGCGAGCAGGAACGAGTACCGGGCCGCCGCCTCGCGGGTGAGGTTGAGCAGCAGGCCGGCGGTGAGCGTGCCGCCGGAGCGGGACACGCCGGGGATCAGGGCCATCGCCTGGGCGAAGCCCATGACGACGCCGTCGCGCATCCGGAAGTGCTCCAGGGTGCGGGACTGCCGGCCCCAGTACTCGGCGAACGCCAGCACGAACGCGAAGACGATCAGCGTGGTGGCCACCACCCACAGGTTGCGGGCCGTCTCGCGGATCGCGTCCTTGAACAGGAAGCCGAACAGCCCGATCGGAATGGAGCCGATGATGACGTACCAGCCCATGCGGTAGTCGAGGCTGCTGCGGACCGAGCGGTCGACGATCCCGACGAGCCAGGTGCGGGCGATGCGCCCGATGTCCTTGGCGAAGTAGATCAGTACGGCGGCCTCGGTGCCGAGCTGGGTGACCGCCGTGAAGGACGCGCCGGCGTCGCGGCCGAAGAACAGTGCGGAGGTGATCCGCAGGTGCCCCGACGAGCTGACCGGCAGGAACTCGGTCAGGCCCTGGACGATGCCCAGGACGATGGCTTCCACCCAGGTCACTCGCCCACCCCGGAGAGCTCGAGCGCCTCGGCGACCGTACGCAGGGTCTGCACGCCGCTGTCCCGGTCCGCGGTGAAGAGGGTCACCGACAGGGTGGTGACCCCGGCGGCCGCGTACTCCCGCATGCGCTCGGCGATGCGCTCCTTGGGCCCGAGCAGCGAGGTGCGGTCGACGAACTCCAACGGCACCGCGGCGGCGGCGTCGCGCTGCCGCTTGGCCAGGTAGAGGTCCTGGATCTCGCGGGCCGCGTCGCCGTAGCCCATCCGGGTGGCGAGCTGGTTGTAGAAGTTCTGCTGCCGGCTGCCCATCCCGCCCACGTAGAGCGCGGCGTACCAGCGGACCAGCTCGGCGCAGGAGGCGACGTCGTCGCCGACCACCACCGGCACGGACGGCACCACGTCGAAGCCGGCCAGGTCCTTGCCGGCCTTCGCCCGCCCGGCACGGACGGCGGCGAGCTGCTCGTCGGCGAAGTCGGGGGCGTAGAAGATGGCCAGCCAGCCGTCGGCGATCTCACCGGCCAGTTCGAGGTTCTTCGGGCCGACGGCGGCGAGGTAGATCGGGATACGCTCACGCGTCGGGTGGAAGCCCAGCCGCAGCGCCTTGCCCGGCCCGTCGGGCAGCGGCAGCGTGTGGAACTCGCCGTCGTACGCGACCTCCTTGCGCGCCATGGCGAGCCGGACGATGTCGACGTACTCCCGGGTGCGCGCGAGGGGCTTGGCGAACCGTACCCCGTGCCAGCCCTCGGAGACCTGCGGGCCGGAGACGCCCAGGCCGAGCCGGAACCGGCCGCCGGAGAGCGTGTCGATCGTCGCGGCCGTCATCGCGGTCGTCGCCGGCGTGCGGGCGGGGATCTGCATCACGGCGCTACCCACGTCGATCCGCTCGGTCTGGCCCGCGATCCAGGCCAGCATGCTGGGCGAGTCCGAGCCGTAGGCCTCGGCCGCCCACACCACCGAGTAGCCGAGCCGGTCCGCCTCCTGGGCGAGCGCCAGGTGGTCGGCCGGTGTGCTCCACGCTGTCTGATATCCGAGGCTGAGCCCGAGTCGCACTGGTCCTCCCCATCCCGCACCACAAGGTCGCACCAGGTTACGCAATGCCGGCGGCGCGGCGGATCACCGGCTCACCCGAACGCCGCGCACCGTGGGGCGGGCCGGACGGGTCGGGTGCCGGACCCCGGCCGGGAGGGCGAGCAGGAACTTGACGGAGGCGAGGATATCGGTGGCGGCGGGTTCGAAATAAGGTTCAACCATGCAACAGCGACCGCTCGGCCGAAGCGGGCTGGCGGTTTCCCGGCTCGCGCTCGGCACCATGACCTGGGGCCGGGACACCGACGCCGACGACGCGGCCGCCCAGCTGAAGAGCTACCTCGACGCGGGCGGCAACCTGGTGGACACCGCCGACGTGTACGGCGACGGGGACGCGGAGTCGGTGATCGGGTCGCTGCTGGGCAGCCTGGTGCCCCGCGACGAGGTGCTCATCGCGACGAAGGCGGGGCTGCGGCCCGGCAGCGGCCGGCGCCGGGACAATTCCCGGGGCCACCTGCTGCGTACGCTGGACGCCTCGCTGCGCCGGCTCGGCACGGACCACGTCGACCTGTGGCAGGTCCACGGGTACGACCCGGACACCCCGCTGGAGGAGACCCTGGCGGCGCTGGACCACGCGGTGGCCAGCGGCCGGGTGCGCTACGTGGGGGTGTCGAACTTCTCGGGCTGGCAGACGGCGCGGGCGGCGGCGTGGCAGGCGGCCTGGCCGGGGCGGGCTCCGGTGGTGGCCGCCCAGGTGGAGTACTCGCTGCTGGAGCGGGGGGTGGAGCGGGAGGTCCTGCCGGCCTGCGCCGCGCTGGGTCTGGGCGTGCTGCCCTGGTCGCCGCTGGGCCGGGGGGTGCTCACGGGCAAGTACCGGCACGGCCGGCCGGCGGATTCGCGGGCGGCGTCGCCGCACTTCGAGCGGTTCGTGGCGACGTACCTGGAGCCGCGCTGCTCGAGCATCGTGGAGGCGGTGGCCACGGCGGCCGGCGGGCTGGGGGTGTCGCCGCTGGAGGTGGCGCTGGCCTGGATCCGGGACCGGCCGGGGGTGACCGCGCCGATCCTGGGCGCCCGGACGGTCGGGCAGCTGCTCGGGGCGCTGCAGGTGGAGCGAATGACCCTGCCCGAGGAGATCATCGTGGCGCTGGACGACGTGTCGGCCGTGCCGGTCGGCTACCCGGAACGGGACGGCTGACCCGGGCCGGCCCGCCTGACGGGACGGCGAGTCCGCGGCTGCGGTCACGCCGCCGGGGGTGGCGGTGGGCCCCCGGGCTTGGGCAGCATGGAGCGCATGGACTACGAATACGCGCCGCTGCGGTTGCCCTCGAACGTCGACCGGTTGACCGCCGCGGCGCAGCTGGCGATCCAGGCGGAGTTCTCCGGGTGGGAGCTGGCGCGGGTGCGGCTGTACCGGGACGGCACGCGGCAGGTCATGCTGCGGCGCCGCCGGGTCAACCAGCCCCAGCCCGGCCTGTCGTACTGACGTCGGGGCGCCGCCCGGCGCCCGTCGTACGGGAACGCTCCGAGGCCCGGCCGGGTGGTCGGGCCCCGGGGCGTTCGCGGCCTAGTGGCGGTGCCCCGCGTGGTCGTGCTCCTCGTCGTCGACGTCGAGGAAGGGGTGCTCGTCGAGGCGGCCGATGAGCCGGTCGTCGGCGGCCGGCTGGAACGGGCCCACCGCGTCGTCGTCGTCGAAGGACTCCAGGTCGACGGGGCTACCCACCTCGCTGACCATCACCACCCCGTCGAGCGGCTCCAGCTCCGGGACGTCCAGCGCGCTGAGCGAGCCGTCGCCGCTCTGCAGCAGCTCCAGCACGGCCTCGCCGACGCCCTCCACGGGCGCGGGCTCGTCCTCCTCGGGGGTGCCCTCGCGGCGGGCCGCCTCGGCCACGCGGATCAGGGCGGAGACGCTGGGGACCCGGTAGTCGCGGCGCTGGCGCACCGAGATGACCCGCGGGTGCGGGTCGGTCGGCTCGGCGCCCTCCGGCCCGCCGGCGAGGCGCTCGTCGACCTCGTCGGGATCGATGGACTCCACGTCCCAGGGGGTGACCTCGCCGAACGCGTCGAGCAGCAGCTCGTCGTACGCGAACGAGGCGTTGTTCAGGGCGACATACGCCTGCCAGACCTCGTCGTCGTCGATGCGGCCCTCGGCGGCCCGAACGGCGGCCAGGTGTCGGCGGGCGGCGTCGATCACCCGCTCCAGGGCAGCATCCAGCTCCCCGTGCTGGTCGGTCATGTGTGTTCCCTTCGCAGTGGGGGATGATCCGCGCCGGGCGGTCGGGCGGCGGACACGGTCAGCAGGACCGGAGGAACCGGTCGAGAACCCGCACGCCGAACTGTAGTCCGTCCACCGGTACCCGCTCGTCGATGCCATGGAACAGGCCGGAGAAGTTGAGGTCCGCGGGCAGCCGCAGCGGCGCGAAGCCGAAGCAGCGGATGCCGAGCTGGGCGAAGGCCTTGGCGTCGGTGCCGCCGGAGAGCATGTACGGCACGGGTCGGGCACCGGGGTCCTCGGCGCGCAGCGCCGCCGACATGGCCTCGACGAGCGCGCCGTCGAAGGTGGTCTCCAGGGCGGGCTGGCGCTGGATGTACTCGATGTCGATGTCCGGGCCGACCAGCTCGCGCAGCTGCGCCTCCAGCATCTCCGACTGCCCGGGCAGGCTGCGGCAGTCGATGGTGGCGGTGGCCCGGCCGGGGATCACGTTGTCCTTGTAGCCGGCGGCGAGCCGGGTCGGGTTGGCGGTGCTGCGGACGGTCGCGCCGATGATGTTGGCGATCGGGCCCAGCTTGGCGATCGCCGTCTCCGGGTCGTTCGGGTCCACCTCGATGCCGAGCGCGTCGGAGACCTCCTCGAGGAAGGCCCGCACGGTCGGGGTGACGGTGACCGGGAAGCGGTGCCGGCCGATGCGGGCGACCGCCTCGGCGAGCGCGGTCACCGCGTTGTCGTCGTGGACGAACGAGCCGTGGCCGGGCCGGCCCTTGGCGTGCAGCCGCAGCCAGTCGATGCCCTTCTCGGCCGTCTCGATCAGGTAGAGCCGCTGCTGCTCGTCGATCGAGTACGAGAAGCCGCCGACCTCCCCGACCGCCTCGGTGCACCCTTCGAAGAGGCTGCGGTGGCGCTGGACGAGGTAGTGCGCGCCGTAGTCGCTGCCGGCCTCCTCGTCGGCGGTGAAGGCCAGCACGATGTCGCGGGCCGGGCGGACACCCGTGCGCTGCCAGTGCCGCAGCACGGCCAGCACCATGGCGTCGAAGTCCTTCATGTCGATCGCGCCCCGGCCCCACAGGTAGCCGTCGCGGATCTCCCCCGAGAACGGGTGCACCGACCACTCGTCGGCGTCGGCGGGCACCACGTCGAGGTGGCCGTGGACCAACAGCGCGTCCCGGCCGGGGTCGGTACCCGGGATGCGGGCGACGACGTTGGCCCGGCCCGGGGCGGACTCGAGGATCTCGGCGTCGACGCCGACCTCGGCCAGCTTCTGCGCGACGTACTCGGCCGCGGCGCGCTCCCCGGCGCTGGTCTCGTTGTCCCCGGTGTTGGTGGTGTCGATGCGCAGCAGGTCGCGGCAGAGGTCGACGACCTCGTCGGTGGGATCGGGTCGGGCGGGGGCGGCGTCGCTCGTCATCAGATCACCTTCCGTGGATACCCCGACCTTCAGGCCGGGAAGGAAACCGAACCCTGCAGAGCAGGGCAGGGGCAGCCGATGCGCCGCCTAGGCGGACCGACGCGCCAACGTTACGTTCACTGGTTGGCTTGCTAGTTTGTGAGGCGTGACCAAGGCCGTGAAGCGGGCGTTCAAGTACCGCTTCTACCCGACCGGCGGGCAGGCCGCTGAGCTGGCGCGCACGTTCGGCTGCGTCCGGAAGGTCTACAACCTGGCGTTGGCCGCCCGCACCGAGGCGTGGACGTTGCGCCAGGAGCGGATCAACTACAACACCACCTCGGCGATGCTGACCGGATGGAAGAAGACCGACGAACTGGCGTTCCTCAACGACGTGTCGTCGGTACCGCTGCAGCAGGCGCTGAGGCACCTCCAGACGGGGTTCACGAACTTCTTCGCCGGCCGGGCCCGCTACCCCCGGTTCAAGAGCCGGAAAAAGTCCCGGAAGTCGGCGGAGTACACCACCAGCGCGTTCCGCTACCGTGACGGCCGGTTGACGTTGGCGAAGATGACCGCACCGTTGGACATCGTGTGGTCCCGGCCGCTGCCCGACGGGGCGACACCGTCGACGGTGACCGTGTCGCAGGATTCGGCCGGACGCTGGTTCGTGTCCCTCCTGTGCGACGACCGGGTCAACGTTGCCCCCACGTCCGGCGCGGTCGGGATCGACGCCGGGCTCGACAGCCTGCTCACCCTCTCCACCGGGGAGAAGGTCGTCAACCCACGGTATGAACGCGCCGACCGGGCGCGGCTGGCCCGCGCCCAGCGGGCGCTGGCTCGTAAGGAGAAGGACTCCCACAACCGGGCCAAGGCGCGGCTGAAGGTCGCCCGCGTCCACGCCCGGATCACTGACCGGCGCCGGGATCACCTGCACAAGCTGACCACTCGACTCGTTCGTGACAACCAAACGATCGTGATCGAGGACCTGACCGTCCGCAACATGGTCACCAACCATACGTTGGCCCGTGCCATCTCTGATGCGGCGTGGCGGCAGTTCCGCACCATCCTGGAGTACAAAACCAACTGGTACGGACGCGACCTGATCACCGTCGACCGCTGGTTTCCGTCCTCCAAGCTGTGCTCGGCCTGCGGGAAGCTGGCCGAGAAGCTGCCGCTGAACGTAAGGACGTGGACGTGCCGGTGCGGCGCCGCCCACGACCGCGACGTCAACGCGGCCCGCAATATTTTGGCCGCCGGGCTGGCGGTGTCTGCCTGTGGAGCTGGTGTAAGACCTCAACGGGAGTCCTCCCGGACGGGGCGACCGGCGATGAAGCAGGAAAACCCAAGGGCGACCACGGGAACCCCCGCCCATTAGGACGGGAAGGATGTCAACGGTTCTTCATACCAGCCGGGGTCGCGGCGACAGGTCGCCCGGCCGGCGCCCCCGTTTCGCCCGGGCGCGCCGCGGGTACCGCCGCTGCCGTCCCCTACCCCACCGCCGGGCGCCTCCCCCCGCCCCGCCCGCCAGCCCAGGAGGGCACCATGACGGTTCCCCTGCCCCCGCTGCCGCCCGTGCCCGAGGAGGGCTACCGACCCGGCGGGCGCAGCATCGTCGACATCGTCGAACGCGAGCATCGGCAGTTGCGCGACCTGTCGTACCGGATGACCGACCCGGGAATCGCGCCGGAGCGGCTGCGCGAGGCGGTCGAGGTGCTGACCGCCGCGCTGTCGCGGCACCTGTCGGCGGAGGAGCAGTACCTGTTCCCCACCGCCCGGGCGGCGCTGCCGGACCGGTCGGGCCAGGTGGACCGGGAGATCGCCGCGGACGCCGACCTGCTGACCGCCCTCCGGGCCCTGACCGGCCCGGCCGACCCCGCGCTGGCCGCGGTCGCCGACCGGGTACGCCGGCACGTCGACGCCGTCGCCCCCCTGCTCGCGGCGCTGCGGGAGGTGGCCACCGAGGCCGAGCTGATCCGGCTGGGCAACCGGTGGGAGATCGCCGAGGAGGCCGCGCCGACGCGACCGCACCCGGGCGCTCCCGGCACCCCGCCGTGGAACCGCGTCGTCGAGCCCGCGCTGGGCGTGGTGGACAAGGTACGCGACGCGGTGACCGGCCGGCCGACCTACCTGTCGGACCTGGACCAGCCGCCGGCCTGAGGCGACACCGGCCGGACAGCCAGAGATATCGGCCGAGCCCGATCCGTTCCAGCCCTTCCGCCGATCGCCTCGGTGGTCCTACCGTCACCGTATGAATCTGGAGCTGCGACACCTGCGGGTGGTCTGCGCCATCGCGGAGACGGGGAGCGTGACCAAGGCGGCGTCGATGCTCGGCCTGGCCCAGCCGGCACTCACGGCCCAGCTCCAACGCATCGAGCGGGCGCTGGGCGGCCCGCTGTTCGAGCGGGACCGGCGGGGCGCCCGGCCCACCGCCCTCGGCGAACTGGTGCTGTCCCGGGCCCGGGTGCTGCTGCCGGCCATGCAGGGACTGCAGGACGAGGCGGCCCGGCTGGCCGGCGCCGGCCCGACCCCCGCCCGGTACCGCTTCGGCGGGGTGAACAGCCCGATCCTCGGCCCGCTGGTGCGCCGGCTCGCCGCCGAGCACCCCCAGGCCCAGATCACCACGTACGCCTCCTGGTCGGCCGACGGTCTGGCCCAGCAGGTCGGCGGCGGCCGGCTGGACTACGTGCTGCTCGGCGTCTGCGGCGACGCCGTCCCCCCGGTCGGGTACGGGCTGACCTGGCGGGAGGTGGCCCTCGAACCGGTGCAGGTGCTGCTGCCGGAGCGACATCCGCTGGCCGGCCGGGACGAGGTGCGGCTGGAGGAGCTGCGCCGGGAGCAGTGGGTCGCCGCCCCGGGCGACGGCTGCTTCGGCGACTGTTTCGCCGCCGCGTGCGCCCGGGCCGGCTTCACTCCCCGCAAGATGTACGAGGCCGACGTGCGCGGCTGCATGGACCTGGTGGAGGCCGGCGTGGCGGTCGCGCTGTGCCAGGCCACGTTCCGCCCGGTGCCCGGGCTGGTGACCCGGCGGCTGGCGGGGGCGCCCCTGCGCTGGCGACTGCTGCTCGGCTGGCACCCGGACTCGGCGGGCCCGGACTTCGCCGACGAGGTGTTCGAGGCGGCCGTGGCGGCGTACCGGGACTCGCTGGCCGCGCACCCGGACTACCTGGCCTGGCTGCTGCGCAACCCGGGCTTCGGGGTCCGGCGGGTGGGGCCGGTGGCCGGAGGCGCCGCTTCCGGGGTGCGAACCGCCTGACGGCGGGTAACTGAGCCCGCATGACCGATCTCCAGCCGAGCCCGGACGACCGGGAGACGCTGCGGCGGGCCGCCGCCGCGCACAGCGCCGCCTCCCAGGACGTGGAGGCGTTCCTCCGCCGTCTGCCGCAGGTGCCCGACCCGGCCGACCTCACCGAGTACGCCACCCTGCTCAGCCGGGAGGAGCGGGCGCGCGGCGCGCGGCAGGCCGCCGCCGACGCCGCGGGCCTGCAGATCGGCACCATGGAGTCCGAGTGACCTGGCGCTGCGTACGTCAGGGGGTCCGCGGCGCTGCCGCGGACCCCTGAGCGCGGACGGGACAGCAGCCGACCAGAAGGCTTCTCCGGGGCGGTGTGCCGCCGTGGGCGCTCTGCCCGGACGGGTGCCAACCGCCGGCGCTCTGCCCGACCGGCGCCGGGCTCCGCCAGGCCACCGCCGGCGCTCTGCCGTTGTGCGGCCGCCCGCGCTCCGCCAGAACGGCGTGCCGCCGTCAGCGCTCGACGAGCACGTCGTGGCCGAGGTCGAGCAGGGAGCGCCGCCACTCGTCGTCGGCGTTGCCGCGCTCGGGCCGCGCGGCCGTCAGCGACCGGATCCGGTCGACCGTCTCCCGCATCACCTCGACGTCCTCCCGGGTCAGGTCGACCTTGCGCTTGCCCAGCACGTGCAGGATCTGCCGGCCCGGCTCGGGCAGGCCGAGGTCCGGGTCCGGCCCGAACGCCTCCTCCCCCGAGCCGCGGGTGAGCAGCCACCGCCGCAGTTGCTCCGAGGGGACGTTCACCTCGGCGTGGAAGTCGTCCCAGAGCACGTCGACCTCCGGGTCGATCCGCTGCTCTCGTGCCATCACGCCTCCTCTCCGGACGGCGGGCCGGGTCGCTCCGGCTCGCCGCCGCGCTGGGGACCCACGCCCTCCGGCGGCACCCGCACCCGGCCGGGATTGGCCGTCGGCGGGGTCACGATGGGCCTGGATCGTTCCGACTCGGGTTCGGTCTCCGCACGGCCCTCCTCGGGCTCGGTCATCTTCGGCCTCCGCTCGCTCATCGCGGGTGGGAGGTGGCGGCGGCGGTGTGCCCCCGGTCACCGGCGGCCACGTCGAGGGCCAGGTTCCCGTGCCGGGCGTCCACGGTGATCTTCTGCCCCGGCGAGACCGCGTGTTCCAGCAGCATCCGGGACAGCCGGTTGTCGACCTCCCGCTGGATCACCCGGCGCAGCGGGCGGGCGCCGTACTCCGGCTGGTAGCCGTGCTCGGCGATCCAGTCGATGCCGGCGACGGTGAAGTCGACCTGGATGTCCTGGGCGTGCAGCCGGCGGCGGGTCTCCTCCAGCAGCAGCTCGGTGATCTGGCGCAGCTGCTGCTGCTCCAGGCGGCGGAAGATGATGACCTCGTCGATGCGGTTGAGGAACTCGGGGCGGAAGTTCTCCTGGAGCCGGCGGTTCAGCCGCTCGCGCAGCTCGTCGCTCTCCTGCCGGCCGCCCTCGCCGCCCCCCGCGAACCCGACGGTCCGCTGGGTGCCGGTGATCAGTTCCGAGCCCAGGTTGCTGGTCATGATCAGCACGGTGTTCTTGAAGTTCACCGTGCGGCCCTGGCTGTCGGTGAGCCGGCCGTCGTCGAGCACCTGCAGCAGGATGTTGAACACGTCGGGGTGGGCCTTCTCGATCTCGTCGAGCAGCACCACCGCGTACGGGCGGCGGCGCACCGCCTCGGTGAGCTGGCCGGCCTCCTCGTACCCGACGTAGCCGGGCGGCGCGCCCACGAGCCGGGCGACGGTGTGCCGTTCCTGGAACTCGCTCATGTCCAGCCGGACCATCCGGTCCGACTCGCCGAACAACGCCTCCGCGAGAGCCCTGGCCAGCTCGGTCTTGCCGACGCCCGTCGGGCCGAGGAAGAGGAAGCTGCCCATCGGGCGGTCCGGGTCGGCCAGCCCCGTCCGGGACCGTCGCACCGCCTCGGCCACGGCGCCGACCGCGTCGTCCTGGCCGATGACCCGCTCATGCAGGTAGCCCTCCAGGCGCAGCAGCCGGTCCCGCTCCTCCTCGGTGAGCTGCGCGACGGGGATGCCGGTCGCCCGGGAGACCACCTCGGCGATCTCCTGCGGCCCGACCGAGGGCACCCGGCTCTCGCCGTTCTCCTCGCCGCGGGTCCGGCGTACCTGCCCCTCCAGGTCGGCGAGCCGGTCCCGCAGGGCGGAGGCCCGCTCGTACTGCTCGTCGGCGACCGCCTGCTCCTTGTCCCGGCGCACCTCGTCGAGCTGCCGCTCCAGGTCCCGTACGTCGGCGGCGGGGGTGCGGGTACGCAGCCGGACCCGGGCGCCGGCCTGGTCGATCAGGTCGATGGCCTTGTCCGGCAGGTACCGGTCGGTGATGTATCGGTCGGACAGCTCGGCGGCGGCGATCAGCGCCTCGTCGGTGAACCGCACCTGGTGGTGCGCCTCGTAGCGGTCCCGCAGGCCGCGCAGGATGGCGACGGTGTCGTCGACGGTCGGCTCGGGCACCAGCACCGGCTGGAACCGGCGGGCCAGCGCGGCGTCCTTCTCGATGCTGCGGCGGTGCTCGTCCAGGGTGGTCGCGCCGATCACCCGCAGCTCGCCACGGGCCAGCGCCGGCTTGAGCATGTTGGACGCGTCCATGCCGCCCTCGCTGCCCGCCCCGCCCGCGCCGACCAGGGTGTGGATCTCGTCCAGGAAGATGATCAGCTCGTCCCGGTGGGCGCGAATCTCGTCGATGACCTTCTTCAGTCGCTCCTCGAAGTCGCCCCGGTAGCGGGTGCCGGCGACCAGGCCGGCCAGGTCGAGCTGCACCACCCGCTTGCCGAGCAGGGTCTCGGGCACGTCGCCGTCGCAGATCCGCTCGGCCAGCCCCTCCACGATGGCGGTCTTGCCGACGCCCGCCTCGCCGATCAGCACCGGGTTGTTCTTGGTCCGCCGGGAGAGAATCTCCACGGCCTGCTCGATCTCGTCGGCCCGCCCGATCACCGGGTCGATCTGGTCGTTGCGGGCCAGCTCGGTGAGGTCCTGGCCGTACTGGTCGAGGGTGGGCGTGCCCCGGTCGGGCCGCGGGCCGGGCAGCGGGCCCCGCTCGGCGCTGGCCGCCTGCAGCGACTCCGGCTGGATCCGGCCGGCGGCGAGCATCCGGCCGGCCGGCGACTCCGGGTTCAGCGGCAGGGCCATGAGGATGTGCTCGGGGCCGATGTAGTTGGCGCCCATCGCCCGGGACAGCTGGTGGGCGTCGAGCAGCGCGCGCTTCGCCGCCGGCGTGAGCGACAGGTTCGGCGGCACCTCACCCCGCGGCGCGCCGTCGCCGCGCCCGCCGAGCGCGTTGAGCAGCGCGTCGGGGTCCGCGCCGGCCCGCCGGATCAGGTCGCGCAACGGCTCCCGCTGCAGCGCCGCCCACAGCAGGTGGTCGGTGTCGAGGTCGTTGCTGCGCCGCTGGGCCGCCCGGCGGGCGGCGTCGGCGAGCATCTCGCGCGCGTCGGCTGTCATCAGCCGGGTGATGTCGACCCGGTGCGCAGGCCGGCGTCCACCCTCGGCCCGGCCGAAGTACCGGGCCAGGAATTCGTCCCACGGGTCGGAGCCGAAGTCACCGGGTCCCATCATCTCTGTCCTCCGCGGTCGGGTCGGCGCGCTCGCCGTACCGTCAAGCCGGCACGGTCGGCCGTGGCTACCCGACGGTCGGCGCGGCAAACGCCCGCTCCCGGCGCCGCCGACGGCGGGCCGCGCGGCGCTTCCGGGCCCGGATGGCAGGCTGAGGGCCATGGACCCGAGGCCGCTGCTGATCGTGGACGCCGCCAACGTCGTCGGCTCCCGCCCCGACGGCTGGTGGCGGGACCGGGCCGGGGCGACCGCCCGGCTCCGCGACGCTCTCGCTGCGGTGGCCGAGCAGGGGGTGCCGCCGCTACTGGCCGGCCCGGCGGAGGTCGTGCTGGTCGTCGAGGGGGCGGCCCGGGGGGTGCCCGGGGCGCCCGGCGTCCGGGTGGTGGCCGCCAGGGGGTCCGGCGACGACGCCATCGTCGAGCTGGTCGGGGCGGCGCCGGGGCGCCGCCGGCTGGTGGTCACGGCAGACCGGCAGCTGCGCGGCCGGGTGGGTGCGCTCGGCGCCGAGGTGTACGGCCCCCGCTGGCTGCGCGGCGAGGCGTAGGCACGGGCCCCGCCCCGCCCCGCCCCCGCCCGCGCCGCCCCGCCCGCGCCGCCCCCGCCTCGCCATGTCGGCGACGTGGCGGCGTCGGCACCGTCCGGACCCCGCAATGTCGGCGACATGGCGACGTCAGCTCCGCCGGATCGGGTCGTCCCGTGGACGGGACCCGCCGATCCCTCGGCGGGACCGTCCCCGGGCCGGGGAACAGACTTCGCGCACGTCAGGGGCTCAACCGGACACCGGGGCAGCAACAGCGACAGGGCGGATGTTCTCTCCCCGGCGGGGATGGGTTGTAATGGAGATCTCCCCGCCCCCAGGAGGTCCCGTGGCGAGCGTCGCCGAGCTGAAGGCAGCCATCGATGTCGCCCTCCAACAGATCGGCGAGGGACAGACAGCCGTTCAGGCGGCCGGTGAGAAGCTCGCCGAGGCGCAACAGACCCTGGCCGGGGCGCTGGAGGGCAGCGGTCACGAGACGGTCGAGGCGGCGCAGGCCTCGCTGACCCAGGCCAGCCAGGAGCTGGAGGAGTGCCTGGCGGCGACCCTGGTCGCGGTGGAGCAGGCGCAGCTCTACGTCTCCACGCTGTAGGGGCGGGCGTGTCCATCATCGAGGACGTCGGGGCCCGGGTACGGGCCGCCGCAGAGGAGTTTCCGCTCGCCCAGCTCGCCCTGGCGCTGGAGAAGTTCGGCCAGGCCACGGAGCGGCTGCGCTGGGTGCGACAGGAGTCGGCCAACCCGATGGGGGTGCCCGAGCTGTCCGCCGCGACCGAGCACGCCGAGTCCGCCGGGCACGCGCTGCGGGTGGCCCAGGAGCAGCTGTCGGCGTACCTGGCCGCGATCGGGCTGGCCCCGGACGGCGCGCCCGCGCCCCGGCCCGACGGCGACCGGCGGCCGGCGCACGACGCGCCCCGCGACGCCCCACCGCCCGCCGCGCCGCCGCCGGCGGCCGAGGACGACAACCCGGTGCTGCGCCGCTGGTGGGCGGTCCGGGTGGCGGAGCTGACCGGGGGCCGGAAGGGCCCGCCGGACGAACCGGACGAGCGGATCGGCGACTCCCGGGAGCTGCTGCGTCGGGTGACCGACGGGGTCCGCGCCGGGGACCGGGACCGGCTGCACCGCGAGTTGCGCGCCGCGCACGCGGACGTCGGGCTGGGCCTGGCCGCGATCGCCCCGCCGCTGCTGCGCGAGCTGGCCGGGGAGCTGCTCGGGCACCCGCCCCGCGCCGACGACCTGGCCCGGCTGCGCCGGGAGCTGGACGGCCGGGTCCGGGACCTGCTGCCCGGCCTCCCCCCGCCCGTACTGGACACCCTGCTGACCCGGGTCTGCCGGATGCCCCCGCCGCAGCGCTCCGGGGAGCAGCCGCACGCCGCCGACCCGGCGGTCACCGCCGGTGTGGTGACCGGCGTGCTGCTGGCCCGGCTCGGCCGCGACCTGCCCCGGGACGCCGGCAACCCGGCCGCGGCGGGCACCGGCGCCGCCGGCAACCCGGCGGGGAACCGCGCGGGCGCGGGCGGCCCCGCCGGGGCCGCCCGCGCCGGGCTGGGCGGCAACTCCGCCGGCAACGGGTCCGCCCGCCGGGGTTCCGATGGCTGACCGGCGCGCCGAGCTGGTGACCCGGGTGCGGGGGATGCTCTCCGAGGCGCTGGGCGCCACCCGGAGCCGCCTGGCCGACGCCGACGCCGAGCTGGCCGCGGCCCGGGACCGGCTGGCCCGCGTCCGGCGGGCGGCGGCGGGCGTACCGGAGAGGGTGGGTGCCCAGCGGGACCGGCGGCTGGCGGAGATCGACGCCAGGCACGCCACGCGGCTCGCCGAGCTGGCCCACCGGGCCGTCGAGGCGGCCCGCCGGGAGGCACCCGGTGCGGCGTCGGCGGACTGGGCGGACTGGCGGGCCGCTCCGGCCGGTCGGGGCGAACCGCCGGGCGCCGTACGGATCGGCACCGTCCGCATCCGCGGCGCGGAGCCGGTGCCGGCGCTCGTCCCGCTCCTCGACGCCGGCCACGTGCACCTGTCCGGGGCCGAGGCCGACGGCGGCGCCGCGCTGGTGCCCGCGCTGCTGCTGCGCAGCCTCGGCCGGGCCGACCCGGGCACGGTGCGGCTGTTCGGGTACGACCCGGAACACCTCGGTGGCGGGCTGGCCGGGTTCGCGCCGCTGGGCACCGCCGGGCTGCTGACCTTCGTGGGGCCGGGCGGGCTGGCCCGCCTGCTGGACGACCTGGTGGAGCAGATCCGGCGGATCAACGAGACGGTGCTCGCCGGCGAGTACCGCTCCCTGCGCGAGCTGGCCGCCGCCACCGGGCGCCGCCCCGAGCCGTGGCGGGTGGCCGTGCTGCTCGGCGGCGACGAGCTGTCCCGGCACGAGCGGGGCCAGCTCGACCGGGTGGTGCGCACGGGCGCGGCGTGCGGCGTGCACCTGGTCGTACGCGGCATTCCGGTGCCCGACGACCCGACGGTGACCCGGATCGCGGTGGAGCCGGACGGCGCGCGCGTCGGCGGCCCGCGCGGCCTGCCGGTGGCCCTGGACCCGCCGCCCCCGTCCGCGCTGGTCACCGAGACGTGCCGGCAGCTCGCCGCCCGGGTCAACGCCGGCCCGCCGCCGGCGCCGTTCACCGACCTGCTCCCGGCGCCCGAGCTGATGTGGCGGGAGGATTCGTCCACCGGGCTGACCGCGCCGATCGGCGAGGGCCCGCACGGCCGGCCCGTCCTGCTCACCCTCGGCGACTACCCGCCGCACGCGCTGATCGGCGGCCCGTCCGGCACCGGCAAGACCAACCTGATCTTCGCCTGGATCGGCGCGCTGGCCTCCCGCTACTCCCCCGCCGAGCTGGAGTTCTATCTGCTCGACTTCAAGGAGGGGGTGTCCTTCGCCCGGTTCGCCCAGGGCCGGCGCGACCCGAGCTGGCTGCCGCACATGCGGCTGGTCGGGATCAACGTCAACACCGACCGCGAGTTCGGGCTCGCCCTGCTGCGCTTCCTGGCCGAGGAACTGCGCCGGCGCGCCGACGCGGCGAAGAAACATGAGGTGACCAAGCTCGCCGAGCTGCGGGCGGTCGACCCGACCGGGCACTGGCCGCGGATCGTCGCCGTGGTCGACGAGTTCCAGGCGTTGCTGGCGGGCCGGGACGTGGTGGCCCGGGAGGCCGCCGACCTGCTGGAGGACCTCGCCCGGCGGGGCCGCTCCCAGGGCATCCACCTGGTGCTGGCGTCGCAGGACGTCCGCGGCATCGAGGCGCTGTGGGGGCGGCCGGCCCTGGTCGCCCAGTTCACCCTGCGGATCGCGCTGCCCAAGGCGCTGCGGATCCTCGCCGAACGCAACGACGCGGCCCAGTCGCTGCCGCGCCACCACGCGGTGGTCAACGCCGAGTCCGGCCTCGTCGAGGGCAACCAGGTGGCCCGGATCCCGTCGGCCAGCGACTGGGACGCCTGGAGCGAGTTGCAGCACCGGCTGTGGCGGATGCGCCCGCAGGACGCGAAGCCGGCCCGCCTCTTCGACGGCGACGCGATCCCCCGGCTGGCCGACGCCCCGGACTTCCGGTCGCTGACCCCGCCGGACGGCGACGGGGCGCCGCGCAGCCCGGTCGCGCTGCTCGGGGAGATCATCGACGTGCAGGCCCGCTCGGCGGCGCTGCGGCTGCCCCGGGCGCCCGGACGGAACCTGGCGGTGCTGGGCACCCGCGTCGACGAGGCGTGCGCCGTGCTGGACGCCGCCGCCCGGTCGCTGGCCCGCCAGCACCCGCCCGGGACGGCCCGGTTCTCCCTCGCCTGCCTCGACCCGGACGCCGACCCGGCCGCCCGCGAGCTCTACGCCGACCTCGCCGACGACGCCGCCTGGTACGACGAGGAGACGGTCGGCGAGCTGATGGCCGAGACGTCCGCGGGGCTGGACCGCCCGGGCACCCCGGCCGTCCCGCACTACCTGCTGCTCTACGCGGTCGACGCCGCGGCCGGGCGGCTGGCCGCGCGCGCCGGTGGGCGTACCGGGCTGGAGCACCTGCGCCGCATCCTGCACGACGGGCCGGAGCGGCGTACGCACGTGCTGGCCTGGTGGCGGGGGGTGGCCCGGATGCGGGTGGACCTCGGCGGGCCGGCGGCCCGCACCGACCAGATCGGGGCGTGGGTGGCGCTGGACGTGCAGGGCGCCGAACTGGGCTCGTCGCTCTACCCGGGCACCGGGGGCCCGGACTGGTACCCCCGGCCGTGGCGGGGGCTCTTCTTCGACCGGGCGGTGCACCGCACCGGCCAGGTGATCATCCCCTACGGATCGACGCGGTGAACGAGCCGGTGACCAGCGAGACGTACGCGGCGCAGCTGCGCCGTTTGGCGGAGCTGACCGAGCGGGTGCGCGTGCAGCGCGCCGAGGCCCACACCTGGCACGCGCAGCAGTGCGCCGCCGCCGACCGGGCGGTCGCCGAGGCCGAGGAAGACCTGCGGTACGCCGAGCAGGAGGTCGTGGCGGCGCGCGAACTGGTGGAGCGGGTGGACGCCGAGGCGGCCCACCTGTGGCAGCAGCTGCGGCTGCGGCTGGGCTCCGGCGCCCGCCGGCTCGGCGACCCGCCCGGCCCGGCCCGGGACGCGTCCGGCGACCCGCTGCTGCTGCTGCACGGGGCGCGCGGGCTGCTGGACCGCGCCCGGCAACCGGGCGAGCTGCCGGCGTCGGCCAACCCGCTGCTGGTGCTCTGCGGGATCGTGGGGGCGGTGGCGATGTTCGCGGTGGGCGCGGGCGCCCGGGCGGCCGGCGCCCGGTACGGCGGCGACCTGGCGGTGGGCCTGCCCGTGCTGGCGCTCGTGGTGACGCTGCTCGGCCCGCTGCTCGGGCTCGCCCTGGCCAGGCAGCTGGCGGACCGCCGGCACGCGGTGCTGGCGCCGCGGCCGGTCACGATCGTCCTGGTGGCCGGCCTGGTCACCACCGCGCTGCTGCTGGTCCTCGGCCGCTAGGAGAGGACCGTCACCCCTCGGCGGGGACGGCGACGGCCTCGCGGAGCAGGCGGCGGGCCAGCACCGCCCGGTCGGCGTCGTCGTCGAGGCCGGGCAGGTCGCCGACCCGGGTCACCGCGCCGGTCAGCAGCGCGCGTACCGCCGGCCCGCACTGGGCGGGCAGGGTGATCGTACGGTCGAACAGGCGCAGCGCGACCCGCCCGCGCCCCTGCGGTTCGAGCCGCCAGCGCAGCCCCGGGCGGGCGGTGAGCCGGGTGTCGGCGTCGAGGGTGGACAGGGCCGCGGCCTGCGCGAGGGGCCGGATCGGCGCGGGCCGGGCCGCCGACCACGCCCGGGCCCGCAGCCGCGCGGCGACCGCGGCGGGGTCGGCCCGCAGCAGCCAGTCCCGCAGCGCCTCGACGGTCTCGGTCAGCTCCGGCTCGATCGCCTCGGGGTCGGCGACGTCGGTGCCGAACGGCAGCCCGGCCCGCAGCCGGGGGTCGGCGGCGGCGAGGGCGAGCAGTTCCTCGACGATGGCGTACCGGGTCAGCGCGCGGACCCCCACCGTCAGGTGCAGCGAGCTGCACTCCTGCGCCTGGGCGCTGTGCAGCCAGCCGCGCGGCAGGTAGAGGGCGTCGCCCGGCTCGAGCACCACGTCGAGCGCGGCCGGGCCCGCGGCGGTGGCGGAGACCTCGTCGGCCAGTCCGCCCCAGGGCTGCCTCTCCAGGGGGTCGGGCAGCACCGGGGGGTGGACGCGCCAGTGCTTGCGGCCGTCGACCTGGAGGACGAAGACGTCGTGGGTGTCGTAGTGGGTGGCGAACCCCTGGTTGCCGGCCGGGGTCAGGTAGGCGTTGACCTGCACCGGCTGCGCGAGGGCGGCCCCGAGGTCGCGGGCGAGGTCGACGAGGGCCGGCCAGGTGCGGTGCAGCCCCTGCAGCACGAGGGTGGCGCCGGAGGCGTACAGCTCCAGGACCCGCTCGTCGAGGACCTGGTCGGCGATCTCGGCGCCGGCACCGCCGCCGCCGGTGTACCGCGCCGCCGGCACGAGCTGGCCGTCCTGCGCCACCCGCAGGAACGGGGTACGCAGGCCGCGACGACTGAGCAGCTCGTCGGCGTCGGCGGGGCTGAACAGGTCGGTGAAGCCGCGCGGGTTGGGCAGCTCGACGGCGCGGGAGAGCAGCGGGGTACGTCCCCAGTGGGCGGCGGCGAACTTCGCGGGCTCGACCGCCACGCAGCGCGCCAGGGCCTCCGTGGCGGCGGACGGAACCGCCGGGCGGACGGCGCCGCCCGGCGGCCGGGTGATCGTCACGGCGCTCGGTCAGCGGGCGCTGCCGTCGGCACCGCCGTCGTGCTGCCCGGGCGTGGCACCGCCGTCGGCCGGACCCTCCGCGCCGCCATCCGCCCCGCCGTCCTGCTGGCCCGGGGTCGCGCCCCCGTCGGCCGGGCCCTCGGCGCCCTTGTCGGCCCCGCGGTCGGCCCCGCGCTCCGCGCCACGGTCCGCGCCGCCGTCGGCCCCGCCGTCGCGCTGCCCGACGGTGGCACCCCCGTCGGCCGGGCCCTCCGCGCTCGCGCCGCCGGTCGTCTGCATGTCGTCGTCGTTGAGTGCCATCCGTGCTCCCTCGCCAAGTGCCGCCCCACCGGACGGCGGGGTTCGTCGTGGAGCGGGTGGTACCCCACGCGCGATCTTCTCTAACCCCACCGTAACCGCCCGGACCGGACCACACAGCCGGTTCGACACGCGCGAGGCCGGCGCGCGGCTGACGACCAACGGCCCGCTCCACGGGTCGTGGGGCGGGCCGGTCGGGGCCAGCGTCAGGGAAAGATCTTCGCGAGGTCCCGGGGCATGTTGTCCTTCACGTCCGCCAACTGGCCCGGGGTGACGTGCCGGCTCAGGGCGTCCAGCACCACCTGCACGACCCGCTCGGTGCCGCCCTCCACGTCGTACGGGAAGCGCTGCCGCACCTCGAACAGGAAGTCGTCCCGGTTCAGCTTGACCGGCACGTCCATCGGCTGCCAGCCGTCGAAGTAGATCCCCCGCACCAGCACCGGCAGCTGCGCGGCGAACTCCACGCTCTCCTGCACCGGCATCCGGTCCCGCAGCAGGTGCAGCACCGTGCGCAGCGCGCAGTAGGACTGGTTGCGCTGAGACTTCGGCCAGCCGTAGGCCGCCTCGATGTCCTTGAGGATCAGGTTGGTCTTCTGGATCGAGGACTCCACCGCGGATTCCAGCTGCTCAGCCATCTGCCCACCCCCGTAGGTCGGTATGCCACCGTCGGTCGTCGTCGCGCGGCGGCGGCCCCGACGGGCCCCGCCACTGCCGGGTCGGGCTGACCCGGCCGGGCCGCGCCCCGCGGCGGGCGCCGGCCGATCCGACGACGTGCAGGACCCTGCCGCGTCGTCGATCCGGTACGTCCCGAACCGTCATGCTGCGCACCCCCTACCTGTCGGCGTCGCGGCCACGACGGACCACGCACACACCGCCATGCTGCGCGGCGGCGGGGTGAGCCGGCCTCACCCCGTACGGGTGACTTCCTCCGCCAGGAGGGCCTGGAGGCGCTGGCCGTTGCGCTGGGCGTAGTCCCGATAGCAGTTGTTCATGAGAACGTGGGTCCGCCCCGCCCGGTCGGCCAGCCCGCGCAGCTTCGGCGCCCAGTCGGCCAGCTCCCGGTCGGAGTAGCGGTAGCCGAACTTCTCGTGGATGTCCCTGCTCGTCCATTTGTCGCTGTGCCCGTGGAACCGGACCACCGCGAGGTCGGCGGTGGCCTCCAGCACGGGCGGCACGGACGAGCGGTGGCGTCCGTCGCGTCCTGTCCCGACCGGCGATCCGGCGCGTCTCAGGCGGCCCGCCGCTCCCGGTACTGTTTGCAGGACACACAGGACGTGGCGGAGGGGAAGATCTCCAGCCGCTCCACCGGGATCGGCGCCGAGCAGCCCTCGCAGAAGCCGTAGGTGCCCTCCTCCAGCCGGGTCAGGGCGTGCTCGAACTGGGCCCGACGGTCGAGGATGGTACGCAGCAGGGACTGCGCGGTGTCCCGTTCGGCGGTCTTGGTGCCGCTGTCGGCCTGGTCGTCGCCGGCGGTGTCGCCGACCTCGACCAGTCGCAGCACCTGGCTCTGCAGCACCGCCTGCTCGTACTCCGCGGTGAGCTCGTCGTAGCGGGCCTGCAGGGCCGACCGGATCTGGCCGGTCTCCGCCAGGGAACGGCCGGTGCCTACCGTGTCGTGGACGAGCATCGCTGCCTGCCTTTCGTGAGCCTGATGCGCCGGGGGCGGTGCCCCGGTCCCGGGACGGTGAGGCGCGCGGGTGAGATCACCCGCGCCCTGTGAGCCGGGCGATTACCCGGGGCCCGGACACGCCAAACCGGCGAATTGTCGGGCGGCCCGTCGATGTCCCGCCCGCGCTGTTCAGTCGAGGCCGTCCGGTTCCACCAGCGCGGGACGGCGGGGATCGTCGGCGCGCACCACCACGTCGGCGAAGGCGGCGGGGGCGACCTCGTCGGCGTACCGGGCGAAGGCCGGCAGGGTCCAGCGCAGTGCGGGGTCGGTGCGCCGGGCCAGGGCGGCCGGGGAGAGCTCCAGGTGCACGGCGACGTCGAAGGGCAGCCCGCCGCCGAGCAGCAGCGGCCCGCTGACCAGCACGACGCCCTCGGGCGGGAGAGTGACGTAGTCCGCCCGGCTGGCCCGGTCGGTCCGCACGTCCCAGAGGGTGGGCAGCAGCCGGCCGGAGCCGCCCGGCCCGGCCGGGTCGAGCACCTCCCGGCGCAGACCCGGCTCGTCGACCCAGCCGGCGTAGTAGGCGTCGGGGTTGGTCCGGCCGTGCTCCAGGCGGACCGACGCGGGCCGCAGGAAGTCCTCGGCCCGTACGTGCAGCACGGGCCGGCCGAGCGCGCGCAACGGGTCGACCAGCGCGGCGGCCAGCTCGTCGGGGGCGGCGGCCGCGGCACCGTCGACGGCCACCCGTAACCGCCCGGGGACCCGGGTGGCGGCCAGCCGTTCGGCCAGCTCGGCGACGAGTCGGTCGGGGGAGATGGGTCGGACGCGCACCCGACCATGGTGCCCCGTCAGCCGGTGCGGTCGATCGTCACCCGGGCGTCGTCGGCGAGCCGGTAGCCGACGCCGTACACCGTGGTGACCAGGGGGACGTCCATCCCGACCTTGCCGCGCAGCCGGCGTACGTGCACGTCGACGGTGCGCACCCCGGCGTGCTCGTACCCCCACACGGCGGTGAGCAGTTGCAGCCGGGTGAACACCCGGCGGGGGTGGGCGACCAGGTGCAGCAGGAGGTCGAACTCCAGCCGGGTCAGCGGCAACGGCTCGCCGTCGCGCAGCACCGACCGGGACGACGCCAGGATGTGCAGCGCCGGGGCGGGCGGGGGCACGGGCCGCGCCGGGGTACGTTCCCCGGGCACCTGGTCGGACCGGCGCTCGGGGGCCACACCGGTCGAGACGATCCCCTCTCCCTGCTCCAGCATCTCCCGGGCCGCGTCCAGCAGACGGCGTGCCGCGGGGTTCATCGACTCCTCGGCGGCCAGCGGAATGGTGAGCGTCACGGTCAGCACGGGTGCCGGGCTGTTGGTGGGGCGGCGCTGGCCACCGGGGGGACGACCGGGAACCGCGGGCTGGGACGCATGCCATCCGGCGCGCGACGAGGCGGGGCTGACCGACATGGTCCTCCTTGGCTGGTCCTGTTCTCCCTACGGACCGGGACGCCGCTGCGTCGAGACTCCCGGCGCCCGTGCGAGGATCAGGGGCGGCTGCGTTGCGTGAATGTGACACTTGACGAACACATCGAAGTCACATGCTCGCTCTGCGTACGAGGCCTGATGATTACAGCAGAGCCGCCGCGATGGCCGGATACGGGGGGTACGTGCCCGGGCGGAGCGCATTGTCCAACCCGCCGCCGGGCGCCGGCGCAAGCGCGGGCGACCCCGGCACGCGAACGCGGCGCATCCCGGGCCGGGATGCGCCGCGTCGGTCGTCGCCGAGGCGGGGTGCCTAGCGGTCCGGGTCGATGCTGACCCGGGCCTCCTCGGCGAGCCGGTAGCCGACGCCGTACACCGTGTCGACCGCGGGCGCGGCGCCGAGCTTGACCCGCAGCCGGCGCACGTGCACGTCCACGGTCCGGGCCACCGCGTGCTCGTAGCCCCACACGTTGGCGAGCAGCTGGGGCCGGGTGAAGACCCGCCGGGGGTGCTGCGCGAGGAAGAGCAGCAGGTCGAACTCGATGCGGGTCAGCGGGATCGCCCGGCGCCCCTGCCGCACAACCCGGGACGCGGCCAGGATGCGCACCTCGTGCGGGTCCTCCGGCGGCGGCACGACGGCCAGGGGCCGCGGCGCGACGGGCTCGCCGACGGGCCCTGCGGCCACCCCGGCCGCCTCCGACGGGCCGGGTGACCCCTCGACCGGGGTGGGCCAGGGCGCGGTCGCGCCGTGGGGCTCCGCCGGTCCGGCGAGGAGCGCGCCCTCCCCCGACTCGGCCAGCTCCCGCAGCAGCTCGACGAGCCGGGCGAGCCGGGGCGTCAGCCCTCCGGGCGTGAGTTCGACGGTCACGGTCAACGTCAGCGCGGACCGGGTATGACGCGGCGGGACCCGGTCGACGCGGCACGCCGGCGCGCGGTCGGGGCGGCCCTGCGGGGACCACTCGGCCCGGCCCGGTTCGGGGCGGAGAGAAATGGCGACGACGGACATGGGTGCCTCCTGGGATGGCGGTGCCGCCGCCGCGACGGCGGGGCGCGGCGGTCAGTGGCGCGCCGGGCCGGCGGCGACCGGCGGCGCGACGGGCGAGGGGCGCAGCGGGGGCGTGGGGCCGAGGGTGGGCAGGCCGGCGATCCGCCAGGCCGCGAAGCCGCCGACCACGTCGGTGGCGCGGTGCAGCCCGAGGTCCTGCAACGCGGCGGCGGCGAGCGAGGAGGTGTAGCCCTCCTGGCAGAGGACCACCACCCGCAGGTCGTAGTCGACGGCCTCGGGCAGCCGGGCGGGGCAGCGCGGGTCGAAGCGCCACTCCAGCACGTTGCGCTCGACGGCGAGGGCGCCGGGCACCGTGCCGTGCGCGGCGCGCTGGCCAGCCGGCCGGATGTCGACCAGCAGGGCGCCGCCGCGGTACGCCAGGTGCGCCTGCTCCGGGTCGAGCCGGCGCAGCCGGGAACGGGCCGCGGCGAGGATCTCGTCGATGCCCCGGGAGCCGGGCGGCGGCACGGGGACGGGACACGCCTGGGCGGGCGCGGGCAGGTACGGCATTCTCGGTCCTTCCGGAAGCGCCGGGCGGTCGCGCCCGCCCGGGCGGGGTCGGTTCTTCATGTCACCAGGCGACGCCGGCCACGGCCACCTCGGCGGCCCGGAGCAGCCCGTCCACCAGTTGGTAGTGGGTCATCCGGCGCAGGGCGGGCCGGTAGACGTGCACGCTGACCGCCGGCTGGTCGCCGCGGTTGCTGACCACGTGCACGTGGCTCGGGCCGAACCGCCGGCCGGCCCCGGCGGCGAGGCGCCGCGCGCGCAACCGGCCGCCGCCGACCGTCTCCTCGGTGAGGACGCCGGCGACGACCAGGAACGCGCCGGAGGCGCCGCCGTGGTCGTGCAGGTCGGTGCCCTGGCCGGGCAGCCAGCTCAGCGCCCACACCTCGTGGTCGGGGCGGGCGTCGAGGCAGGCGTACCAGCGCTGGTCGGGGTCGAAGCGCAGCGGCACCGGCCAGCCGGCCGGGTCGGCGGCGTACCGGGCGGCAACGGCGAGCAGGTCGGGCTCGGGGCGGCGACTGGTGACCATCGGCGGACCTCGCGGGAGTCGGGGCGACGCGGGCACCACCACCATAGATGGTAAAGCCTATAGGTTTAGTAGGTAATTTCGCATGGTGGGACGGCGCTGCCCTGCCCGGCGCTCCTGCCCGGCGCGCGGGTCCGGCTCAGCGGCGGACCGGCGGCGCCACCCGGTACCCGGGCATCGACGGCCAGCGCACGGTCAGCACCACGGACTCGCGCTCGGCGTACCAGGAGTGGTCCACGCCCCGGCCCCACACCACGTAGTCGCCCGGCTCGGACAGCACCACCGTGCGGTCGGGCAGCTCGACCCGGAACCGCCCGCTGACCAGCACCAGCAGCGCGGTACGCCGCTCGCCGGTCGCCCACTGCGAGCGGGTCTCCCCCGGCGGGTGCACGCCCCACTTCACCTCGACGTCCGTGCTGTGCCGGGGGTCGCCGGGCGGGCGGAAGTGCCCGAGCAGCCAGCCGCCCTCGGCCGCCCCGTCCAACCCGGCCTTGCCCACGTACACCGTGTCGTCCATCGCCCCTCCCCACCCGACGGGTCGGCAAGCTACCAGCCGGCGCCGGCTCGCGCCGCTGACCGGGGGTTGACCCCGGCGGGCGCGGGCGCGCGGTATACAGGGTCGGTGGAGGATCCCCTACCGGAGCAGATGCGCGCGGCCGCCACCGCGCTGCTGGACGCGCTCGGCGAGCCGGGGCGGGCGCGCGCGGCGTACCCGTTCGACGACGACACGGCCCGGCGGTGGCTGGAGTACCGGCCGCGCCCGCGGCCCGGCGCCTGCCTCGCCGACCTGGACCGGGCCGGCCGCAAGGCCGCGCACCGGCTGCTGGCCACCGCGCTCAGCCCGGCGGCGTACGCCCAGGCCATGGCGGTCGTCGCGCTGGAGGAGGTGCTGGACCGGGCCGAGGGGTGGCGGCGGGGCCGGCACAGCGGCGACTACTGGGTGGCCGTCTTCGGCGACCCCGGCCGCGACGACCGGTGGGCCTGGCGGTTCGAGGGCCACCACCTGTCGGTGAGCATGACGGTGGTCGACGACCAGGTGTCCCCCGCCCCGATCTTCCTCGGCGCGAACCCGGCCGCCGTCCGGCACGCCGGTCATCCGGTGTCCCGGCCGCTGGGCCCCGAGGAGGACCTGGCCCGGGCGTTGCTGGACGCGCTGGGCCCGGCGGGCCGCGCCGCCGCGATCGTCGCGGACGAGGCCCCCGGGGACATCGTCAGCGCCACCCGCCCCCAGGTGTCCGGGCCGATCGCGCCGCTCGGCGTGCCGGGCGACCGGCTCGGCCCCACCGGCCGGGCGCTGCTGGACCAGCTCGTCGCGCTCTACCTCGACCGGCTGCCGCCGGAGCTGGCCGCGCGGGAGGCCCGCCGGGTCGCCGCGGGGCCGCTGCACTTCGCCTGGGCCGGCCCGACCGGGCCGGGGCAGCGCCACTACTACCGGGTGCAGGGCGACGACCTGCTGATCGAGTACGACAACACCGCCGACGACGGCAACCACGCGCACACCGTGCTGCGCCGGCCGGCCAGCGACTTCGGCGCGGACGTGCTCGCCGAGCACCACGCCGAGGCGCACCGCTGACGGGCCGCGCGGGGGTCGGCCGCCAGGGCGGGCGGCGAGAGCTGACTCAGGCGGGCTTGATCGCCTCGATCAGGAACCGCCGGGCGTGGGCGACGAACGGGCCCTCGGCGGCCATCCGGGCGTGCAGGCGGGCGAGCTGCGGCCGGTACCGCTCGACGGTGAACCCGGGCACCGTCCACACCACCTTGCGCAGGAAGTAGACCACCGCGGCGATGTCGTGGAAGACGGTGCGCAGCGTGGCCTCGCGCAGGTCGATCACGGTCAGGCCGGCCGCCCGGGCGGCGGCCACGGCCTGCTCGGGCAGCTGCCGGGTAGGCGGCGGCAGCGGGCCGAGCAGGGCCTCGCTCAGCTCCCGTACGGTACCACCACGGATCTGCTGGGACAGGTACGTGCCACCCGGCCGCAACACCCGGGCGATCTCGTCCCACGGCGTGTGCACGGGGTGGCGGCTGACGACGAGGTCGAGCGCGGCGTCCCGCAGCGGCAGTGCCGCGTCCTCGGCGACCCACAGCACGGTCGCGCCCAGCGGGCGCAGCGTCCGCCGGGCCACCTCGACGTTGGGCGGCCACGCCTCGGTGGCCAGCAGCCGGCGCGGTGGGCGGGGCACCTCGGCGAGGACCTCCCCGCCGCCGGTGTCGATGTCCAGCGCCGTGTCGGCCCGGGCCATCCGGTCGGCGACCAGCCGGGCGTAGCCCCACGGGGGCCGTTCCTCGCTGGCCCGCCCGCGCAGCCAGGAGAAGTCCCAGCCCTGCACCGGGACGGCGGCGCCCTCGGCGACCAGATCCTCGAAGTCGCGGTCCTCGCTCATCCGACCAGCCTGGCGCCGGTCCCCGGGCTGGTGGCGCACCCGACAGGCCGTGCCGCGGCAGCGGCTCGGCCGGGGTCTTCGAAGTCCAGTACGCCGACGGTCTCGCCGCCGCTCTGCTCGCCGGTCGGCCGGAAGCCGAGCCTCAGGTAGAACTTCTCCGGCCCTCCGACCCGGGGCTTCCAGGTGACGTACGCCCGGGTGCCCCCGCGGGCACCGATCTCGGCACAGACGGCCTCGACGGCGAACCGGCCGTAGCCGTTCTGTTGGGCGTCGGCGGCGATGTTCAGCCGCCACAGGCCAGAGCGCAGGTCACCGGGATCGTCGCCCCACGGTATGTCGACGAAGGCCATCACGAAGCCGACCAGCCGGTCGCCGTCACAGATCAGCCTCGGCCAGGTGCTCAGGAAAGACGTACGCCTCGGCCAGCGACTTGACCACTGGCGCCACCAGATCCTCCTGGTCAGGGCGTACGGACAGCGCGAGGGCCGCCAATGATCGGCTTCACGTCGCCGACATTGCGGCATCCGCGCGGCCCGGACACCCCCATGTCGGCGACACGGCGTGGATCCGCCCGCCCGGCCCACGTCTGGCCCGGTGGCGGGGGCGGGCGGCGTCTCACACGCGGGGCCGGACGACCTCCACCGTGGAGCCGGCGACGCCGCTCAGCGCCCCGATGCTGCTCGCTTCGGCACGGTCGGCCTCGAACTGGCGCAGCAGGCGGGAGCCCAGCCACACACCGACCCCGCCGACCCCGAGGGCGACCAGCTCGATCGCGAGCACGAGGCCGGACGCGCCGCGCTGCGGCGAGTGCGCCCGGCTCAGGCAGGTCAGCAGGAACAGCCCCGCCATCCCGGCGTTGACCAGGTTGAACGTAATCTTGGTGCGCCGGGTACGACCGCCCGAGGCGTCCCACAGGTCGACCATGCCGGCCACGGTGGACAGCGCGGCGGCCACCAGGGCGGCCACGCACGTCCAGTAGCCCACCTCGCCGAGGAAGACCGGCCCGCCGACGACATCCGCCAGGTCGAAGATCGTGGCGCAGACGAAGAGCCCGTACGGGAACGTCACGAGCATCGGTTGGATCGGTTGCCCCTGCACCCGCAGCCGGCTCTCCATGGCATCCTCCCCTGGTCGCGTCAGCTTCCCAGTCCAGAGTGCTACCCGCGGGTACGGGATGGGAAACGACCGGCCGATGGGGACGCACATCGGACAGTCCCGAGGCGGCCTCAGCCGCCCCGGGGACGGGACACGGTCACGACCAGCCGCTCGGCCACCTCGCGCAGCGGGATGTCCAGCGAGGTGGCGGCACTGCGCAGCACCTGCAACGCCTCGGGCGCGGGACAGCCCCGCTGGGTCATGATCACGCCGATCGCCTGGCCGACGACCCCCTCGCCGAGCAGCGTGGAGTCCAGCTCGTCGGCCTGCGCCGCCTGCCGCTCCCGCCCGCGCACGGCGGCGAGCAGCAGCCCGGCGTGCTCGGCGAGCAGCATCGCGGTGAGCTGGTGTCGGGTGCTCAGCGCCTCGGCCGCCGAGGCGTACAGGTTGATCGCCCCGATGACCTGCTCGTCGACGTCCACCGGGGCGGAGATCACCCCGCGCACCCCCAGCTCGCGGGCCCGCGCCGACCAGGACGGCCAGCGCTCCTCCCGCCGCAGGTCCTCCGAGAGGACCATCTCGCGGCGGTGGATCGCACTCATGGCCGGCGAGTCGGGGCCGTGGCTCAGGTCGTCCAGGCCCGCGAGGGCGGGGTCGGAGGCGGCCACCCCGGCCGGTTCCCCGGCGCGCAGGGCGGTGAAGCCGCACCAGGCGACCCCGGCCACGGCCTCCCGGGCGATCCGCACCAGGTGGGCCAGCGCCTCGTCGAAATCGGTCACCGCGATCAGGCCGGCGGTCAACTCCCGCAGCAGCGCGGCCGTCTCCAGCGCGCCCAGGGTCTCACTGCCGGGCGCCTGCGTCTCCAGGTTCACCGGGCCACTGCCCCCACCGTCGGCGCAACCGACGCGCACGCGACCGCGCCGGCCCTCGGATGTCTCATCGTCAGCTCTCTCCCGGTTCGTCGGACCCGGCGTACTACCCCTGCCAGCACGGGCCGAAACGGCCTGCCGTGCCTGGTCAACGGCGGTAAGGGCGGCCGCCCCGGCGCCGGCCACGGTGCCCCGTGGCCGGCGCGGGCGGTCAGCGCGAGGCGGAGCTGAGCCGCCGGCCGACGGAGGCGATGAGCCGGTCCAGCTCGGAGCCGAACGGGTTGTCGTGCACGAGGTACGTCCACGTGGCGCTGGGCCGGACCAGCTTCGCGGAGTCCGGCTCCCAGTCCTCGTCGAATTCGGTCTCGGTGAACGTGTCGATGGTGCGCGTCTCGATCTCGGGGATCAGCGCGTTGAACGCCGGCACGGCCGCCCGGTGGAACTCGTCGAGCGGGTCGAGCCGCCCCAACGCCCGCAGGTGCACGCCCTCGCGGACCTCCGACAGCTCGGCCAGGTGCGCGGCCCAGAGCCGGTCGAGGTGGTACAGGGCGATCGACCGCGCGACCCGCGCCAGCAGGTCCTCGTCCATCTCGCCGGCCTTGTCCGGCACCCGCTCCAGCAGCATGATCGCGGCGACGTCGCTGGTCAGCAGCCGCTCCCGCCGCTCGGCGAGCGCCTTGCGCTGCTGCTCGATCACCACGCTGTAGCGCCAGGTGTTGCGGTGGATCTCGTGGTTGACACCCTCGGCGACCCGCTGGGCGTGCTCCACCGCGTAGTCCACCTGCGAGTCGGTGACCAGACCATCGGCGTTCATCCGCGGCGAGGCGGGAACCGCGTCGCCGGCGTGCCGGACCACCAGGTCGTCCTCCAGGCTGACGAAGAAGACCGAGCCGCCCGGGTCGCCCTGCCGCCCGGCCCGACCGCGCAGCTGGTCGTCGACGCGGCGGCTGTCGTGCCGGCCGCTGCCGATGACGTACAGGCCGCCCAGCTCCGCGACCCGGTCCCGGTCGGCCTGGTCGCTGCCGCCGAGCCGGATGTCGACGCCCCGGCCGGCCATCTGGGTGGAGACGGTCACCGCGCCGAACTTGCCGGCCTCGGCGATGATCGCCGCCTCCTCGTCGTCGTTCTTGGCGTTGAGCACGACGCAGGGCACCCCGGCGGCGTTCAGGCCGGCGGCGAGCTGCTCGGACTCCTTGACGTCGAGGGTGCCGACCAGCACCGGACGGCCCGCCTCGTGGCAGCGCCGGATCTCGTCGACCAGCGCCTCGTCCTTCTCGGCGCGGGTGGCGTAGATTCGGTCCGGCTCGTCCTCCCGGACGCAGGGGGTGTTGGGCGGGATCACCGCGACCTCGAGGCCGAAGAACTCGCGCAGCTGGTCCCCGACCAGCACCGCCGTGGCGGTCATGCCGCAGACCGTGGGGTAGAGCCCGATGTACGCCTGCACCGCGACGGTGCCCAGCACCTCGCCCTCGGCGGTGGCGTCCAGCCCCTCCTTGGCCTCGACGGCCGCCTGGAGGCCGTCGGGCCAGCGGCGGCGCTGGGCCACCCGGCCACGCATCTCGTCGATCAGCTCCACGCTGTCGTCGCGGACGATGTAGTCGATGTCGCGGTGCAGCAGGGCGTGCGCGTGCAGCGCCACGTTGACCGCGGAGAGCTGCCCGACGTGCTCCTCGTCGTAGAGGTCGATGCCGCCGAGCTTCGCCTCGACCGCGGCCAGGCCGGCGGAGGTGAACGCGACGCTGCGGCCGTCCTCGGCCACCGTGTAGTGCTTGCCCTTGCGCAGGCCGCGGACCAGCGCCGCGGCGGCGTGCACCGGGTCCTGCTCGCCGGCGACCGCGCCGGCGAGGACCATCGGCACCCGGGCCTCGTCGATGAGGATCGAGTCGGCCTCGTCGACGATCGCGGTCTTCAGCGAAGGCTGGACCCGGTCGGCGAGGTCGGTGACGAGCTGGTCGCGCAGGTAGTCGAAGCCCGCCTCGCTGACGGAGACGTAGGTGACGTCGCAGGCGTACGCCTCGCGCCGCTCCGCGGGCGTGGACGCCTCGTTGACCCAGCCGACCGTCAGCCCGAGCAGGGTGTAGACCGGCTCCATCCACTGGGCGTCCCGGCGGGCCAGGTAGTCGTTGACGGTGAGCACGTGCACCGGCCCGTTGCCCAGCCGGACGTGCCCGTACGCGGCGATCGTGGCGGTCAGGGTCTTGCCCTCACCGGTGGCCATCTCGGCGACCTTGCCCGACAGCAGGGCCATGGCGCCGAGCAGCTGCACGTCGTACGGCCGCTGGTCGAGCCCGCGGCGGGCGGCCTCCCGGCCGATGGCGCAGATCTCCTCGTACCCCGAGGCGGAGCCGGCGGCCTCGGTGAGCTCGGCGTCGGTCAGCGCCGAGAGCTCGTCCTCGCGCGCCTCGATGGCCGGCAGCAGCTTCTCCAGCGGGGCCAGCTCGACCGTGGTGCCGGGCCGCTGGAGGAACCGCCGGAACCTGCTCTTGAACCGTTGCGACACACCCATGAGCGGCAACGGTACGCGACTCGGGCCGGCTCGCGCTCCCCCGGCCGGGCCGTGGCGGGATCGATCTCCACCGCCTCAGCCCGTCAGCACGACCTGGAGTTCCTGGCGGCGGCGCTCGGCCAGGTCGGTCAACAAGGTCGGCGCCTCCTCGAACGGTACGACGGCGGACACCAGGTGCTTGCGGATCATGTCGCCGTACGCCAGCAGCAGCTCGATCGTCTCGGCCGACAGCCGCTCCCGGTCCCAGATCGGGGCGAGCCCCCGCGGCACCCGCCCGATCTGGGCGCAGCGCAGCGACAGCCCGTTGTGGTGGAACTCCTCGCCGAACCGGACCTCGTCCGCGCCCGCCTGGTAGAAGGCCAGGTCGATCACAGTGCCCTGGGGCCGCAGCAGGCGCAGCGCGAGCTGCAGCGCCCACGCCTGCCCCCGGCACTGGAACACGACGTCGGCGCCCCGGTCCCCCACGGCGTGATTCCACCGGGTCTTCAGCACCACCGCCGGGTCGTCGGCGTCCGGGTCCAGGGTCTCCAGGCCGAGCGCCTCGGCGACCGCCCGGCGCTGCGTGGTGGGGTCGAGCACCACCACCGACGCGGCGCCGTACCGCCGGGCGAACAGCGCGGTGAGCAGGGCCACCACCCCGGAGCCGACGACGGCCACCCGCCGGCCGCGCACCCCGTCGCCGAGGGACCGCACGTCGGTGCCGCACAGGTCGGCGGCGGCGTACAGCAGCCCGTTGGCGCAGATCGGGCCCATGTGCGCGACGTACACGCCCAGCAGCGGGTCCAGGTCGGCGGGCAGCGGGACGAACCGCTCGGCGACGGGGTCGGCGACGTACCCGGTGCGGTGGCCGTAGGTCATGGCGCCGACGGCCCCGACGGCGACGGCCGGGGTGCGGCTCTCCACGACCCGGCCGACCTGCATGTAGCCGAGCCGGGTCACCGGGTACGGGCTGCTCGTCCCGTCCGGCTGGAACAGCCCGAGGTCGGCGTTCCAGGCGGCGTTCAGGTACGGGTTGGTGCCCTTGACGTAGCTCAGCTCGGTGCCGCTGGAGACCCCGCTGTACAGCGTCTCGACCCGGAACGTGCCGTCGCGCAGCTCGTCGGCGTCCCGCTCGACCAGCTCCACCCGGCCCGGGCCGCTGACCACCACCACCCGGTCACGCATCGACGACCGCCCCGGCCGGCGCCGCCCCGGCGGCGGCGACCCGCGGCAGCGCCGCCGGTCCGGTGGGCAGCGACACCGGGCGGCCGGTGCGGGCCGACTCCGCCACCGCGAGGGCCAGCCGCTGGGTGCCGAGCGCCTCGGCGTACGGGACGCGGACGTCGTCGCCCACGCCGCGGACCGCGTCGACGAAGGCCCGGTCGACGGCCATCCGGGCGCCGTCCGGGTCGGCGGGCAGGTGCCGCTCCCCGTCGCCGTCGCAGACGGTCAGCCCGTCCTCGGCCAGCGACAGCGCCAGCCCGTCGGCGAGGATCTCCAGCCCGGCCCGGTGCTTCCAGCCCAGCACGCAGGCGGCCGCCAGGGTGCCCACCGCCCCGCCGGCGAAGCGCAGCGCGGCGGTGGTGACGGAGTCGATGTCCGCGCCGTCCACCGGTGGCGGGCTGCCGTCGCCGTACGCGGTCACCTCGCTCACCTCCCCGACCAGCAGGCGCATCAGGTCCAGCACGTGCGCGGCCTGCTCGACCACCGGGCCGCCGGACCGGTCCCGCCGGGGCCACCAGTCCACCGGGGGGACCTTGTCCAGCCAGGAGCCGCCGACCATGCGCACCGGGCGGTCAGCCAGCAGCGCCCGGGCCTGCTCCACCACGTGCAGGTACCGCCAGTGGTGCCCGACGGCGGTGAGCAGCCCGCGCCGGGCCACCAGGTCGGCGATCCGCTCGGCGGTGTCCAGGTCCACCGCGACGGGCTTCTCCACGAACATCGGCACCCCGGCGGCGACGACCGCCTCCTCGACCGGACCGTGGGCGAACGGCGGCACGCAGACGTAGACGGCGTCGGGCCCGGCCGCCAGCAGCTCGTCCACGTCGGGGAACGCCCGCGCGCCGTACGCGTCGGCGAGGCGGGCGGCGGCGTCCCGCGTCACGTCCGTCACGCCGACGATCTCCACGTCCGGGAAGCCGCCCAGTACGCGGGCGTGGCGCTGCGCCACCCCGCCTGCCCCCACCAGTCCCACCCGGCACCCGCGCATGCTGACCCTTCCTCCGGTCGCTCCCAGTACCCGGACCACTGCCCAGCGAAAACGTGGTCAAACGTCCACCCGGAAACAGGCGGCGCGGAGCCCGTGATCAAGCTGGTAGAGGTAATCCGGTTAGCGCGCGGACCACACCGGGAACATGGTTCCCGGTTTCCGCCACGATCTGGGGGTGTCTCAGTGCGGAAGACAGATGCGAGGGTCACGCCGGTGGTGGAGGCATGGGCCACGTACCGGACCAGCTCGGCGGCCGACTGGACGCCGGGCCGGCTCCTGCGGGCCAAGGGCGACAGCCAAGTCAGCGTGGTGCTGCCCGCGCGCAACGAGGAGGCGACGGTCGGCGCGATCGTGTCGACCATCCGCCAGCACCTGATGGACCGGGTGCCCCTGGTCGATGAGCTGATCGTGGTCGACTCCCGGTCGACGGACCAGACCGCCCGGGTGGCCCGGGCCGCCGGCGCGGAGGTGGTCAGCCAGGACGAGATGACCCGGGGGCTGCCCCGGCTCACCGGCAAGGGCGACGCGCTGTGGGCGGGGCTCGCGGCGGCGGAGGGGGACGTGGTCGCGTTCGTCGACGCCGACCTGCGCGACTTCCGGCCGCACTTCGTCGCCGGGCTGCTCGGGCCGCTGCTGACCGACCCCTCGGTCGAGTTCGTGAAGGGCTTCTACCACCGGCCGCTGGTCGGCGCGGCCAGCGTGGAGGCCGACGGCGGCGGGCGGGTCACCGAGCTGATGGCCCGCCCGCTGCTCAACCTGTTCTGGCCCGAGCTGGCCGGCTTCGTCCAGCCGCTCGCCGGCGAGTACGCCGGACGGCGGGCGGTGCTGGAGCAGGTTCCGTTCGTCTCCGGGTACGGGGTGGAGACGGCGATGCTGATCGACCTGCTCGACCTGGTCGGGCTCGACGCGCTGGCCCAGGTCGACCTCGGCGAGCGCAAGCACCGCCATCAGGACACCGCCGCGCTGGGCCGGATGTCGGCACAGATCATGCTGACCGCGTGGTCGCGGTTGCAGCGGCGCGGCTGGGCCAGCCCGGGCACCGTCCCGGCGGCCCTGCTCACCCAGTTCCGGCGGGGCGGCTCCGACGCGCTGCCCAGCCTGGAGCGGGAGATCGTGGTCAGTGACGTCTCGGTGCAGGAGCGACCGCCGCTGGCGCAGCTCCGCCACCGGGTGCCCCGCCGGCGGGTCGCCGCGGCGTGAGGCGCGAGCGCGCCAGGAGAGGACCGAGCATGAGCCTGACCGTCCTGATGAACGCCGGCCCGTGGCTGTCCGTGCCGCCGCCCGGCTACGGCGGCATCGAGAACGTCATCGCCACCCTGGTACCGGAGCTGCGGCGGCTCGGCGTACGGGTGGTGCTCGCCTCGGTGGCGACCAGCACCCTGCCCGTGGACGAGCGGTTCCACGTCTTCGACGACGGGCAGTTCCCGGCGTTGCAGCGGCCGTACAACCAGGTGTGCGGCGTCTCCCAGGCGCACCTGAACGGCGTGGTGCGGCTGCTGCAGGGCCGCGACGACATCGACCTGGTGCACGACCACGTCGAGGCCGTCGGCCTGGCCACCCTCGCCGCCATGGGCCCGGACGCCCCGCCCGTGCTGCACACCCTGCACTGGGACCTGGCCAAACACCCCGCGCTCTACGGCAACCTGGACGGCGGCGACCGGGTCCGGGTCAACGGGGTCTCGGCGTCGCAGCTGGCGCGCGCCCCGCTGGCGCTGCGCCAGCACTCGGTCGGGCACGTGCACCTGTCCACGCCGCTCGCGGTGGACGCCGACCGCCGCCGTCCGGTGGACAAGGGCGACTACCTGGTGACGCTCGGCCGGATCTACCCGGGCAAGGGCCAGGACCTGGCGGCCCGGATCGCCCGGGCGGTCGGCGTGCCGCTGGTGCTGGCCGGCCCCGTCGGGCCGTACCACCGGCCGGAGGACCTGGCGGCGGCGGGCGACGAGGCCCGGCAGAACCCGGACGTGCGGTTCTTCCACGACGAGGTGGCCCCGCACGTCGACGGCGACCTGGTGCGCTGGGTCGGCACGGTCGCCGGGCGGGAGCGCGACGACCTCGTCGCCGGCGCCCGCGCCGCGCTGTTCCCGCTGCGCTGGGAGGAGCCCGGCGGCACGGCGGTCGTGGAGTCGCTCGCCCTGGGCACCCCGGTGGTGGCCACCGCCCGCGGCTGCCTGCCGGAACTGGTCGAGCACGGCCGCACCGGGCTGCTCACCGACGACGAGGGGGAGCTGGCCGACCTGGTCCTGGCCGCGAGCCTGCTGGACGCCGGCGAGTGCCGGCGGGAGGCCGCGACGCGGTTCACCCCGGCGGTGATGGCCGAGCGCTACGTCGGGCTGTACGACAGGGTCCGCCGGCTCGCCGCCGCCCGCCAACCGCAGGCCGCCTGAGGCCGCCGACCGGGGAACACGCACGCCACCAGGCGACGAGCACGGCCGCCGGCGGGTTTCGAGGTGCCCGGCGCCGGGTAGCCGCGACCGTCGTCGTCGGCGGGAGCTTCCCGCGCAGTGAGGAGATCACGGTGACCGGATCAATGGCTCACTCCCGGGCCCGGCGCAACCCGGCGGACGGCCGCGCCCCCGTACAGCGGGCGGCCGCCGTCTTCGGGGTGGTGTTCCTGCTGGTCGGGGTGCTCGGCTTCATCCCCGGCATCACCACCCGGTACGACGACCTGTACTTCGCCGGGCACACCTCCGAGGCGAAGCTGCTCGGGGTGTTCCAGGTCTCGGTCCTGCACAACATCGTGCACCTGGCCTTCGGCGTCGCCGGGCTGGTGCTCTCGCGCAGCGTGCACGGCGCCCGGACGTTCCTGGTCGGCGGCGGCGCGATCTACCTCGTGCTGTGGCTCTACGGCCTGGTCGTCGACCACCGGACGGCGGCCAACTTCATCCCGGTCAACAGCGCCGACAACTGGCTGCACCTCGGCCTCGGCATCGGGATGATCGCCCTCGGGGTGGCCACCACCCGGGGCCGCCGCTGAGCGGCGCGCGACCCGTCGGTCCCGCCGTTCCTCCCGCCCGCCCGCCGGTTCCTCCGTTTCGCCCTCCGGTCCGCCGGGTACCTGCGGTTAGCCGGAGGATGAGACGAGGACCAGGCATGCCGAGCCGGATCACCTGCGAGGTCCGCGAGGGGTCGCCCGTGACCGTCGTACGGTTGCACGGCGGCCTCGACCTGCGGACCATGCGGTCCGTGCACCACGTCCTGGACGGGTGCCTCACGGCCCAGCCGGACGCACTGGTGGTCGACCTGGCCGACGTCACGGTCCGGGACCGGCTGGCGCTGTCGGTGTTCGCTGCGGCCGCCCGCCGGGCGGCCGACTGGCCGGCCGTGCCGTTCGTGTTGTGCTCCCCGTCACCGGACGCGGCGAGCTGGCTGGCCGGGTCCCGCGCCGGGCGGGCGCTGCCCGTGCGGCGCGTCGCCGACGGCAGCCGGCGGACGGTCCGGCCCGCGGCCGCGCCCGACGTGCGCGCCGAGGACGGCCGGGGCCTGCTGCTGGTACGCGAGCTGGCCCGCCGCTGGGGCAGCGCGCCGGTGGGCGACGGCAAGGTCGTGTGGGCGCTGCTTCCCGCGACGTGACGGGGCCCCTCGTCCGAGGGGCCCTTCCCCGCACCTCAGTCGCGGCGGACCGGTTCGGCGGCCGCACCGGTCCGGGTCTTCGTCGGCGCCGCCTCGGCGGCGCCGTTGTGCCAGGGTGGCGGCGCGTCGGCCAGCATCGCCTGGCGCAGCCACGTCAACGCCCGGGACAGCAGCCGGGAGACGTGCATCTGGGAGATGCCGAACCGGGCGGCGATCTCCGCCTGCGTCTGGTTGCCGTAGAAGCGCATCGCCAGGATGCGCCGCTCCCGCCAGGGCAGCCGGTGCAGCAGCCCGCTGACGGTGACCCGGTCGTCGACCGACTCCAGGGCGTTGTCGGACTCCCCGACCAGGTCGCCGAACTCGGCCGAGCTCTCCCCGCCGACCGGCGCGTTCAGCGACGCCGGGCTGTACCCGGCGGCGGACTCCAGCGCCGCGAGGATCTCCTCCTCCGGCGTCTCCAGTCGCGCGGCCAGCTCGGCGACCGTGGGGGCCCGGGACAGCTCGCTGGTCAGCGCCGCGGTGGCCTGCCCGACCTCCAGGATCAGGTCGCGCAGCCGGCGGGGCACGTGCACACCCCAGGTCCGGTCGCGGAAGTGCCGCTTGATCTCGCCGACGATCGTGATGGCCGCGTACGCGGTGAACGAACCGCGTTCCGGGTCGTACCGGTCGACGGCGTTGACCAGGCCGAGGCGGGCGACCTGCTCCAGATCCTCCAACGGCTCCCCCCGCCCCCGGTACCGGCGGGCGAGCCGGCCGGCGAACGGCAGCGCGAAACGCACCAGGTCGTCACGCGCCTCCTGCCGCCGTTCCGGGGGGAGCCCCTCGATCCGCGCCGCGTACGCCAGCGCCGCCGCGTCGAGGTCCTCCAGGCCCCGATCGGTGGGTGGTGGTGTGGTCGTGGTGGTCTGTCCGAACATCCGCGCCTCCCTCAGGAAGGTCCCCCGCCCGGTTCGGAAACCGGTCGTGCGCATGGTCTGGCCACGCACCGGGCCGGAAAAGGTGGGTCGTGACGGGAACGTCGACGGGGCGGCGACCGCGGGCCGCGCGGCCTGGCCGGGCCGTCGAGCCAGCGGTGTTCCCGCTCCGTAGGTACTCAATCACGCGACCGCGGGTTCGCGAGGATGTTTCGGCCGGCTGGTGGCACCGGCCGCGGGCGCGCCGCGGGGGCGCGCGGATCAGGTCAGCACACCACCAGTCCCTGGTGGGCCGCGCCGGCGCGCAGCGCCGCGACGGCGGCCGCGGCGGGCAGTGGCGGCGGGACCGGCAGGTCGTACGGCTGGGCCCGCAGCACCTCGGTGGCCCGGCGGGTGGGCACCGACGCGACCGGGTAGCCCCGGGCGGCCGTGCGGTCCAGCGCCCGGCGGCGGCGGCCGAACGCGGCCACGGCCAGCCACTGCGGCAGCCCCGCCAGCGCGGGCGAGCGCAGCCCCGGCGACTCCGGCAGCACGTCCACCGAGCTGAAGGGCTCACTGCCGGCGAGCCACCACTCGACGGCCTCGACGCTGCGCCGGGCCGCGTTCTCGCACCAGTACGGCACCAGCCCCGCGCGTACCACCTGCCACGGGTCCAGCAGCCGGCCGCACTCGACCACCAGCCGGTCGCCGGTCTTGCCCGCCCGGCGCAGCCAGGTCCGGTACAGGTCGGCGATCACGGCGCTGAGCGCCTCGGGCCGGGGGGACAGCACCCGGTGCAGCGGGTGCCCGCGCCGGGCGGCCCAGTCCCGCAGGGACAGCTCGAAGCCGGGCTCCACGGCATGCTCGGCGTGGTCCTGCGGGCCGGAGACCCGCGGCGACTCCCACCGGGCGCCGTCCCCGCCGGCGGAACGGAGCACCTGCCGCAGGACGTGCGAGTCGGGGTGGAAGTCCGCCGGATCGAGGCCGCTGACCGGGGAGCCGGCCTGGAAGCTGTGCCCGGGAGCGGCGTCGTACACCGGCCAGGTGCGGGCGTCGCGCAGCAGCAGCACCGGGGCGCCCGGGTCGAGCCGGTCGGCGAGGAACCGGGCGTACGCCGCCGGCAGCGACCGCCAGCGCAGCGCGAGCCAGACGGTCGCGCCGGCGAGCGGTCCGCGGCTGGCGGGGCAGTGCACCTGGCGGACGTGTACGTCCGGGTTGCCGGCCAGCAGCCGGGTGGTCAGCGCGGCGCCGTGCTCCAGGGCGGACCCGGGCCGGTCCACCGCGCCCCGGGTCCAGTGCACGGCCGTCTCGAAGGCGGCGGGCAGCCACGGTACGCCCATGGCCACCGCCAGGTGCATTGCCGCGCCGTGCGGGGAGCCCAGCACCGCCCCGGGGTAGCTGCGGCGGGGGTACTGGTCGACGAGCCACCGGGCCACCCCGGCCGCGTCGACCTCGGTGGCCTGGTCGGGGGTGAGCGCCGTGCGCCCGGCGGCCCGGGCGGCGACGGCCCGGCGTACGGGCTCCGGCGCGCCGGTGAACCGGGCCGGCGTGCCCGGGTGGTGCCCGAGGTCGGCGCAGTCCTCCCCGCGCAACGCCCGGGCGGCCGCGGCGACCAGGAGCCGGCCGGTGCTGCCGGCCGCCACCACGCGGTCGCCGGCCAGCCCGAGCCCGTCCGCCGTGTGTCCCCCGCGCACCGTGTGTGCCGGTCCCGGCCACCCTCGTTCATTCACCACGCGGGCCGGCTTCCCGTCCCGATGGGGTCTAAACGGGGCATCCGCCACCCCGCGGGGCATTCCCCGCCCACCCGTCAGGTGCCGGGCACGTCGTGGCCCCTGCCGGGGGTGGCGGCGTCGACGTAGCGCAGCACGGCGCCCACCCCGTCGGTCAGGTCCGGAGCCTCGTCGGGCCCCAGCACGGCCAGCTCCGCGTGGGTGCCGACCAGTGCCCGGACCAGCGCCGCGTCGGCGCGTACCCGGTGCGGGTCGGGCACCGACATCGCGGACAGCTGGGCCGGGTCGGTGGCGATGTGGGTCGGCTCCGGGCCGATCCACAGCTGCTCGGTCGAGGACGGGTCGTCGACGAGCAGCATGGTGTCGACCTGGTTGCGCCGCAGCGCCGAGACGACGGCGTCCAGCCCGGCGCCGACGTCCTCCTGCATCCCGAAGCGGTCCAGCGCGGTGCTGATGCGCTGGTCGGCCACCTCGGCGATGGTCTGCACGGTGACGTCGTCCATCCGCATCGGGTCGGCGCCGCCGGCCCGCGACCCGGCGTCGGTGCGGACCACCATGTCCTGCCAGCGCTCCGGCAGCTGGGCGGCGATCATCCCGGTGGCCCGGACGTCGCCGGCCACCACGAGCACCTCCGCGCCGACCTTCTCGGCCAGTTCCACGGTGGCCGCGACCGTGTCGCCCGCGTTGTGGTGCCACGCCTCCATGGCGGCCCGCTGGTAGCGCGACTGCGACCAGCCGCCGGGGTTGACCCGCCGCAGCTGGAAGTCCTCCCGCCCCTTGACGTGCGCCTTGCGGGGCACCCCACCGGCGCTGACCGCGACGGCGTCGGCGCCGGTCCGGTCGGCCAGCACGCGCACCCAGGCGACCTGCTCGCCGCGCTGGGCGAGCAGCGGCATCGTGTGCGGCAGCTCGGACCAGGACGCCAGGTCCCGCAGCGGCGGGGCGGACAGGTACTCGGTGAGCGCGGGCCGGCCCCGGGCGGCGAACACGGCGATGCCGTAGTCTCCCGGCAGCGGATCATGGCCGCGGACCACCCGCTCGACGGCGTCCACCGTCGCGGCGTCGGCGCCCTGGTTGAGCAGGTCGCCCTTGAGGGCCCGCCAGCGCAGGTCGACCCCGGGGCGCGAGTCCTGGGTGTCCCGGGAGGCGTCGAGGTAGACCGAGCACCACGGCCCGGGACGGTCGTAGAGCGGGCGCAGGAAGGACAGCTGCATGCTCGACCCCTTTCCAGCTCGGCCCCCCGCTTACCCGCGCCGGGGGGCTTGTCACCTGGCGGGCCGCGAACGTGACGGGATTTCATTTATGTGGTTCAATCGTCGGTGCGGCTACCATCGCTGCACGGAACCGGACTCTGGGTGGTGAACATGGACGGCGACCTCGACTACCGGTGGATCGCCCACCCGACGCAGCGGATCGTCACCGGCCGGGTGGTCCGGCTCCTCGACGGCTACCCGCGCGAGCTGCGGATCGGCCAGCCGGTGCTGGTGGCCGTGGTGACCGCGGCCGCCGTGATGGGCCTGCTGCTGCTTGCGGTGCGCGCCCTGCTGTCCACCGGCGGGGCCGGCGCCCGGCGCAGCTGGAAGGAGCTGCGCAAGGGCCCCGAGTTCCTGGTGACGCCGCTGCGGCTGCGCGACTCCGACAACCGGCTCTGCGAGGTCGAACTGCACGGGCACCTGCCGCAGAGCGCCCTGCACCCCTCCGACTGGATACAGGTCACGCTCCGGCCGCAGGACCCGGACCTGCCGCCCCGCGTCGAGCGGATCGTCAACCTGACCACCGGGCAGCTGCTGCGGCCGCGCCACGCCACCCTGTGGAGCCACCTCGGCCCGCCCCTGCTCATCCAGGCCACGCTGGGCGCCCTGCTGACGTTCGCGACCGCCGCGCTGATCGTGCTCGCCTGACTCCCCGTCGGCGGGCGGCGGGGTTTCCGGCGCGTCGGCGGCGGGCACCGTGGGAGGCGTGTTCGACGGGTTCGCGCTGGAGGAGATCGACGTCGGCGAGGTCCGGCTGCGGGTACGCCACGGCCGGGGCCCGGACCGGGCGGCCGACGACGTGCGGACCGCGTCGATCGATTCCGGGCACCACATGGCCGAGGAGGCTCCGGAGCGACTGGCCGCCGTGCTGACGGCGTTCCTGGCCGCCGCCTGAGCTCAGCCCACCCGGGTCAGCGGGCGGGCCGGCTCCGGCGCGCTGCGCAGCATGCCCCGGCGCCGGGCCCAGCGCTCGAAGAACAGGGTGGCGAACGGCGGGACGGCGCAGACCAGCGCGCCGAGGACGGGCAGCGGGCGCCAGCGGTGCAGCCGGGCGACGACGAGCACCAGGGCGACGTACGCGATGAACAGCCCGCCGTGGATCGGCCCGAAGATCTTGACGCCGATCTCGTTGGCCGGCGGGCCGTACTTGACCGCCATGCCGGCCAGCAGCGCCAGCCACGAACCCGCCTCGGCGACCGCCGCCGCGACGAACAGCCTGGTCAGTTTCTCGCGCATCCCCACTCCCCCACGGGTCGGCGGCCATGCTATCCAGCGGGGCCCGCGGGCCGGGCCCGTACGGGCCGGAGGGCGACAGGGATCACCCGGGCCGCATCCGGGTACGTGGAGGGGGCCTCGGGTCTTCCTTGGCCAGCCCACGCGTGCGAGGTTAGAGGAACCAACGGTGACAGGGTGGTGACCATGGGCCAGGACGTCGGCGTGCGGACCTTCAGTCGCGAGGACCGGGCCCGGTACCGGGAGAAGGTACGGCGGTGCCTGGACGTCTTCGCCGAGATGCTGCGGGAGTCCCGCTTCGACGTCGAGCGCCCCATGACCGGGCTGGAGATCGAGCTGAACCTCGTCGACGAGGACTCGATGCCGGCGATGCGCAACGCCGACGTGCTGACCGCGATCGCCGACCCGAGCTTCCAGACGGAGCTGGGCCAGTTCAACGTCGAGATCAACGTGGCGCCGCGCCGGCTGGCCGGCACCGGCACGGCGGAGTTCGAGGAGAACGTCCGGGCCAGCCTGAACGCCGCCGAGACGAAGGCCCGGGGCATCGGGGCGCACATGGTGATGATCGGCATCCTGCCGACCCTGCGGCCGGAGCACCTGACCGCCGCCGCGCTGTCGGCCAATCCGCGCTACCGGCTGCTCAACGAGCAGATCTTCGCCGCCCGGGGCGAGGACCTGCGGATCTCGATCGGTGGCGTGGAGCGGCTCGCCGTCACCGCCGACACCATCACCCCGGAGGCCGCCTGCACCAGCACCCAGTTCCACCTCCAGGTCAGCCCTGCCCAGTTCGCCGACTACTGGAACGCGGCCCAGGCGATCGCCGGCGTCCAGGTCGCCGTGGGCGCCAACTCGCCGCTGTTCTTCGGCCGGGAGCTGTGGCGGGAGACGCGCGTACCGCTGTTCCAGCAGGCCACCGACACCCGGCCGGAGGAGATCAAGGCCCAGGGCGTACGCCCCCGGGTGTGGTTCGGGGAGCGCTGGATCACCAGCGTGTTCGACCTGTTCGAGGAGAACGTGCGGTACTTCCCGGCGTTGCTGCCGGTCTGCGACCCGGAGGACCCGGCGGAGACCCTCGCCCGCGGGGACGTGCCGAAGCTCGCCGAGCTGCGGCTGCACAACGGCACCGTCTACCGCTGGAACCGCCCGGTGTACGACGTGTCGAGGGGCCGGCCGCACCTGCGGGTGGAGAACCGGGTGCTGCCCGCCGGCCCGACGGTGCTCGACACGATCGCCAACGGCGCGTTCTACTTCGGCCTGGTCCGGGCCCTGGCCGAGTCCGACCGGCCGCTGTGGTCGCAGATGTCGTTCAGCGCGGCCGAGGAGAACTTCGCCAGCTGCGCCCGGTACGGCATCGACGCGCAGGTGTTCTGGCCCGGCCTGGGATACCTGCCGGTCACCGAGCTGGTGCTGCGCCGGCTGCTGCCGCTGGCCCACCACGGCCTGGACCGCTGGGGGCTCGACCCGGCGGAGCGGGACCGGCTGCTCGGCGTCGTCGAGCGGCGCTGCCTGACGGGCCGCAACGGCGCGACCTGGCAGGTGGAGACGCTGCACCGGCTGGAGTCGGCCGACCACCTGGACCGGCCGGAGGCGCTGCGCGAGGTGGTGCGGCACTACGTCACCCTGATGCACAGCAACCGTCCCGTGCACGAGTGGCCGATCCCCTGACGGCGGTCGGCCTCTGGTCGGGCTCCCCTGCCATCCCTGGCGACAAAACGGTTTTTGTCACCCGGAGATCGGATTCCGACGCAATTCTCATGCCCGCCGCGGCAAAGAGGCGGACGCATGGATGGGGCAACTACACAGGGACCGAACGATGTGCCCGAACGGCGTAGCCGGCCTGCTCGAACCTCTGAAAACACCCCCCGGCCCGCCCGCCGACCCGGCCACGACAAAATCGCACTTTTCCGCCATCCCATAGACGCTTTTCAAAGCGCTTCTTAATATGGGGCCCTACGTTCGACGAATTCTCCCTACCCCCGTCAGGAGACAGACTTGATCAAGCGTGCGTTATTGGTAGTCGCAGCGGCCGTTCTCGGCCTTTCCGCCGTGGCCGCCCCCGCACAGGCCGCCGCCCCCGCGCCGGCCGTCGCGGTGGCGCAGTCCAACGTCGGCGTCCAGGTCGCCCCCACCGGCTGCACGACGTGGGTGGAGTGGGTGCAGGAAGGCTCCAACGTCTACTACCAGGGCCGCGGCAACGTGCAGTGCGCCACCGGCCGTTACAAGGTCAAGCTCCAGTGCCGCAACCTGCAGACCGGCGTGGGGTACGTCGTCTACGGCGGCTACGCGGTGAACGCCCCCGGCACGGCCACCGCCCTCTGCTACAGCGGCAACGTCGCCGAGCGCGTGTACCCCGTCGAGGACCCGCTGCCCACCGTCGGCGTCACCGGTTGCATCGGCTGGGCGGAATGGGTCCACGAGGGCAGCAACTACCACTACTACGGCCGCGGGACCGCGCAGTGCGACACCGGCACCTACCGGGTCCAGATCAATTGCCGCAACGTGCAGACGGGCCAGCGGTACGTCGTCTACGGCCCGGCGGTGACCGCCCCCAGCATCTCCACCACCACCTGCTACCGGGGCAACGTCGCGGACGCCGTGACGGGCGTGCCGGCCTGACGGGTGCCGGGGCCGCGCCGCGCCCACTAGACGAGTGATTCCTAATTGATGTTGGGCGGCGTGTCGGGTTGAGGGTGAAAAGAGAGGAGTATATCGATGGCCGCTCGTGACTACAGACCTCGACACCCTCTTGACCAACTGTACGTGCTGATCGACGACCACGTCATCCCGGCAGGCCGGCGTCGACCAGGACGACCGAAGCGGCTCTCGGACGCCGAGTTGGTATGCCTGGCCGTGGCGCAGGTGCTGCTGGGTGCCCGGTCGGAGCACCACTGGCTGCGCCTGTGCTACGCCCGGCTCGGGCACCTGTTCCCCTACCTGCCGAAACAGCCCGGCTACCACAAACGGGTCAAGGCCGCCGCGCCGCTGATCTGCCGCACCACCATGTACCTGGCCGGACTGTGCCCGAGCCTCGACGACCAGTTGCGGCTGCTGGACGCCACCCCAGTCCCGTGCGGCACCTCCCGCTCCACCACGCAACGCTCGGCGCTGGCCGAGATCGCCGACTACGGCTACTGCGCGTCGCATTCACGCTGGTACTGGGGATTGAAGCTGTACCTGCTGACCACCGCCGAAGGCCTCCCCCTCGCCTGGTGCCTGGCCAACCCGAAGCTCGGCGAGCGGGAGATCGCCGAGGACCTGCTCGGCTACGCCCGCGAACTGGGCGCTCTGACCCCGGCATGGTGGTGCTGGCCGACAAGGGCCTGGCCGGCTAGCTCTTTGGCTTACGAGGCCTGAGCGCCAGCGTGCCGTACAGCTTGGGCCCCGACGTGGACGGCGGTGGTAATGGCGTCAGGCAATGGGATGCCTCGCGCCAGGTCGAGGGCGAGGGAGCCGAGGAAGGCGTCACCGGCTCCGGTGGTGTCGACCACCGATACGGCCGGTGCCGGCACTGACCCGGCCCCGTGGGGGTCGATGTAGGCGGCGCCGTTCGCTCCGGCGGTGACCACGACGGTACTGGGTCCGAGTTGCCGTAGCTCGGCGGCTGCGGTGAGGGGGTCGTCGGTGGTTGTGTGCAGGACGGCAGCGGCTTCGTGTTGGTTGACCACCAGAACGTCGAGGTGCCGCAGCAGGGCGTTGTCGAGCTCTCGGTGGGGTACGAGGTTGCCGATGATGATCGGGGCGGGCCGTCGGTTTAGCAGCGCGGTGACCGGTTGGGGTGGCAGGTCGAGCTGAACAACTACGGCTTGTGCATCGAGGCCGTCGGTGGCGCGCCGGATGTCGTCGGTGGTGAGTTCCGTCGCGGGTGATAGGGCAAGCGTGATGTAGCTTTCGCCGTCGGGCGTGACTTCGATGATCGCCGCCCCGGTGGTCGTCTGTGGAAGGAGCGTGACGTGGCGGGTGTCGACGCCCGCGCCGGTCAGCGCCGCCGCGACCTGGTGACCCCAGCTGTCGTCGCCGACGTTGGCGATGAGACAGGAGCGTCCTCCGCGGCGGGCTGCGGCGATGGCTTGGTTGAGGCTCTTGCCGCCGGGACTGGCCGTTAAGGACGAGGCGAAGCTAGTGCGTCCCGGGCTGGCTCGACGGGGGACTTGGACGGTCAGGTCGATGTTGGCCCGGCCGACGAAGGCGACGTCAACGACGCCGTTGGGATCTCTCTGGTTGGTCATGTTGGCTGCGGGGACGCGGCGAGCGCGACGCGCAGGTCCGCCACGCCGGGCTCCGTGGGGAACACGGCCGTGAGCTGGCTGCCGACGGCAGTGACTTCACGCGTAGTGCGCGCCGACCGGGTGAGGCGGCCCAGTTCGAGAGCTGCGAGGGCAGCGGCAGCGGCGCGCCCGGGCTCACCAGCAGCGGCGTACGCGGCAGCAGTTCGTGCCAGGTACAAGCCCCGCTCCCGCCGGTAGGAATCTGGCCACGCGTCGAGAGCCCGGTTGAAGCAGCCGACAGCAGCGCGTGGGCGCCCCAGCCGGTGCCACCCGTCGCCTTCCTGCGCCCATACGTAGGCAGTGGTGCAGAAAGAGCCGAGGCTGCCGCCGTCATCGACGGCACCCGCGACAAGGTGATGCGCGTCGTCGACCGCAGCTTGGAATCCGGCCGTGTTACCCGCGATGGCGTGGCCGTGCGCGCGTTGCAGCGCCGCGAACGCCCGGACCTGGCCCCGGCCGTTGCCGCTGCACCCGGCCGCGCGGGCGAGTCCGAGCACCCGGTCCCGGTCGGTGGCCTCGGCCGCGCGTTGCGCCATACGGGCGAACACGTAGGTGGTGAACTCCGCGTCGCCAACTTCCTGCGCCATGGTCAGCGCCTGCGCGAGCCACCAGTCACCAGCGACGCGATCACCCAGGTCGTCGCTGAGCCAGCCAGCGAACTCTGCCCACCGTGCCTCGGTGCGCAGGAACGCGTCGTGCAGGTCGCCCCGGGCGGCTGCACGGAAACCAGCGATGTGGCCGAGTTGCTGCCGAGCCGTCGGCAGGATCGCCGCAGCGCCAACACGGTTGTCAGATTCGACGAGAACGGACCGCAGCATCGCAAAGTGCTCGACGAGCGCAGGATCGACGTGAGCCGTGTCCGCCCCGAGCGCAGCATCCACACCAACAAACGGCGCCACCAGGCTGCCAGCCACCGCCTGCAATAGCGCGCGGCGGCTGAGCCGAACCTGCCGCGCTCGTCCCTCGATCACCACCGTCACGATAGTCGTGTCGTCAGCTGCGGCTTCAGGCAACCAAGCAGCCCGGTCATAGGCCACGTCGCTTGACGTAGCCCCCCGCCCCGAAACTAACGCATGGTCAGCTGAGCCTGCCGGTGCATGCGACAGCGTTTCGCTTTTCGCCACCGAGGTGAGAGCACCGTTCCGTCGGGGGCTGTAGAGCCCGAGCCTTTCATCGCTTTCGACGCCAAAGACCCTACGTAGGGCAGCTCGGCGCTGCGCACTTGGCCAGCGGTGTTGTAGGGTGGGCCGCCCGGCGAGGTGCCTGCCTAACGAGCAGGTCCTTTTCCGTGCGGCCTCCCTCCGAACCGGGCGGACCCGTTTCCGAGTACC
>NZ_JBICUP010000049.1:0-47368 GCF_043198215.1 Micromonospora sp. NPDC048830
ACACCAGCACCCGACCCGCCGGTCACGCCACCACGCCGACCATCCACAAAGACCCAGCCCAACCCCATGATCAAATTAGGCTACGTGGCATTGGGCAGAGCCTCACCCAAGCGAAGGAATAAGCCCAATAGGGCGGCAACGAATGAAGTGGGGACGACCGATACGTCGGCCGCGCCTCGCCGTGCGAGGCGCGGCCGACGGCAAGGCATGGAGATTGTGGCCGTCCAAGCCCCGTCCCTGGGCCCCGGGACAGCGACGGCCTCCGGCGCCGGGAACAACCGGCGTCGCGGTAACATCAATCGAGCATGCGCTGCCGGTTCGTTTCGTCATACCCCGTCGAGTGACCCGTGGACATCTACACGCCGCTCTGTTGCTGCGGCGTTCCACCATGACAGCACGAGGATGCGATGAGCTTCTACTTGCGGACCAGCTTGAAGGCGGGCCCCTTCCGATTCAATCTTTCACCCGCCGGAGTCGGCGTCTCTGTCGGTGTCCCCGGGTTCCGTGTCGGAGCCGGCCCCCGTGGCAACTACATCCGCGTTGCGGGTCTCGGTACGAGCTACTTCGGCAGCCAATTGCCAGTTCCTCCCGCACCCGGCCTCCGGGTCAGCCCGCCCGTACCGCCCAACGACCAGGTTTTCATGCGGGAGTTGGCCGGTGCCCCAGTCCAACACCTCATGGCCGCGCACCCGTCGGACCTGATCAATCAGATCCGGGTAGCGGCTCGACGGCGACCGCTGTGGCCGTGGATTGCCGGCGTCATCGTGGTCTTGGCGTTAATGACAGCTCCGTTCGGGCTGCTCCTGCTCGCGCCAGCCGCGCCCGCCGTATGGTGGCTGCGCCAGCGTGACCTCGCCCGCCGGTCCGTCGTCGTCTTCTACAGCGTCGAGGACGGTCCCGCAGTCAAATACACACACTTCACCACGAGCAACGGCTTCGTCAGCAAGGTTCAAAAGGTATGGCATGTCGAAGCCGAGGGGGCGCTGCATACGCCGTACCAGCGCAAGGTCAACGCGGGGGCAACGGCACTCATCCGTCGCAGCGCTGGCTCTGTGGATCTAGCCGGTCCCCCCGTACTCGTCACCAACATCGCCGTCCCGAGCCTGCACGGCAAAGAGCGGTCTATCTACTTCCTCCCGGACCGGGTCATCGTCCGTCACGGCAACCAGTACGCCGACCTGCCGTACTCGGCCGTCAACGCTCGCATGGACGCGCAGCGGTTCATTGAGTCCGAGACGCCGCCGGCGGACTCTCAATGCGTCGGAACGACATGGCAATACACCAACAAGGCGGGCGGACCGGACCGTCGGTTCAAGAACAACAGACAACTACCCGTCATGCTGTACGGCCGCCTCACCCTGACAACCTCGCAAGGACTGCTGATGGTCTGGGACTTCTCCCGACCCGATGTTGCCGCCTCGCTCGCCGACGCACTTAACCAGATGCGATAACCCTGTAGCTCCATTGATCGGGGGAGGCTCATCCTATGCCGACACAGGTTCTCCGCCGCGCCCGCCATGACCAGGTCCATCACGATGAAAAGGCTTCCCAGTCGATCGCCCTCGCTAGCGAAGATGGACCAGCTGATGGCTGCCACAGAACCCGGCTGAGTCACCGTGCTCGAACTGCCAGCGAGAGCGACTGTCAGCTGTCCTTGCTGGCCCCGCCGAATCACTTTGCCGCGCCGGTGCTCCCTGGCCGACTCGGCAACCCGGGTCTCCTGCACGGCAGCTATGACGAGCGTGACGGCCTCGCTTGTGGGTGTTCGTTGAGGGTGGCCAGTGGGTGTGGTTGGCCGGTCATGGCGGCCAGGGCGGTGGCGACGGCGTGTAGGTCGGCCTTGATGTAGGTGGTGGTGGCTGGGCCGGTGCTGTCCGTGTGGCCGGCGTAGGCCCGGGCTACCCCGTAGCCGAAGTGGCGTTCCACCCAGGTCAGGGTGGTGTGGCGCAGCCAGTGGGTGGAGATGCCCTGCGCGGCGACCCAGGGCAGGCGTCCGCCGATACGCTTCCAAAGGTGGTCGTAGCGGCGGCTGGTGAGCGCACCGCCATGGCGGAATCGCAGCAGGGCGTCGGTGGGTAGGACCGCACCCCGGCATCGGGCATGATCGTCAAGGCTCGCTGCCAGGTCCAAAGTGATGGGTTGCCAGCGAAGGGCGCCGCCCTTTTCTGTAAGCCGGACCAGGCCGCGTTCCCGGTCGAAATCCATGAGGCGTAGGGCGAGTGCGCCACCGCGCCGGCAGGCGGTCTCGGTGTGCAGGCGCAGCAGGATGGCATCGAGGACAACGTCATTGCCGCTGCGGCGGGCCGCCAGGTTGATCTCTTCCAACTCCTCGGGCGCCAACGCGCGTCGAGTACTGGGCAACCGTCGGGGCTTGCTCACCCGGTGAGCCGGGCTGTCGGACACCTCCAGCAGCCCATCGGCGATCGCCCGGTTGTAGATCGCCCGGAGCGCGGCAATGACATGCTCCCCGGCGTGCCTGCCGCCACGACCGTTACGCCGCCGTCGAGCGCCTTCGGCGGCCTCGCGTTGCAGCGCTTCGACGTCGGTCGCAGCGATGCTGTCCAACCGGCGATCCCCCCACCGCGCCGCGATACGGTCCCAGTAGCTGCCGTAGGTGCGGCGGGCGCCGGGACCGGCCGCAGCGATAACGCGGGGCAGGTATTCCGCGATGGTCGGCACCCGTGGCCGCTGCGCCTCCCGCAGGTCCGCTATGCTCACGCCGAGCCGGGCCAGCAACCGCTGCGCGTCCGCAATACGCTGCGCATCAACCATGACCGCCGCCTGCAGCAAGGCGGGTGTGATGTTCGGTCAGCAGCCGCGCCACCGTGTGGACCGGATGGACCACCAGAACCTGCTGGGACGGCGACGCCGCCAGCAACACCGGCACACCAGACAGCAGGCCGCACATCTGCCGGACCGCGGCGGGCAGGCACAGCTCGCCCCGGCCGTGCACAACATGCCGACCGGTGGACGCCGTGGCGGCCACCAGCACGCCCGCTACGACACCGATGTCGACCCGGCTCCCGGGCCGCCAACCCAAAACGCCGAGCAACTCACGGGCGGACAGCCGTCCGGACCGATCCAGGCGAGCCATCCCCAACATCAGACCGTCCGCGTCGGGATCGGCTGGCAGGCTCAGCTGCGGCAACACCGGCAACGGCACCGGAGCCCCGACAACCGGCCTCACAGTCTTGGGCGGCACCAAAGCACCGATGAGCTGTTCACCACCGGACCGCGACAGCCGAGCTGCACTCACGTCCACATCGTCGCGGCTCGCACCGAAGCGAACCCGACTTCCACGGAAAATCCGCCACGAACAAGCGGCGGCAGGTATGGTGACCCGTCACGTAAATGGTGAAGCTTCACCAAAACTGGTGTCCGAGGGGGGACTTGAACCCCCACGCCCTATACGGGCACTAGCACCTCAAGCTAGCGCGTCTGCCATTCCGCCACCCGGACTTACTCGTCCAGCCTACCCTGTCGGCCGACGGCGACCTCATCGCCCCTCGGCCGCCCTGGTGGGCCGCACGGGGCATTACTGTACACGGCCGGGGTGGATCATGCACATCGCCTTTCCCTCAACCCCCGTCTGCCCTGTTTGCCCAGCTCACCACCATTGGGCGCCGAGCCAGAGCAGCTGCGAACCGACCAAGATCGGGACGTGGGTAGCGTCGGGACGCCCTCTTTCGGCAGCATGGCTGGCGTGTCTCAGCCCTCTCCCCTGGCCGCTCTCCAACATCGCGCGCTCGCCATCCGCGCCGCGGGCGATCTCGCCGGCGCGTGTCGGTTCCTGACCGATGCGCTCGGTCCGCTCCGAGTGAGCTACGGCGAGGACCACCCGGAGGTGCTGGGCGGCGCTCACCTGCTGGCCCGGCTGTACCGGGAGGCCGGCGATCCGGTCTCCGCACGGCGGGTGCTGGAGGAGGCGCTCGCGGCCGGCGAACGCCGGTGGCACCCCGGCGACCCCCTGATGCTGACGCTCTCGTTCGATCTGGCTTCGGTTTCCGAGGAGCTGGGCAACCGGCACGAGGCCCGCCGCCACTTCGCTCGGGTCGCCAGTGCCGGGCCCGCCGTGTTCGGCGCGGACCACCCGATGGTACGGGCAGCCCGGCACTACCTGGGCGACGGAGCGCAGGGGTCGGCTGCCGCCGCGCCCGTCCCGCAACCTGTTCCATCCGCGCCGACAAATCCGACGATGCCCTTGGCGGCCGTGCCGGCGCCCCCGCCGCCACCGCACCCTGCGCCCGGCCCGCAGGCCACCGCGCCGCCTCCTCCGGCGCCGCACCTCCCACCGCCGCCCCGGGTCCCTGCACCGCCACAGCAGGCTCCGATGCCGGTGCCGCCGCAACAGGCTGTCGTCTCGCCGCCCCGACGGCCTGCCGCCCCGGCGCCGCAGCAGCAGCTGCCGCCCCCGCCCCGGATCCCGGCTCCGGCCATCCCGTCACCCGCGGTGCCTCCTGCCCCGGCGCCCGCCCAACGCCTGCCCGAACCGCCACCGGCGGCGCCGCACATCCCGCCGCCGCCGCGTATCCCCGCGCCCCCGCCGCAGGTCGCGCCGGCACCACACCGGGAGGCGCCGCCGGTGCAGCCGGTGGCACCCGCCCCGCAGCAGCAGCACGCCGGCCAGGGCAGCGTGCCCGCACACCCGGCAGTTCCGCCGGCGCCGCAGGTGCCGGCTCCGCCGTCCCCGGCCCCACGCCCGAACGATGGGCGGCAGCACCAGGCGTACGGGCGGCCTCCGGCCGTGCCGGCTCCCCGGACCGATCCAGTCACTCCGCCCCCGCCCCAGACCTCACCCGCGCCAGCGATGGTCCCTCCCGCGCCGACGCCACCCGCACCGGTCTCGCCGTGGGCGCCCCAGCCCACGGCGACGGCCAGCCCTCCGGCGCCCGCGCCGCCCCCGCCGGTCACCCCGCGGGCTGCGCCGACGCACGCTGTCCCGGCCCAGGGCAACGCACCCGCCGAGCCGGTCCCGCAGCCGGAGCCCGCGCCCGGGCGGGCGACCGGCTGGGACAAGCCAACGATTCAGGTACGGCAGATCGATCCTCTACTGCGGGAGGAGGCGGAGCGCACTGCCACGGCCGATCCGGCACCGGTCAGCGGCGCCCCGGCCACGCCACCGGTCGGACAGCCGGTGAGCGGCCCGCCCGTCAGCGCTCCGCCGGTCAGCAGCCCGCCCATCAGCGCTCCGCCGGTCAGCAGCCCGCCGGTCAGTGGTCCGCCGGTCAGTGGTCCGCCCATCAGCGGACCGCCCACCAGCGCTCCGCCGGTCAGCGGACCAGCGGCCAGCGCGGCCACGCCGGTCAGCGGGTCGCCCGCGAGTCCGCAGCCGCCAGCACCAGCACCAGCACCAGCACCAGCACCAGTGAGCGGACCACCGGTCACTCAGGCGCCCGTGGCCGTGCCGCCGCCCCGAGCCCCGTTCATCGCCTCGCCGCCCAGCACTCCACCGGTCAGTGGCCCGCCCGTCAGTAGTCCGCCCCTGACGGGAGCACCCGTCAGCGCAACGCCCGTCAGCGGAGCACCCGTCAGCGCAACGCCCGTCAGCGGAGCACCCGTCAGCGCAACGCCCATCAGCGCAACGCCCATCAGCGCGACGCCCATCAGCGCGACGCCCATCAGCGGATCGCCCGTCAGCGGATCGCCGGTGCCACCGTGGGGGATGACGGCGCCGCCGTGGAGCAGCCTCGGCCCGCCGCAGCCTCTGGCCGCCACGCCGAACGCGCCCCAAGGGAACGCGGACGACGAGGAGCGCACCGACGGGCCGGGCCCGGCCGGACCTGAGGCAGCGCCCCCGCCGGTCCTGGCCGGGCTGGATGACATCCCGGAGCCGCCACGCATCCCGCCGCCGGGCCCGCAGCACTGCCACCCGGACGGGGGCCACGCGGACGGGGGCCACGCGGACGGGGGCCACGCGGACGGGGGCCACGCGGCTCGGCAGCCGGACCAGGGCAACCAGCCGCCCCAGGCCCAGGCCGCGCACGGACACGCCGCGCAGGGACAGGCCGCGCACGGACAGGTCACGCAGGGGCAGACCGCGCAGGGACATCCGCAGCAGGGCTGGCCCGACCAGGGTGGCTGGCCGGCCGAGCAGGCACACGCGTCGGCGCGGGCCTGGCCGGCGTACCCGGAGGACGAGCGACCCGAGGCGGCGCGGCGCGGGCGGACGGTGCTCGTCGTCGCGGTGGCCGCCGTCCTGGTGGTCCTCGCCGTCGTTGCCGCGGTCCTGGTGTTCGGCGTGTTCGGCCGCGCCTCGGAGGTGCCCCCGGCCACGTCGGCGCCGCCTCTGGCGTCGGCCGCGCCGAAGGTGAGCGGTCCGCCTCCGGGTGACCTGCGGCTGCGCGACGAGAGCAGCACCATCACACTCACCTGGACCGACCCGTCCCGTGGGGCGGTGCCGTTCATGGTGGCCGGCGGTCGGGCGGGGCAGAAGCTGGGCGTGCTGGCCGACGTGGACCCGGGCGAGACGAGCTACACGGTCAACGGGCTGAACAGCCGGGTCGACTACTGTTTCACGGTGCTCGCGGTCTACTCGACCAACACGTTCGCCACCTCCGGCCAGGTCTGCACCGACCGGCAGCCGGGCTCCACGCCGAGCTGACCTGCCACCCGCGCACGCTGGACTCCACGCCGAGCTGACACGCCGCCCGCGCACGTCCGGGCTGCACGCCGAGCTGACACCCCGCCCGCCCGCGCACCCCGGGGCGCATGTCGGCAGCCGGCCTGGGCGGGCTGCGTCAGCGGGTGGCGCGGGTTTCCGTGGTCGGGGCCGGACCATATGATGGCAGCCGGCTCGGGGCGGGTCGCCGGTGCACGGCGCGTCACCTGGCACGACGACACGGGGAGGCAGCCGGTTGTGGCCACCATCGACGACGCCGTGAGTACGGGGGCGCAGCCTCCTCGCCGCCGTTCCCGCCGCCTGCGCGGCGGCCTGGTCACGATCGGCACGGTCGCCGCGCTGCTGGCCGCGATGGGGCTCACCGTCCTCGGGCTGGGCGCGGCGGACAACGCGGTGGCCAACTACGACGCCAGCAGTTGGCTGTGGAGCGCGGCCCGCAGCGAGATGTCCCGGGTCAACGGTGTGACGGCGCGGGTGGACACGCGGGTGGAGGTTCCGGGCGCCCGCCGGCATCCGATGCAGGTCGTCCAGACCGACCGGCTGCTGATCCTGCGTGACCTCAACACCGGGCAGGTCAGCTCGCTGGACCTGGCGACCCTCCAGATCACCGCGACCACCCGGACCACGCCGGGGTTGGGCGTGAACGTGGCGCTGCACGAGGACGCGGCGTTCGTGGTGGACGCCGTGCAGGGCATCGTCCGGCAGCTCGACCCGCGTTCGCTGGTGCCGGTCGGTGAGCCGGTGCGCTACCTGCCGGGCATCACCGGCGGGTCCTTCGACGGCGAGGGTCGGCTGTGGATCGCCGTGCCCGCCGAGGGCACGGTGTCGGCCGTGACGGCGGCGGAGCTGCCGGACGAGCCCGGGGCGGCGGCGCCGGCCGGCGGTGGGCTCAGCCCGAAGAAGATCGAGTCGTACGACGTCGCGGAGCCCAGCCACGAGCTGGTGGTGTCCACCCTGGACGACGGCGTCGCGGTGCTGGACCGCACGGCCGGCGAGCTGGTGCGGGTGCGGCGCGGCGAGGTCCTGCGCACGCCGCTGCGGATGACCGGGCCGGGGGCCCTGCCGGCGCGGACCAGCGGGCCGCGGGTGCCGGTGACGGTGCCCGGCGAGCGGAAGGTGCTGGTGATCGGCGACGGCGGTGAGGAGCGGCAGTTCACCGTCCCGGGCCGGGGTGACCGGCTCAGCCCGGCCGTGGCCTGGGCGGACCGCTTCTACGTCGCCGACGAGACCACGGGCACCGTCTACTCCTTCGACTCGGGTGGTCAGCTCGTCGACACGATCGGCGGGAAGGGCTGGACGGGGCCGCTGGAGCTGGAGGTGCGGGAGAACCACCTGTTCATCAACGCGCCGGACTCGGCGACCGCGCGGGTGGTCGACGACAAGCATCAGGTGCGCGACGTCGACAAGTACGCCAACGACGTGCTCGGCGGCGACCCGCCGCCGGCGCCCCCGCCGCCGCCTCCGCCGAAGAAGCCGAAGGTGGGCAAGCCGAGCGCGCCGCGCAGCGTCACCGCGTCGGCGGGTGACGCCCGGGCGCGGGTGAGCTGGCGGCCCGCGGCGGCGAACGGCGCCGAGATCATCCGGTACGTGGTGGAGGGCGCCGGCCAGCGCCTCGAGGTGGGCGCCAACCAGCGGTCGGTGGAGGTCAAGGGCCTGTCCAACGGCGAGACGTACCGGTTCTCGGTGCACGCGGTCAATGCCAAGGGCGACGGGCCGGCGCGTACCAGCAACCCGGTCACGCCGACGGCGGAGGTGCCGGACCCGCCGGCCGGCGTCACCGCCGAGGCCCGGCCCGACGGCACGGTCCTGGTAAAGTGGCCGGCCGCCGACGGGCAGGGCAACACGATCGCGAAGTACGCCGTGACCGCCACCTCGGCCGGCGCGAACGCCCCCGTGGGCGAGTCGACGAAGACGGAGCTGGTGGTCCCGGCAGGTGAGCTGGAGTACGGCAACCAGTACGCGTTCACGGTGGTGTCGGTCAGCGACCGGGGCGCCGGTTCGGCGGCCTCCCCGGTGAGCAACACGGTCGTGCCGTTCGCCCCGCCGGGCCAGCCGCTCGGCCTGCGGGCGACGACCGTGGCCGACCAGCCGGGCACCGTGGCGGTGCAGTGGTCCCCGGCGGCACCCAACGGCCGGCCGGTGACGAAGTACCTGGTCGAGGCGGGCGGCCGGACCAGCGAGGTGACCGACACCCGGGCCACCGTCGGCGGTCTCGGCGACGGGCAGAACGTCGCGGTCAAGGTCCGGGCGGTCAACGAGGCCGGGCCGGGCGCGGAGGCCACCGACACCGCGCGGACGGTCACGCCGCCGCGCATCACGGTCACCGGCTCGTCGGCGACGGCCACCTCGGTCACGGTCACCTTCACGGTGGACGCCGGCGGCGGGAAGCCCACGTGCACCGTCGGCGTGCCGGGCCGGGCGCCGATCGCCGCGTCCGACTGCGCCCGCGCCACCGTGGCGAACCTGACGCCGGGCACCGCGTACACGGTCACGGTGACGGCGCGCAACGCGGCCGGCCAGGACACGGCGACCCGGGCGCAGAGCACCGCCGCCCTGTACGGGATCGCCACCTGCAACAACGGGCCGTCCGGGGACCAGCGGATGTACTGCAACTCCGACGTCGCCGGCCGCAACGGCAACGAGATCTTCCGGGTGCCCCGGCAGGACAACGCCCAGCAGGTCGGCTGGGCCGAGCCCGGCACCCGGCTGAAGGCGTACTGCAAGAAGCGGGGCGACAACGTCGACTCCTGGATCTACAACAACCAGAAGCAGAGCACCTGGTGGGTGCAGGTCGAGTACAGCGGGCGGAACTACATCCCGTGGGCCTGGCTCAACCTCGAGGGCGGCGACGACATCAACGTCCTGCCCACCTGCTGACCGCGCGCCACCCACGCTAGGAGCACCACCGTGAACACCCGTGAACCGCTCACCCAGCCGGAGGTGCAGGGCTTCGCCGCCCTGGCCGCCCGGCTGGCCGAGAACGTCAACTCGGTGGTGCTCGGCAAGCCGCAGGTGGTCCGGCTGGCGCTGACGGCGCTGTTCGCCCAGGGGCACGTCCTGCTGGAGGACGTGCCCGGGGTCGGCAAGACCACCCTGGCGCGGGCGATCGCCGCCACGGTGAAGGGCCAGTGGCGGCGCATCCAGTTCACCCCGGACCTGCTCCCCTCGGACGTGTCCGGGGTGACGATCTTCAACCAGGCCACCCGGGCCTTCGAGTTCCACCCGGGGCCGGTGTTCGCCAACATCGTCATCGCCGACGAGATCAACCGGGCGTCGCCGAAGACCCAGTCGGCGCTGCTGGAGGTGATGGAGGAACGCACCGTCACCGTCGACGGGGTGCGCCACCCCGTGCCGCAGCCGTTCCTGGTGGTGGCGACGCAGAACCCGGTGGAGATGGACGGCACGTACCGGCTGCCGGAGGCGCAGCTGGACCGGTTCCTGGTCAAGCTGTCCGTCGGCTACCCGGACGAGGCGGTCGAGGTCGAGGTGCTGCGCGGGGCGACGGTCCGCTCCCCCGAGGCGCTGCCCGCCGTCACCGACACCGCCACGGTCGGGGAGATGGTGCAGATGGCCCGGCGGGTGCACATCGCCGAGCCGCTGTACGCGTACGCGGTGCGGCTGGCCGCGGCGACCCGCAACCACCCGCAGGTGCGGGTCGGGGTGAGCCCGCGCGGGGTGATCGCGCTGACCCGCGCGGCGTGCGCGTACGCGCTGATCGACGGGCGGGGCTGGATCATGCCGGAGGACCTCAAGGCCCTCGCCGAGCCGGTGTTCGCCCACCGGCTGCTGCTCAGCCCGGACGCGCAGGTGCGCGGGGTGACGCCTGCTGAGGTGCTGCGCCAGGCGCTGGCCTCGGTGCCGGTGCCGCTGCCGTCGGGCCAGCTCGCCCCGGCCCGCTGACGGCTGGCCGCAAAGGACGTGGGGATCACCGCCCGGGGCGCCGGGCTGCTCGTGGCCGCCGTGGTGCTGCTCGGCGCCGGTTTCCGGTTCGCGTACCCGGAGCTGACCCTGCTCGGGGTGGCGGCCGGCGGCGCGGTCGGATACGCCCTGCTGGTGGCGCTGTGGCGGCCCCGGCTGGAGGTGCGCCGGCACGCCGACCCGGACCGGGTGTCCCGGGGCGAGCCGGCCCGGATGGTGCTGACGGTGCGTAACACGGGGCGGCTGCGGGCGGCGAACCTGCTGGCCGAGGACCGCTGCGGCGACCGCTCGGTGCCGGTGCCGGTGCTGCGGCTGCGCCCCGGCCGGGACGTCGCGGTCGCCTACGACGTGCCGACCGATCGGCGGGGTGTGGTGCGGGTGGGGCCGCTGCGGGTGACGCGGCGGGACCCGCTGGGGCTGGTGGCGCTGGCCCGCGCGTACCCGGGGACGGTGCCGGTGTGGGTGCATCCGCGGGTGCATCCGCTGACGGCGGTGCCGACGGGCGCGGGGCGCAGCCTCGACGGCCGGGTGGACGGGGTGCCGCACGGGTCGATCACGTTCGACTCGCTGCGCGAGTACGTGGTCGGTGACGAGTTGCGCCGGGTGCACTGGCGCACCAGCGCCCGGGTCGGCGAGCTGATGGTGCGGGAGAACGTGGACACCAGCCTGCCGCGGGTCGTGGTGCTGCTGGACAACCGGGCTGCCGCCCACCGCGACCCGCAGTCGTTCGAGTCCGCCTGTGAGGCGGCGGCGTCGGTGGTCGTGGCGGCGCTGCGCGCCGACCTGCCGGTGGTGCTGCTGCTGGTCGCGCCGGAGCGGCCCACCGGCGGCGACGGGCCGGCGCCGGCCGGGCCGCCACGCCGGCGGCGGTGGGTCCCGGCACGGCGGGCGGCGGTGCCCCCGGCGGGGGCGGTCGAGGACGCGGCCGGGCCGCTGGACCGGCTCGCCGCCGTACGCCTCGGCGGCGGCGACGCGGTGGAGGCGCTGCGCGTCGCGACGGGCCGGCTGCGGCGGGAGCGGCTCGGCGACACCCTGGTCTTCCTCACCGGGCCGGACGGCCGGGGCGACCTGGGGCACGTCGGCGCGCTGCGCGGGGCGTACCCGTCGCTGCTGGTGGGGGTGTTCGGGGCGGCGGATCCGACGCCGGCCGCCGCGTCCGGGATGGTGGTCGTCGACGCGGCCGACGGCGCCGCGTTCGCGGCCGAGTGGGACGGGGTCCGCCGGTGGTGAGGGTGCTCGGGGCGGTGCGGGCGGCGGTGGCGCCGCTGGCGCTCGCGACGCTGGTCGCGCTCGCCGGGGTGGTGCTCGGCCGGGTGTACGCGGGCGGGCTGCTGGCCTGGCTGGTGGTCGGCGCCGGGGTCGGCGCGGTGCTGGTCAGCGTCGCGGCCCGGCGGTTGCCGTCGTGGCTGGTCGCCCCGCTGTCGGTGGCCGCCCTGGCCGGTTGGACGGCGTGGTCGCTGCGGGTGTCCGCGGACGCGGCCGGGCTGACGGCCCCGCTGGTCGAGGTGGCGGCGGACGCGGCCCGCAACGGCATCCCCCGGCTGCTGACCGCGATGATCCCCGTCGAGCCGGCCCCGGACACGGTGCTGGTGCCGCTGGTCGCCGCGTGGCTGGCCGGCCTGGCCGGCGCGGAGGTCGGGCTGCGGGCCGGCCGGTTGCTGCTGGGCTACCTGCCGCCCGCGCTGCTGTACGCCGGGGCGCTGTACGTGGTCGGGCCGAACGCGGACCCGGCGATCTGGCCGACGGTGGCGTTCGCGGCGGTCGCCGCCGTGGGGCTGGCCGTCCCCGGCGGGCGGGCGGCGCGGTCGGGCCCGGACCCGACCGCCGGGCTCGCGCCGGGGGTGCGGGCGGCGGTGCGGGTACGGCTGGCCGCCACGACGGCGGCCGGGGTGGCCGTGGTCGTCGGGCTGGCCGCCCTGCTCGGCCCGGCGGTGGCCGGCCGGGTGGAGGGCCGGCCGGTGGATCCGCGCCGGTACGTGGAGCCGCCGCAGGTGGAGTCGCTGGACGAGAACCCGCTGATCCGGATCTCCGGTTGGGCGCTGAACCCGCAGCAGAGGCTGCTGGAGGTGAGCACGCGACGCGACGGCGCCGCCCCGGCTCCCGGCCCGTCGGCCGGCCCGGACGGCGACGGCCCGGAAGGCGACCCGGCGGCCGGCGGGGGCGACCCGGGCCGGTCGCCGCGGATCAGGCTCGCCGTGCTCAGCGACTACGACGGGGTGACCTGGCGGGTCGGGGCGACGTACCGCAACGCGGGCCGCATCCTCCCGGAGACCCCGACCGCGCCCGGGGCGACGGTCGAGACGGTCCGGCAGGAGATCACCGTGGCCGACCTGACCGGGCGGCTGCTGCCCGCCGTCGCCACCCCACGCGAGGTCAGCGGCGCCCGGGTGGCGTACGACCCGCGGACCGGGACGCTGATCCGGCCGGAGGGGCTGACGCCGGGGCTGCGGTACACGGTCACCTCGGCGGCGGAGCGGCCCGACAACAATCTGCTGGCCGCGGCGGACGTACCGGCCGGGGACGCGGTGGCGCGGGTGCTGCGGGTGGCCGACGGGGTGCCGGAACCGCTGCGCCGCCTCGCCGCACAGCTCGCCGAGGACAACGGCGCCCCGTACGCCCGGGCGGCGGCGATCGAGCAGTTCCTCGCCGAGCACTACCGGGTGGTGGCGGACGCGCCCAGCGGCCACGCGTACCCGAACCTGGAGTTCTTCCTCTTCGGCCCGCGCAACGGCGGCGGCCAGCGCGGCACCTCCGAGCAGTTCGCGGCGGCGTTCGCGGTGCTCGGCCGGCTGACCGGGCTGCCCACCCGGGTGGTCGTCGGGTTCACCTCCCCCGGGGACGGGCCGGTGCGGGCGGCGGACGCGTACGCCTGGCCGGAGGTGCTGTTCTCCGGGGTCGGCTGGGTGCCGTTCGACCCGCTGCCCCGCCCGGACGAGCAGCCCCGCCCCGTCGAGGAGGACTTCCGGCCGCCCCAGGAGGAGCCGCCGCCGTCGGAGGCGCCCGAGCCCACCCCGGAGCCGACGGAGTCCGCGCCGCCGGTGGCCGCCCCGGCCCGACCGGCGGAGCCGGCCGGCGTGGCGACGCCCGTACTGGTGGGCGGCGGCGTGGCTGGCCTGCTGTTGCTGGCCGGGGCGGCGTTCGTGGCGCTGGCGTGGTTGCGGCGGTCCCGCTCCCGGGCCCGGCTGTTCGCCGGCGACCCGGGTTCGCGGGTGTCCGGGGCCTGGCGGGAGGTGACCGACGCGCTGCGGCTGGCCGGCCGCCCGGTGGGCGGGGACCTCGCCGCCACCGAGGTCGCCGCCCGGGCCCGCGCCGCCCTGGCCGAGGCCCGCGCCGAGGCATCGCCGCCCGGGAACCGGCGCGACCTGCTGGCCGGCCCCGGGGCGCCGGAACCGGACGTGGCCGAGCTGGCGGCGCTGCTGAACCAGCTCGCCTTCGCCCCCGGCACCACCACCGCCGACCAGGCGGAGCGGGCCGCCGCCGTGGCCGCCGGGTACACGGCCGCCCTGCGCGCGGCCCGCCCCTGGTGGCGCCGGCTGCTGTGGTCCGCGCACCCCGGCCCGCTGCGCTGGCCCCGCTGACCGTCCGCTGAGGGCGCGGGCGGCCATCCGGGCCCAATCAGGATGAGGCGGAAACACCCAGCCGTCCATGGACAGCCCGGCCCAAGCAGGGGTATGAAGTCCAATGTGGGCGGCCGCTCTCCTGCGGTGTCTCACACTCGCGGCCCGGCGTTCCCCTTGGGCGTGGTGGATGTCGTGGTGCGCAAGCAGCTCCGGGGGGACAGATGGGCGCAGAGACAGCCTCGTCGCAGGGGCGCAGGGGCCCCGGGCAGGCACGGGCGTGCAGAGTGCCGTGCGTCATGTGGTGGGCGCAGAGGGCCCTTCGGGTCAGCGCGACACCGGTGAGCCCGAAGGCGGCGGGGGCACGGACCAGAACCGGACGAGGGCCTGACAGGTGACGGGAGCCGGACGCCCCACTCCGCAGCAGTTGGACGAGCGTGTCCTGGTCTCCGGGACCACCTTGCGGTTCGTCGTACTCGCGGTGTTGATCATGGTGAGCAGCGCCACGATGATCATGTTGGCCCTTGGCGCAGGCCCCACCTCGTCCCCGACCATGGGCGGTTCCGCCGGATGTGAACTGGCCGCCGGGGGAGATCCCAGCCAGATCGGCCACCCCGTCCCGCGGCAGAACAGCGGCGCCTACCGCGCCTGCATCGACCGTTTCTCGTCATCGCCAAGGCTGCCCTGGTGGCCGTCGCGAGTCTGGCCGGCCCTCGTCGTGGTGGTGTCCGCCGCGCTGATGTGGGCGATACCTGCCTGGAAGGCGCGGCGGAGCCGGGTCGTCCCCCTGGAGGCGGTCGACGTCGATGGCGAGATCCGGAGGACGATGAGTGAACTGGCCGCGGTGGCCGGGCTCGACCGCCTGCCGCGCATCGTCATCGACCCGGCGGCGGCCTCGGGCGACGCGGTGGTGTTCGGCAGCAACCGTCGGCCGATCGTCTGCCTGCGTGGCGGGCTCCTCGCTGGCCGCGGCACCGACCCCGAGGGCTTCCGGGCGGTAGTGCTCCATGAGTACGCCCACATTCGCAACGGGGACGTCACCCTCACCTACCTCACCGTGGCGCTGTGGCGGGCCTTCCTCGGTACCGTGCTGCTCCCGTACGTCGTACTGCTCCTCACCCTGGCGGGGTGGCAGGCCTTGTTCGCCACAGGAGTGCGTGCGCCCCTGGAGCCCGAAACGATGGAGTCACTGGGCGGCTCACAAATCATTCTGGGGAAGCTGTTCGCCACAGCGGCGGTCCTCGTGGTCCTCGTCCACCTCGCGCGCGCGGACGTGCTGCGCAGCCGGGAGACGTACGCCGACCTCGCGGCGGTGCGCTGGGGAGCCGACCCCCGCAGTTGGTCGGGCATCCCCGTCGCTGCCGAGGGAGCCGGGGACGGGAGCGGACGGCTGCGCCGCCTGCTGAGGACCTTCCTGGAGCTGTGGGCCACGCACCCCAGAGGAGATCTGCGTCGGGCGACCCTGACCGATCCCGCGACGCTGTACGTGGCGAGGGCGCTGCCGATGTTCCTCACCGGTCTCGTCGCCCCGCTGATCCACTCCCAACTGGGTCTGTACGCTGCGGCTAACGACGTGGCGTGGCTGGTGGACGCCTCGTGGGTACTGACGGCGGTGCTGGTCGCCGGAGTGGCCGGAACCGCGCTGTGGCGTGCTTCGGTCCACGCCATCCTCACCAGGCGGCCGGTGCCCTCGGGACTACGGCCCGGGCTGTGGCTGGGGATAGGGATGGCCACCGGCGAACTGACCGGGTATCACGTCGGGCTCGACTCCCTGCTGCCGGCGCATCCTCCCGCTCTGCTGCTGCCCGTCTGCGCCGGAGCGTTCTTCGGCTGGTGGACCACGCGGTGCGCGGAGCTGTGGTCCAGGGCATGGCCGGGGTCCACGTTCCGTCCGGTGACCCTGCTGGGTGCCGGGGTCGGCGGTGTGCTGCTGTCGTCGTGGTTCGCCTGGTGGCAGGTGCATGGCGTGTCGTTCGTGAGGGGCTGGCCGTACTCCGTGGCCGAGATGCGGGCCGACATGACGCGCGGGGTGCCCGCCGTGGACGTGGCACAGCAGGACGGCATCGTGACCGGGTTGTCCACGGTGTGGCCGTCGCTGGTCCCGTTGACCGACTGGCCGCTCACCCTGGCGTCGGTCGCGCTCCTCTGGTTGGTGCCGCTCGCGGCCTGGGCGGTTCGTTCCCCGGAGCGCGAGGCACTGCCACCCCTGCGGCGGGTCCTGCTCCCGGGCCTGCTCGGCGGAGCGCTTGCCACGTGTGCCGTCGCCGGGGCGATGGCGTACATGCACACGTGGCCGCCTCCGACTACCGAGTCGAGGGTCCTCCTGATCTGGACCTACCTGGCCTGGGTGCTCATCGCCGTGGTCGCGGGCGCCGGCGCCGCCGCGACCACGACGGCGGCGCTGGTGGACCGCTACCGGCTGCTGTGCGCGCTGATCGGGGCCCAGACCGCGGTGCTGGTGGGCTTCGCCGGGGCGATCGCGGTGGCATCTCTGGACGGCTGTGTCCCGCAGTTGTCCACGCTGCGGCTGTCCTGCCATCCGTATCCCATCGCGTCGGCCTGGCTGGGCTTCCGCCTCATCAGCGGCCCGGCGCTCGTACTGGCTGTGCTCGTCACCGCCGTCGCCGCCGCGGCCGTCTCGGTGATTCGCCGACTTCGATCAGGCCGACAGGCGGCGCCTGCCCCACGCCTGCGGATGCCCTCCCGGTACGGACTCTCGCACAGGCGGTTGGCCGTGGGAGTGCTGGGCGTCGTGGTCGTGGTGATCACCGTGGCGGACCTGGTGTCGCCCGCCGTCGACCGCTCTCCGCCGACCGCCGAGTCGGGAGCCGAGCGGCGGCAGGGGGAACCGTCTCCCCGGACCAGAGCGCTGCAGGTGTACGCGTGGGAGAAGTACGGCGGCCTGGAACTCCAAACGCGGTTCGCCACCGCCGGGGGCGAACTGAGCGCCCTCATCGAGAAGCCGGAGATGGTCGACAACTCCCTGGCCATCAGGCATTGCAGGAAGTTCCAGGCAATCGCGAGGGATGCCGCCGCCTACTTCCCCGTCCCCGAGGCTCAGGCCCAGTCGTACTGGACGGCGTTCGCCACTGGCGCGGCACAAGGTGGTCGGGACTGCGAGCGAGCCCTCGAGGTATCGAGTGGCCGGATGCTCGCCATGGCCCTGAACGAGCTGACCGAAGCCACGAACGCACTCTCCTTGATGAACGAACGCAACGAGAGCCTGAAGCGAGCGGGAGGTCTCCCGTAGTGGGCTGGCAGCAGGGAGATGGAGGAGGTCAGGAGCGAAGGCGGCGGACGAGCTTGCGCATGCCGGCCTGCCAGCCGTCCGGGTCCTCCGCGCGGCGCCGGGCGTAGTTCGCCACCTCCGGGTGCGGCAGGATGAGGAACCGCTCCTCGGCCAGCCCGGCGATCACCGCGTCGGCCAGGCCCGCCACATCGGCCCGAGCGCCTGCTCGCGCTGGTGCCGGCGCTGGTGCGCGCGCCGGCGCTGCTGTCGTCCGTGGCGGCCGCCGTGGTGCTCCTAGGTCGCCGGGCTGCTGGCCCGCGCCGGGCACCCCGTCGGCGCGGCCGGGCTGGACGACGCGCCGGCCTCCTGGGCCGGGGTGGAGAACCTGGAGGAACGCCTGGTGTCCGGGCGGATCGACCCGGTCGTCCTGGCGCACCTGCGGGGCACCGCCGGCGGGCGGAACTGACCGGGTCCCGGTTCGCCGGAACCACCTTCGCCCGGGGCGCCGCGACACGTTGATCCGGAGCGGGTCGCCCCCGTAGATTGTGGGCCCGGACAGTGAGGGGTGCTGATGCGAACTGTCGACTGGCGGGACGGTCTGATCATCGCGATCGACCAGACCCGGCTGCCGCACGAGGTCGAGTTCCTGGAGATCGGGACCGTCGAGGAGCTGATCGCCGCGATCCGGTCGCTGGCGATCCGGGGCGCGCCCGCGATCGGCGTCGCCGGGGCGCTCGGGGTGGCCCTCGCGGCCCGGCTGTACCCGGACGACCCGGCGGAGCTGCACCGGGCGCTCGACGCGATCCGGGCCGCCCGACCGACCGCGGTGAACCTCGCCTGGGGCGTCGACCGGGTGCGCGCCCGGCTCGAGGCCGACGGCGCGGAGGCGGCCCTGGCCGAGGCCCTGACGGTGCTGGAGGAGGACGTCCGCTGCTGCCGGGAGCTCAGCGAGCGGGGCGCCCGATGGCTGGTCGAGACGGTGGGGCCGCAGGTGGCGGTGCAGACCCACTGCAACGCCGGGGCACTGGCCACCGTCGAGTGGGGCACCGCGCTGGGCGTGGTCCGGTCCCTGCAGGAGCACGGGGCGCTGACCCACGTGTACGCCTCGGAGACCCGGCCGCTGCTGCAGGGCGCGCGGCTGACCGTGTGGGAGCTGGCCCAGATCGGCGCCCCGCACACGCTGGTGGTGGACTCGGCCGCCGCGTCGGTGCTGGCCCAGGGCCTGGTCCACGCGGTCGTGGTCGGCGCGGACCGGATCACCGCCAACGGTGACGTGATCAACAAGGTGGGCACGTACCCGCTGGCGCTGGCGGCGGCGCGCGCCGGGGTGCCGATGGTGGTCGCCGCCCCGGAGTCGACCGTCGACCTGGCCACCCCGTCCGGCCGGGACGTCCACATCGAGGTACGCGCCCCCGAGGAGATCACCGCCCTCGGTGCGGCGGCGCTGGCGCCGAAGGGCACCGGTACGCTCAACTACGCCTTCGACGTGACCCCGGCGGACCTGGTCACCGCCATCGTCACCGAGCGTCGGGTGATCCTGCCGGCCGCCGGTGGCCGCCCCGACGACCCCGCCTGACCCGCCCCCCGAGGAGCCGCCCCCGATGCTCAACCGCTGGTCCGCCGCCGACGCCCCGGACGCCTCCGACCCGGTCGCGCAGCTCGTGTACGCGTCCCGGCTCCTCGGCGCCGACACCGACCTGGTGCTGCACGGCGGGGGGAACACCTCGGTCAAGACGACGGTCACCGACCTGACCGGGGAGCCGGTGGAGGTGCTGCACGTCAAGGGCAGCGGCTCCGACCTGGCGACCATGACCGCGTCCGGCTTCACCGCGCTGCGGCTGGACCGGTTGCGGGCGCTGCTGCGGCTGGAGCGGCTCGGCGACAGCGACATGATGAACGAGCTGCGCTGCGCCCGCCTCGACGCGACCGCGCCGGACCCGAGCGTCGAGACGCTGCTGCACGCGCTGCTGCCGCACCCGGCCGTGCTGCACAGCCACGCCGACGCGCTGCTCGCCCTGACCAACCAGCCCAAGGGTGAGCGGCTGGTCGAGGAGGTCTACGGCGACAGCGTCGTCGTGGTCCCGTACGTGATGCCCGGTTTCGACCTGGCCCGGCTCTGCGCGCAGCTGTACCCGGCGCGCGCCCACGCCGGCACGGTCGGCGTGGTGCTGCTCAACCACGGGCTGTTCACGTTCGGCGCGGACGCCGAGGAGGCGTACCGCCGGCACATCGAGCTGGTCGGCCTGGCCGAGGAACGGATGGCCCTGCCGCGGCCCCGGGTCGCGCCGGCCGCGCCCCGCCCGGTCGACCGGGTGCGGCTGGCCCGGCTGCGCCGCGAGGTGTCGACCGCGGCGGGCGCCCCGATGGTGCTCAGCCGGTACGAGGACCTGGCCGTGCGGGCGTTCCTCGACCGGCCCGACCTGGCGGCGGTCGCCACCCGCGGCCCGCTCACCCCGGACCACGTGCTGCGCACCAAGCGGGTCCCGCTGATCGGCACCGACGTGACCGGGTACGCCGACGACTACCGCCGCTACGTCGAGCAGCACCGCGCCCGGGCCCGCACGGCGCTGACCGTGCTCGACCCCGCGCCCCGGGTGATCCTCGATCCGGAGCTGGGGATGCTCACCGCCGGCCGCCGGGCGGCCGAGGCGCTGATGGCCCGGGACATCTACCGGCACACCGTCGACGTGATCTCCGCGGCCGAGGCGGCCGGCGGCTACCAGGCGCTGCCGGCCCACGACATCTTCGACCTCGAGTACTGGGAGCTGGAGCAGGCGAAGCTGCGCCGGGGCGGCCCGGCGCCGGAGTTCGCCGGCGAGGTGGCGGTGGTGACCGGGGCGGCCTCGGGCATCGGCCGGGCCTGCGCCGAGGCGCTGCTGGCCCGGGGGGCCTGCGTGGTGGCCCTGGACCGGGACCCGTCGGTCGGCGGGTCGGACGGGCCGGCCCGGCTCGGCCTGACCGTCGACGTCACCGACGCCGCGGCCGTCGACGCCGCCCTGGACGCGGCGGTGGACCGGTTCGGCGGCGTGGACGTCGTCGTCGCGGCCGCCGGGATCTTCCCGGCCAGCCGGGAGATCGCCGGGCTGGATCCGGCCGACTGGCAACGCACGATGGCGGTGAACGCCGAGTCGGTGGCGTACCTGTTCTCCCGGACTCATCCGCTGCTGGCGCTCGCGCCCCGGGGTGGCCGGGTGGTCGTGGTCGCCTCGCGCAACGCCCTGGCCCCGGGGCCCGGCGCGGTCGCCTACTCGGCCTCGAAGGCGGCGGTGACGCAGGTGGCCCGGGTGGCGGCCATGGAGTGGGCGGCCGACGGCATCCGGGTCAACGTGCTGCACCCCGACGCGGTCTTCGACACCGGGCTGTGGAGCACGGAGATCCTCGAGGCCCGGGCCCGGCACTACGGGCTGACCGTGGCGGAGTACAAGCGGCGGAACCTGCTCCGTACGGAGATCACCAGCGCCCGGGTCGGCGACCTGGCCGCCACGCTGTGCGGGGAGACCTTCGCGGCCACCACGGGCGCGCAGATCACCGTGGACGGGGGCAACGACCGGGTGATCTGAGCACGGCCCGGAGCGCGGTGGCGCGGGCGGCCACCGCAGGATGGTCCGTCCCCTGGCTCTCCACGGGCCACTGCGCGGCCGGCGGTGCCCGCCCGGTACGCGACCGGACGGGCACCGCCGTCGCCGCCGAGGCGCGCCGCTCAGGCGCCCGCGCCTCGGATCGTGACGTCGTGCCTGGTGTAGGCGTACGCGTAGGTGTCGTCGCCGTCGAAGCGGATGTGGTACGTGTACTGGCCGCCCACCGGGGGCGTGTCGGTGATGGTGAACGAGCCGTCAGCGGCGAGCGGCATCAGCGGCAGATCGGCCCCGACAGAACCATTCTCGTTGGTGTAGACCCGGTACACCACGATCGACCCGGACACCGGCGTGGGCACGTTGCCGGCGGTACTCATCTGACCGGTGAGCGTGAGCGGCTTCTTGGCGTTTCCCGTCGTCGGGCCGGTCACGATCAGCGAAGTGGGGTGCTGGGCCACGTCGACCGTGGTCGTGGTCTGCGACCAGCGGAAGGCGGGGTTGCCGTCCCAGATGGCGGTGTAGCTGACGCTCCCGCCGGCCGGCGGGGTGTCGGTGACGGTGAAGGTGCCGTCCCCGGCGGTGGTCACGCCGGGCAGGGTGGCGGCGGTGCCGTCGGGTAGCGTGCGGGTGATCTCGATCGGCTGTGCGCCCGGCGCCGAACCGTCGGGGAAGGCGAGCCGGCCGGTCATGGTGAACGGGTCCAGCGCGGTCGCCGCAGTGGTGGCCGACAGGCTCAGCGTGGACGCCCGCAGGAGGGCGCCCTCCACGCGCCACAGGTAGAACCGGTTGTACGGCCAGTCGTTGATCAGGGCGTAGACGTCGTCGCCCAGCACCGAGAGGCTGCCGGTGACGAGGTCGCCCTTGTGGCTCATCTGGGCCTGCAGGGTCCTCGTCCCCGTGGCGGCGTCGTACACCCTGGCGTAGGGGCCGTACATCGTGCCGTAGAAGGCGGTGGCGACGTGTGCGCCGTTCGCGCTGAGCGCGACCGCGCCCGGTGCGCCCGGGTAGTCGGCCTTCGAGCCGTAGCTGCGGACCTTGGTCAGGGTCGTGGTATCCCAGACGTCGAAGCCGGATGTGGCGAAGACCGAGATGGCCTGGGTGCCGTCGGGCGTGATGGTGAGGTCGGTCAGGTTGGACAGGCCGTTGTCGGCGCCGTCGATGACGCCCCGCAGCGTCGCCGGGGTGGTGCTGACGTCGTACACCCGGGGGGTGGCGGGGTTGATCCCCGCCTCGGCGGTGAAGACCGTGTTGCCCGCGCCGGCGACCAAGGGCGCGCCGTACATCCGGGTGGCGACCTGGACGGGCGTGGGCGCGGCGATGGACAGGTCGAGGCCGAGAACGCCGCCGACAAAGTTGTTCTTGATTCCGTAGCCCACCCAGAGCTGGTCGCCGTCGAGGGACAGGTTCACCGGGGACGGGTACCCGGCCAGGTTGATCCGTCGGACGACGGCGAGGCTGGCCGCGTCGATCTCGGCGATCTCGTTCGAGCCGGACAGCGCCGCGTAGACCCGGCTGCCGTCGGGCGTGACGGCCAGGCCAGTCGGGTTTGCCAGGCCGGTGACGCTACCGGTGAGTGTGCCGTGGGCGTCGGCGACCAGGATGCGGTCGTTCGCGGAGACGAAGACCCGGCCGCCGGCTGCGGCCGTGTCGACGACGCCGGTTACGCCCTGGATCTGGATCAGGGTGGCGGTGTCCCTGGCGGCGGCGGGTGCGGTGGCGGCGATGAGGCCGGCTGCTGCGGCCATCGTCGATGCCAGGACTGAGCCGATCACTGTGCGGAATCGCACGTGCGGTCCCCTTTCGGTGGTAACCCCGTGATGCCGCGGCGTCCGGCGGAGCCGGTGCCGGGCCTGCGACAAGATCGTCGCGTCATGAGACTAGGCGACCTACCAGTCGGCATCGTTACACAGTGGATGAATACGTTCGCCAATGAGCGGCACTCCCTGTCGAGGCTGTCCACCACGAATCGCAGGTTCGCGGGCACCTTCCGGCCGTGCGCCTTGTTGAAACGGCGGCCTGAGCGTTGGTTTCTCGCTGGAACTACAGGGGGACCGCCAGCAGGGCGCTCGCGCCCGAGGGCGGCGGCCAGGTCCAGGCCGTGCACGCCGACCTCCACCACCCGGGTGGCCAGGAACTCTCGGGGCCCTGCCGGGCAACCGCGGCGTCGGCCGTCCGCCAGGCCCGGTCGAACTCGGCCGCGACGGCCGCCGGGTCGGGCAGCTCGCGGGCCTCCCGGCGGGCGCTGTCGATGCGCGCCCGGTCGACCTGCGGGGTGAACTTCGCCGCGCCGAAGTACCCGGCGGCGTCCACCTCCGCCCGGGGCGGGGCCAGCGCGGCCAGCATGCCGGCGAGCCGGCCGGCGCCGGTGGACACGTGGGCGATCAACTCCCGTACGCGCCACGGCGGGCACCCGGTCGGCCCGTCCAGGTCGGCGGCGCCGAGCCCGCCCAGGACGGCGCCGAGCCGCGCGCACTCGTCCCGGAACGCCGCCCGCACCGTGTCCATCGCCCCTCCCCCGAGATCTCCTGCCGTAGCCTCGCACGCCGGCCGTCGTCGTTTCGTGCCGGCCGGGGCGGGTACGCGCCCGGAGCGACGACGGAGAGGAGGCCCGGAGATGGCCGGCATCATGATGCGCAGTGTCGCGTTCAACGACCACGACCGCCTGCCGGATCGTTTCGCCCGCGAGGGCGAAAACGTCTCGCCGCCACTGGAGTGGGCCGACGTCCCCGACGGGACGCGGGAGCTGGTGCTGTTCGTCGAGGACCGCGACGCCGGCCGGGAGCCGTTCCTGCACTGGCTGGTCACCGGGATCAGCCCGGACTCGGGCGGGGTCGCCGAGGGCCAGGTGCCCACGGGCGGGCGGGAGTGGCCGAACGGGTTCGGGGCGCCCGGCTGGGGCGGGCCGCACCCGCCGCGCGGCGACGACCCGCACCGCTACTTCTTCCGCCTGTACGCCCTCGAACGGCCGCTGGAGTTGCCGGACGCGCCCGACGCCGGCGACGTGCACCGCGCGCTGGTGGACCGGGAGATCGCCAGCGGCAACATGGTGGGCACCTACGTCCGCACCTGACCGGGCGGCGACCGGGGACCCCGGCGGCGCCAGGCCGGCGGGGTCGCGGCCGGCGCGACGCCGGGCCGGCCGGGCCGGCGGGGCCGGCGGGGTCGCGGCCGGTCAGCCCTTGTGGCGGGGCACCAGCCGGTGGACGACGCCGAGCACCAGCGCGGCCACCACGCCGACCGTTCCGGCGATGCCGGCGGCGCTGCCGGCGTACCCGACGAACAGGGGCCGCCGGCCCAGCTCGTGCGGGTCCACCCGGGGCAGGTCGACCAGCCACCAGAGGGCGAGCACCGACGCGGCCACGGCCAGCGCGCCGCCGACGCCGAGCACGACGGCGGCGATCCGGTGCGCGTCGGCAGCTTCCACCTGTGCCCGTTCCCGCTGGGTGACCAGCAGCAGCAGCCCGGCCAGCGCCGCCCAGACGCCGACGACCAGGAACGCCGCGACCGCGTCGCTGGGCCGGTGCCAGCCGGCGGAGAGGGTGGCCACCCCGGCGGTCGCCGCGTACCCGGCGCCGAGGAACGCGCCGACGGCGCGCACCTTGCGCGGGAGCACGAGGATCAGCGCCAGCGCCACCGACGCCGCCACGGCCGTGTGCCCGCTGGGCAGGCTGTTGCCCGCCGCGGCCCGCTCCGGGTCGATGCCGAAGTCCGGGCGGACCAGGACGTACTTGAGCAGTTGCGTGGTCACGTTCGCGCCACCGATCAGCAGGGTGGCCGTGAGGGCCAGCGCGACCCGGCGCCGCATCAGCGCGATGAAGCCGATCACGGCCGTCGCCGCCAGCAGCGACACCGCCGACATCGCGTTGAGGAGCCGGTCCACGGGCCCGTCGATGTGGTCCCGGCCGATCCGGTTGCCGGTCAGCGCGACCGTGTCGAGCCACTGGCCGAGTTCGGTGTGCAGGGCGAAGCGCCACAGCACCCCGAGTGCGGCTGTCTGGGCGAGGGCCAGCACGACCAACCAGACCGCCGTCCAACCCCTCGCCGTCTCCCGCACCCGCACACCGTAACGGCACGCCGGGGACGTCGCCCGCCGGCCCACCGGCGGCCGGCGATACGTTGGGACGGACCCTGGAGGAGATGCCGTGACCGCCATGCCCGAGCCCGATCAGACGACGGCGTCCCCGCAGCCAGCCGGCCGGCCGGAGTCCCTCGCGGACCTGCTGGGCGGGCGGCGCGGGGCGGTGGACGCGACCCTCCCGCCGGTGGCGTTCGCGCTGGGCTGGCTGCTCACCGACCGGTCGCTGCTCGGCGGGGTCGCCGCCGCCGTGGTGGCCGGCACCGCGGTGGCGGGCTGGCGGCTACGGCGTGGCGACCGGCCCCGGTCGGTGCTCATCGGACTGCTGGCGGTGTGCGTGGCCGCGCTGATCGCGTTGCGCACCGGACGGGCGAGCGACTTCTTCCTGATCCAGGTGCTGTCCAATGTCGCCAGCGCACTGGCCTGGGCCGTCAGCGTCGTCGTGCGGTGGCCGCTGCTCGGGGTGCTGGTGGGCATGGCGCTGGCTCAGCGGGGGCGGTGGCGGCGCGACCCCGCGCTGCTGCGGGCGTACGCGCGCGGCAGCTGGGTGTGGGCCGGCACGTACGTGCTGCGGGTGGCGGTGTTCGTGCCGCTGTACCTCGGCGGGCAGGTGCTGGCGCTGGTGGTGGCGCGGGTCGCGCTGACCTGGCCGCTGGTGGCGGCGGCGTTGGCGCTGAGCTGGCTGGTGATCCGCCGGTCGCTGCCGGCCGGGCATCCGGGGCTGCGGCACCCGGTCACCGCGTCCGGCCCGGCCGCCGACGAGGACGCCGGGGCGGCGGAGGCGAGCGGGGCGGGAGAAGAAAGGGAGAGGCCGCCACGGGGGGAGCGGCCTCTCCGGTGACGTACGTTACTCCGTCGAAGACCGTGGTGTGATCCCCCGGCGGTCACTTTTTTCACGGCTTTTTCGCGGCAAGTTCAGCTTCGGGCGGTGGATCGGGCCGGCCGGTCCGCCAGGTGGGCCGGCCGGCCGGTCCCGGCTCGACCATGGGGATCGGTCCCCCGCCGACCGGTTACCCCGGGGGCCGGCGCCGGGCGGGCACGGCGTCTCCGCGCCCGCCCGGGGCGGCCTCAGCGCGGCAGTGCCTGCTGCAGCTCCGCCCGCAGCGCGGGCGTGAGCATCTCGCCGGCCTGCTTGGCCAGCCGGGCCATCTCGTAGCCGACCACGCCGATGTCGGCGTCCCCCGCGGCCAGGGTGGCCAGGATCGAGCCGTCGCGGATCTGCATGACCAGGAAGTACCCCCGGCCCATCTCCACCACGGTCTGCTTGACGACGTCGTCGTCGAACATCTGCGCCGCCCCGGCGGTGATGCTCATCAGCCCCGCGGTCACGGCGGCCAGCTTGTCGGCCTGGTCGCGGGGCAGGTGGTCCGAGATGGCCACCAGCAGCCCGTCGGACGACACCACGATCGCGTGCGCCACCCCGGGCACCCGCTCGGCGAACCCGCTGACCAGCCAGCTGAGGTCCCGCGCCTCCTGGCTCAGGGCCATCATTGTTGTCCTCCTTCGCTGCGCCCGCCGCCCGGCGGCAGGACGATCTCGGTGGTCTCCTCGGCCTCGGCCCGTCGTACCCCGCTGTACAGCCGCGACAGCATGCCGCCCACGGCCTCCGGGTCCGGGTCGTGCCGCCGCTGCTGCGGGCGCGTCGATCCCGTCATCGCGGCCAGTTGAGCCATCGGCACCCGCACGGGCAGCCCGCGGGCGTTGGTCCCGCCGGTGATCGGCGCGGCCGGCGGCGCCGGGACGGGTTTCGCCGCCGGCGCCGGGCCCTTCCGCGTCCACCAGCCGCCGCCCGCGCGTGCCTCCGGGCACGCCGCCGGGGCGAGCACGTCCTCCGCCCGCACCGGCACCGGACGGGGCGGCCGGGGCGCGACCGGAGGGTCCGGACGGCGGCCCGCCACCGGAAGCTCCGCCGTGTCCGCCGACGCGGGGGTCCCGGCCGGCCCGGCCAGCGCGGCGGTCAGCATCCGCCGGGGCGGCGGCGAGTACAGCCCGGCGGGCGGGGCGGGGGTGAGCAGCGCATCCGGGATCACGACCCGCGCCACCAGGCCCTCCTGGCCGGGGTGCAGACGCACCCGCACGGCGTGCCGGGCGGCCAGGTGGCTGACCACGAACAGGCCCATCCGCTCCGACGCCGCGACGTCGGCGGCCGGCGGGGTGGCGAGCACCTCGTTCGCCTCGGTCAACGCCGCCGGGCTCATGCCCAGCCCCGCGTCGCTGATCTCCACCAGCGCGCCCGGGGTGTGCGGCCGGGCCGTCACCGTCACCACGGTGTCCGGCCGGGAGAACGCGGTGGCGTTCTCCAGCAGCTCGGCGAACAGGTGCACCAGGTCACCGACGACGTGCCCCACGACGTGCAGGTCCGCCGCCGGCTCGTGGCGTACCCGCTGGTACTGCTCGGTCTCGGCGGCGGCGGCCAGCAGTACCGCGCCGAGCGCCACCGGCCGGTTCCACCGCCGGGTCGACTCGGTGCCGGCGAGCACCAGCAGGCTCTCGTCGTTGCGCCGCATCCGCGCGGCCAGGTGGTCGAGCTTGAACAGGTTCTCCAGCTGCTCCGGGTCGTTCTCCTCGCGCTCCAGCTCGTCGAGCAGCTCCAACTGCCGCTCCACCAGCACCTGGCTGCGCCGGGCGAGGTTGACGAACATCGCGTTGACGTTGCGGCGCATGGTCGCCTGCTCCACCGCGACGCCGACGGCGCTGCGGTGCACCGCCACGAACGCCTCCGCCAGCTCGCCGATCTCGTCCAGCGAGCGGATCACCGCGGGCGGCACCTCGATGTCGGACACCCCGCCGCTGACCTGACGGAGCTGGTCCAACGCGTCCGGCAGCTCGATCTGCGCGATGCGCAGCGCCTGGCCGCGCAGCAGCTTCAGGGAACGGGCGATGGACCGCCCGATCAGCACCGAGATCAGCACGGCGACCAGCAGGACGGCCACCGCCCCGCCCGCCAACGCCAGGGTCGCCCGCAGCTGCCCCGTGCTGGCCGCGTCGGCCCGGGCCACCGCGGCGGTCACCACTGCCTGTTCGAGCTGACGGAGCAGTTCCTGCCGCTGCTCGCTGGCCGCCCACCACTGCGGCGCGGGCAGCACCGCCGGCTCCGCGCCGCCGCTGGGCAGGCTCTGCTCCTCCAGCTCCACGGCCCCCACGAACGCCGGGTCCGCCGCCGTGCTCTCGTACCGGCGGATCTGCTCGGCCGTGGCCGCGGCCCGGAACGCGCCGAGGGCGGTGAGCTGCTGGGCGCGCAGGTCGGTCAGCTCGACGTGGTCCTCCACCCCGTACCGGCCGGCGCGGGCGGCGGCGTACAGCTCGGCGCGTACCCGGGAGGACAGCTCCTTGACCCGGGCGAGGTGGACGTAGCGCAGCACCGCGTCGTTGAGCGCGCGCTGGCCCTCACCCGCCGACGGCTGGGCGAGCAGGGTCAGCAGCGCGTCGACCGTCCGGTGGTAGTTGCCGAGGATGGTGTCGCTGGACAGCACCGCCGGCGGCACCGTCGGCCGGATGTAGATGATCTGGTCGTACGCCTCCAGCGCCTCCGAGTACGCCACCCGCCACGCGGCGGAGGTGTCGGCCAGCGGCTCGGCCGCGCGCCGGAGCTCCTGCACGGCCTGGTCGCTGGCCAGCTGCAACGGCCGCAGCGCCGTGATCGCCGCGTCCCGGTCGGCGCGGCCGCCGGCCCGCCGCAGCTCGGCCAGCTCGCCGGCGGTACGGTCGCGCTCCTGCTGGAGCTGGTGCACCGCGGCGGCGATCTCCGGGCCGATGCCGACCTGCCGGGCGAACTGGCTCAACGCCGTGGTCTGCCCCACCAGGCCCTGGGTCTGCACCCCGGCCAGCACCAGGAACGCCGCCGTCGGGATGACCAGCACCGCGGTGAGCTTGGTCCCCATCCGCCAGTCCTGCAGCCGCAGTGGCGAGCGGCGGCGGTGCGGCACGACGCGTACGTCGAACCGGCGTCGGGCATGGTTCGACAGCCCGCCCCGCGCCGGGTCGGGACCTGCGCCCAAACCTGCCTCCTAGGTCCCCTCGCGTTCGCCGTAACCGGACAGCGGGTCCATCCAACCAGCCCGGCCGGCGGTGTCAACGTCCCTAACTGAGTGGATGCTCAGGAAGGGGACGCAGGACGCGCGGACCTGACGGGGTCGGTGAGGGTCCCTCATCCGTCCGTACGATGTGGACGAGCCGCACGGGGGCGTCCAGCCGCCCCAATGCGACCCGCGCCGCGCCCGCCGCGCCGATCTCCGGGTCGGGCTGGTAGCGCACCGGCCGCGGTGCCAGGCTAGCCGCGAAGGACTCCCGCCACCAGGCCGAGGCCGCCATCGCGCCCCCGCCGAGCACCACCTCCACCGGGCCGTCCACGATGGACTCCAGCTCGCCGAGGTCGGCGGCGATCAACCGGCAGACCCCGGCCATCAGGCCGGCCACGATCGCCACCGCGTCCGTGGCGAGGTCCAGACCGCGCAACGCCCCGGAGCCGGCCGGGGCCAGACCCGGCGCCCGGTCGCCGCCGAACCTCGGGTCGGCCGCCACGCCGCCGCCCGGCGGGATCCGCGCCAGCGCGGCGTCCAACTCCGCGCCCTGCGGCAGCCGCAGCTCGCGCCGCGCCCAGGCGAACAGGTTCCCCCCGGAGGAGTACGCCGTCCCGGTCAGCACGTGGTCGTGGTCGACCCGGTACCGCCACAGCCCCTCCGGCAGCGGCGGCAGCCCCTGCCCGGCCGGCGCCGGCTGCACCAGCCGGACGGCTGCCGACGTGCCCACCGTGACCGCCGCCCGGCCCGGGTCGACGCACCCCGACCCGACGTTCGACGCCGCGCCGTCGCCCACCGGGGCCGCCCACGCCGCGCCCGCCAGGTGCGGCCAACGCCGGGCGTGCTCCCGCCGCAGCCGGCCGCGCCAGCCGGCCGGGGCCAGCTCCGGCAGTTCCCCCGGTCGGGCGCCGGCCAGCGCGCACGCCTCGGCGTCCCAGCTCAGCGCGGACAGGTCGAGCAGGCCCGTGCCCGAGGCCTGGGACACCGACATCGGCGCCTCCTCCAGCAGCGTGCCGAGCACGTACTCCACCAGGCCGACGAACCGGGCCGGCGGGGTCGCCGTCCGCTCCCGCAGCCACGGCATCCGCACCGACCAGTAGGCCCGGTGCCACCAGGTGCCGGTGCGCTGGTGGTAGGCCGCCTCGTCGGCCGGGCCGGTCACGCCGGCCGGCGGCTCGGAGCGGGTGTCCAGCCAGGTGAGCACCGGCCCCATCGGCTCGCCGGCCCCGTCCAGCGCCAGCAACGAGTGCCACTGGCCGGACGTGGCGACCAGCCCCACGTCGCGCAGGTGCCCACCGGCGGCCAGCTCGTCCAGGCACTCCACGAGGTGGCCCAGGTAGGTGGGGCCGTCGACGGTGGCGGCGCGGCCGGCCACGTTCAGGCGCACCTTACGGCGGGCCAGGGCGCCGGGACGCGGCACCGCGTCCGCGTCCAGCACCAGGCCCCGCACCGAGGAGGTGCCCAGGTCCAGCGCGAGGATGTCCATCGTCGATCACCGTACCCGTCGGGCGCGGAACCGGCCCGGCGTCCGCCGCGGCGCGCGGGACGGCGGCACCGGTCCCGTACGGCGGGATCGGGTGCCCGGGGTGTGGTCCCGGCGCGTAGGCTGGCGACATGCCCGCGCACCTGTCCAGCTGGTGGCCCGCCGACCCGGCGGCCCACCCCCGCGCGTAGCTTCCCACGCGGCCGCCCGACGAGGCGGTCGCCGGTCCTCCCCGGTCCCCGGGCCGCCCCCGACGGGCGCCGCCCAGCCACCAGGAGACCCGATGACCAGCCCGCACGACCTGCTCGCCGCCGCCGGCGAAGGCGTCGACCCCGGCCCGTTCGCGCTCGTACGCCGCGAGGGCGCCGACCACCTCGACCTGTTCACCGGCACCGTACGCGCGGTCGACCGGCTCGCCGACGTCCCGCTGCCCGACGGGCCGCCCGGGCCGCGCACGCTGGCGCTGGTGCCCTACCGGCAGGTCACCGAACGCGGATTCGCCTGCATCGACGACGGCACCCCGCTGGAGTGCCTGGAGATCACCGGGCACGCCCGGATCCCGCTGACCGACGCCCTCGCGGCCCTGCCGACCACCCCGGTCGTCACCACCGGCGCGGGGTTCGACACCGGCGACGCCGAGTACGCCGACACCGTGGCCCGCGTGCTCGCCGAGGAGATCGGCCGGGGCGAGGGCGCCAACTTCGTCATCCACCGCACCATGCGCGCCACCGTGCAGGGCCGGCCGCTGGTCGCGGCCCTGTCCGCGCTGCGCCGCCTGCTGACCGGCGAACGCGGCGCGTACTGGACGTTCGTGGTGCACACCGGGCAGCGGACCCTCGTCGGGGCCAGCCCGGAGCGGCACGTCAGCGTCGACGACGGCCTCGCCATGATGAACCCGATCAGCGGCACCTTCCGCCACGGCGGCAACGCCGACCGCGACGCCCTGCTGCGCTTCCTCGCCGACCCCAAGGAGGTCGAGGAGCTGTACATGGTGCTCGACGAGGAGCTGAAGATGATGGCCACCGTCGCCGAGCACGGCGGGCAGGTCGTCGGCCCGTACCTCAAGGAGATGGCGCACCTGGCCCACACCGAGTACCTGCTGGCCGGGCGCGGCTCCCTCGACGTGCGGGACGTGCTCCGCGAGACCATGTTCGCCCCCACGGTCACCGGCAGCCCCATCGAGAACGCCTGCCGCGTCATCGCCCGGCACGAGGCGACCGGCCGGCGCTACTACGCCGGGGTGCTGGCCCTGCTCGGCCGCGACGACGCCGGCCGGCAGACGCTGGACGCGCCGATCCTGATCCGCACCGCCGAGCTCTCCCCCACCGGCGAGCTGCGCGTCTCCGTCGGCGCCACCCTGGTGCGCCACTCCACGCCCGAGGGCGAGGTGGCCGAGACCCACGCCAAGGCCGCCGCCGTGCTGGCCGCCCTCGGCCTGCACCCCGACGCCCCCGCCCCCGGCCCGGAGCCCGCCCCGCGGCTGGCCGACGACCCCGAGGTACGGGCCGCGCTGGCCGCCCGCAACGCGCCCCTGGCCCGGTTCTGGCTGGACCAGCGGACCCCGAGGACGGCCGTCCTGCCCGGGCTGGCCGGCCGCCGCGCGCTCGTCGTGGACGGGGAGGACACGTTCACGGGCATGCTCGCCCACCAACTGCGTGCCCTCGGGCTCACCGTCGAGGTGACCCCGTGGCACGCGCCCGCCCCCGACGCCGGACAGTACGACCTGACGGTGGCCGGCCCCGGCCCGGGCGACCCCCGGGCGGTGGACCAGCCGAAGATGGCCGCGCTGCGCGAACTGCTCGCCGAGCGGCTGGCCGGCGGCCGGCCCACGCTGGCCGTCTGCCTCGGCCACCAGCTGCTCTGCGGGCTCCTCGGCCTGCCGCTGCACCGCCGGGAGGCGCCGTACCAGGGGTTGCAGCGGGACGTCACCGTGTTCGGCGCGACCCGGCGGGTCGGCTTCTACTCCACCTTCACGGCCCTGGCCGACGCCGACCGGGTGCCCACCCCGTACGGGCCGGTGGAGCTGTCCCGCGACCCGGCGGACCGGGCGGTGCACGCGCTGCGCGGGCCCGGCTTCGCCGGGGTGCAGTTCCACCCGGAGTCGGTGCTCAGCCGCGACGGCCTGGCGGTCCTCGCCGACCTGCTCGGGCACCTGCTGTCGGTGCCGCCCCACGCCGCGCCCGGCGGCGGGCCGGGCCGGCTGCCGGCCGGGACGGCGCATGGAACGGCCGAGCGGGGGTAGGGATGCGACGACCGGCGGCCCGGGCGGGTCGAGAGCCCCCGCCCGGCCGCCGGTCCCCGTCACCCCCCGGCCAGTCCCTGCTTCAGCGCGGCGCCGATCTGCACCGCCCGCCTCGCCGTCAGCGCCGTCGCGGACAGCGCCACGTGGTCCGGCGCGATCTCGCCGTTGTTGCTGGTGTGCGAGGCGCCGTACGGGTTGCCGGCGACGAACTGGCTCGGGTCCGTGTAGCCGGGGGTCACCACGACGCCGCCCCAGTGGTAGAAGACGTTGAACAACGACAGCAGGGTCGACTCGTGCCCGCCGTGGGCGGTCGCGATGGAACAGAACGCCGAGTAGACCTTGTTCGCCAGCGCGCCCTGCGCCCACAGCGGCCCGGTGGTGTCGATGAACTGCTTGAGCTGGGCGGCGATCATCCCGTACCGGGTCGGCGAGCCGAAGATCACCACGTCGGCCCAGGCCAGGTCGTCCGGCTGCGCCTCCTCGACGTTCTGCGTCTCCAGGCGGTGCGCCTGCCACCCCGAGTTGGACCGGATCGCCTCGTCCGGCGCCAGCTCACGCACCTTGCGCAGGCGTACCTCCGCGCCGGACTCCCCGGCGGCCTCGCACGCCGCCTGCGCCATCTGGTACGTGATGCCGGTCGCGCTGTAGTAGATCACCGCGACCTTGATCGGGCCAGCCATCAGTCGTCCTCTCCTCGGCTCGGGTCAGCTCCGGCGCTACCCGTTACTTGCGGCGTCAAACGGCCGGAGTGCGCCCGCCGGCTCTGACCAGGGCGGCGACGGTCACACGACGAGGTGGCCGGCCGGGGGCGGGCGGTACCCTGCTGCGGTGATCCTGCCCCTGCCTCCCGGTGACTTCCAGGCCTACCTCTTCGACTGCGACGGCACCATCGCCGACTCCATGCCCCTGCACTACACCGCCTGGTGCCAGGCCCTCGGCGAGTGGGGCTGCGACTTCCCGGAGGATCTGTTCTACGCCTGGGGCGGTCGGCCGGTGGCCGACATCGTCGTCACCCTCAACGAACAGCAGGGCCTGGCCATGCCGGTGGACGTCGTCGCCCGGCGCCGGGAGGAGCTCTACCAGCAGCTCCTGCCGACCCTCACCGCCGTACCCGGGGTGCTACGGCACATCCAGGACGCCCACCGGCGCGTCCCGTTCGCCGTGGTCTCCGGCAGCACCCGCGAGTCCGTCACCGCCTCGCTGAAGGCGCTCGACCTGCTCGACAAGTTCGACGTGCTGGTCTGCGCCGGCGACTACGCCAGGGGCAAGCCCGACCCGGAGGCCTTCCTGCTCGCCGCCCGGCTGCTCGGCGTCCCGCCGCGGTCCTGCCTCGTCTTCGAGGACGCGGACCTGGGCATCCAGGCCGCCACCGCGGCGGGCATGGCCTCGGTGCGGGTCCCGGAACCCCGGAAACGCTAACGCCCGGCCCGCACACTGGCGTCGGCTCAAAATTTACGCAAGTTCCTGACACAACGGGCTCTGAACTGTCGGCGCACGGCATGCTGAACGGGCCGGCGCCAGCGGTCGGGACCGCCGCCCCGCGCCGGTCGGCCTGACACGGGGGATCGCGCTCCGCCGGCGACGGGGGCCGGCGAAGCGCGATCAGGGGAACCGGCACTGATGGCGGTCACCTCCCGGCGGCGACCCGCTTGCCCTTCCAGACCTTGTCGGCCAGGCTGACCAGCAGGTCGTCGACGCCGACACCGGCCAGGTGCCAGGAGGCGTGGGTACGCGCGAAACGGGCCAGCGACTCGTCGACACCGCGCCTGAGCAGCAGTTCGTGGCCGGCGTGCTCGTGGGCGGATCCGGGCCCGGACAGTTCCTCGGGGTGCAGCACCTTGCCGATGTCGTGGGTGGCGGCGCCGAAGAGCACCGCCGAGCGATCCATCCCGAGCTGCGGGAACCGGTCCGCCACCGCGTCCGTGAGCCGCACGGCCACGTCGTGGACCGCCCGCAGGTGCGCGGCCACGCTGCGCTTCGCGGACGGAAGCACCATCGACGTACCCGTGCACCCCCGACGACCATCGTCGGTTCACCCTCACCGAGGATCCGGGCCAGCTTTCCGCCGCGGGTGTCGGACCGGTCGCCTATGCTGGCCGCCGACCCACGGAGGGAGGCGGCCTTGTCCGTACGGCTCACCGGCGCCGAGGCGCTCGCGTTGCGGATGACCAGCCTGCTGCTGCGCCCGCACCCCACCGCGCGTCCCGAGGGCGTGGCCGGGGTCGTCGAGTGGTTCGGCGCGATGCAGGCGCAGGACGCCGCGAGCGGGCTGTGGTCGCTCGGCGCGCGGCTGCCCGGGTGGACGCAGGCCGACGTGCAGGAGGCGCTGGAGCGGCGGGAGGCGCTGCGCACCTGGCCGATGCGGGGCACGGTGCACCTGGTGCCGTCCCGGGACGCCCGCTGGATGCTGGAGGTCACCGGGGTGCGCGCGCTCGCCGGGGCGGAGCGGCGGCGGGCCGTGCTCGGCCTCACCGAGGCCGAGGCCGACCGGGCCGCCGACGTGCTCGGCGCGGCGCTGGCCGGCGGCGGGCGGCTGACCCGCGCGGAGTGCGTGGCCGCGCTCACCGCCGGCGGCGTCGACGCCGCCGGGCAGCGGGCCTACCACCTGCTCTGGTACGCCGCCCAGCGCGGCGTCACCTGCATCGCCCCGCACGTCGGCACCGAGCAGACCTTCGCCCTGCTCGACGAGTGGGTGCCGGACCCGCACCGCCCCGACCGCGACGAGGCGCTCGGCATCCTGGCGCTGCGCTACTTCCGCAGCCACGGCCCCACCACCCGGCAGGACTTCGCCGGCTGGACGGGCCTGACCGCCACCGACGCCAAGCGGGGCATCGCCGTGGCCGGCGACGCCCTGGCCACCGTCTCCGTGGACGGGGTGGAGGCGGTCATGGACGCCGCCCTGCTGGACGCGCCCCGCGCCCCGGTCGACGACGTGCTCGCCCTGCCCGGCTTCGACGAGTACCTGCTGGGCTACAAGGACCGCTCGCTGATGGTCGACCCCGCGCACAGGCAGGCCATCATCCCCGGCGGCAACGGGGTCTTCCAGCCGACGGTCGTCCGGGGCGGGCGGGTGGTGGGCACCTGGAAGCGGTCCGTCGGCAAGACCCGGGTGAAGCTGTCCGTGCGCCCGCTGGCCGCCCTCGACGCGTCCACCCGGGCCCGGGCGGAGGACGCCCTGGCGGGCTACGCCCGGTTCCTCGACCTGCCGCCCGTGGTCGACTGGGCCGCCGCCTCCTGAGCCGTGTCGGGGACGTGGCGGTATCCGGGTGCCACCGATGCCGCCACGTCCCCGACACGGGGTATCAGTCCGCCAGCGCGCCGGACGCCCGCCCCTCGTGCAGCGTCAGGTTGCGCCCGGTCGACGGGTCGAACAGGATGACGAACTCGCCGTCGGCGATCTCCAGGTCGACGTCCCGCACCGCCACGGTCCCGTCCGGGAACCGCTTGCCCACCTTGTCCAGCACGATGTCAGCCATTTGTTACCACCTATCCCTTGACCGCGCCGGAGGTCAGGCCGGAGACGATGCGGCGCTGGAAGAAGAGCACGAACAGGATGATCGGAACGGTGATCACCACGGCGGCGGCGCAGATCGCCCCGGTAAGGTCCTCGAACTGCGACTCGCCGGTGAAGAACGACAGCGCCACCGGCACCGTGCGGGCCCGCTCGGTGGAGGTCAGCGTGATCGCGAACAGGAAGTCGTTCCAGCAGAAGATGAAGACCAGGATCGCCGTGGTGAACACCCCCGGCGCGGCCAGCGGGGCGATCACCCGCCGGAACGCCTGCCCCTGCGTGGCGCCGTCCATCTTCGCCGCCTTCTCCAGATCCCACGGGATCTGCTTGAAGAACGCCGACAGCGTGTAGATCGCCAGCGGCAGTTCTGTGTCTTCCCCCCACGCGAGGGCGCCCGCCCCGGCCCGTTCGGACTGGTGGTGGACAGCGCCGACCCGGTCGCCCAGGCCACCTGGTGGGCGGGCGTGGTCGGCGGCCGGGTCGAGCCGACCGACGAGGGCGCGGCGGCCCTGGTCGGGGCCGGGGGCTTTCCGTGGGACCGCTGGGTGTTCGACCCGGTGCCGGAGCGCAAGCGGGTCAAGAACCGCATGCACTGGGACGTGGACCTGGCCGGGCCGGACCCGACCCGGCTGATCGCCGCCGGGGCTACGCTGCTGCGCGAGCCCGACGCCGACATCCGGTGGTGGGTGCTGGCCGACCCGGAGGGCAACGAGTTCTGCGCCTTCGCGCCGCGGCCGGCCGCCTGACGCGCCGCCGTCGACGTCGACACGCCTCCGGTCCACCCCAGCCTGCCCGAACGGCTGGTATCGGCGCGAACCGTCCGCCGCCGTTCGCCCGGTTCGGCAGGATCATCCGGGGCACCGCACCTCCGACGCGAGCACCCTGCCGGTACGGCGTGCGGGTGGCCGCCGTACCGGCCGTGGTTTGGCCGGCGCCCGCGGTGGGGTACCGCACGCCGAGGAAGGAGTGCCGATGTCGGAGCCACACGTCACGCTCGACCCGAGCGGGCTCGACCCTGTGCAGCGCAAGCTGCGCGGCCCGTTGGAGGATCAGCTGACCTCGGCGCTGCGGGCGGCCACCGACCGGGTCCGGGCCGACTACGCGGGCGAGCCTGTCGAGCAGGTCTGCCAGCGGCTGCTGGACGAGACGAGGGCCGGGTTGCACCCCGACATCGCCGCCGGCTTCGAGCCGGACATGGAGGAGTTCTGCCGGGTCGCGGTGGCCATCGTCCGGGGCGACCTGACCTGACCCGCGCCCCGGGTACGGGCACGGGTCAGGGCCGGGTCCGCAACTCCCCGGCCCTGACCCACCAGCCGTCCGGCGGGGCAGCGGAAAAACTCGCCGCCTCGGACGCGCGGGCGTGGCACGCCGCCCACGCCGGGCCCGACACGACGATCCGGCCCGCCTGCACTCAGCTCCACGGTGCTCCGCCGCCGGACCACGGTGCGTTTCGGCTCACCCCGAAGAGCCGCGAACGCCGGCCCAGGTTAGGCGCGTCCGCGCAGGTGGGACAAGGTCGTCCGGGCCCGGTGCGGGGTGATTCATGTCAATGCCGAAAAACGGCATGTCCCCGTAACACGGTCAGCCCCACAGGCGCTGTTACCCACCGGGGACGGGCGGGACCTCCGGCCTCAGAAGTGCCCGAGCAGGTCCGGGAAGGCCGCCAGCCGGAGCACGCCGGTGTCGGTGGGGTCCAGGTCGTCGTGCTCCAGCACCCAGGTGTTCTCGTTCGGGATGAACACCGCCCGCATCCCCGCCGCCCGGGCCGGCAGGATGTCCGACATCGGGGAGTTGCCGATCATCCACGCGACGCCCGGATCGAAGCCGTGCTCCCGGGCCAGCCACCGGTAGGTGTCGACGTCCTTCTCCCGTACGACGTGGGCGGCGTGGAAGTGGTGCAGCAGGCCGCAGGCGTCGAGCTTGCGCTGCTGCTCCTCCCGGTCGCCCTTGGTCAGCAGCAGCAGGCGGTACCGCCCGGCGAGGGCGTCGAGCGTCGCGGCGACCCCGGGCATCAGCTCGACCCGGTGCGCCACCAGCGCCTCGGCCAGCGCGTCGATCTCCCGGCGCTCCGCGTCGGTGGCCGGCCGCTCGCGCAGCCCCTCCAGGCACTCCCCCAGGCTGCGCAGGAAGACCTTGCTGCCGTACCCGTGGACGACGGCGTTGGCCCGCTCGACGTCGTCGAGGATCGCGCGGATCTCGGCGCGGTCCAGCGTCGGGTGGTCCAGCCAGTCCAGGAAGTCGTCGATCACCCGCTCGAAGAGGACGTTGTTCTCCCACAGCGTGTCGTCGGCGTCGAACACCAGCACCTCGGCGTCGCGGCGCCGCCCCGTGACCTGCTCCATCGGCTTCCTCCCCGGTAACCCGGGACACGGTACTGCCAACGGCGCCAGCGGCACGCCGGTTTCGGCCGGAGTCCGTGTCGCCGACATGGGGGCATCCGCGCGGCTCGGACACCGCCATGTCGCCGCCATGGACTCGGCGCCGGGACTCAGCGGCGCAGGGTGAGGATCAGGTCGGCGACCAGCGCCGTCCAGCCGGTCTGGTGCCACGCCCCCAGCCCCGCGCCGTTGTCGCCGTGGAAGTACTCCGGGAAGGCGATCAGGTCCCGCCAGTCGGGGTGGGTCTGGAACAGCTGGCAGGCGCCGTAGATGGGCCGCCGTCCCCAGCTGTCCCGGGTGAACAGCGCGATCAGCCGGGCGGACAGGTCGTCGGCGATCTCGTCGAGGCTGCGCTTCACCCCCGACCGGGTCGGGTACTCGACCTGGAGGTCGTCGCCGAAGAACGCGGCGTAGTCGCGCAGCGCGCCGATCAGCAGGAAGTTGGTGGGCATCCAGATCGGGCCGCGCCAGTTGGAGTTGCCGCCGAACAGGCCGCTGGTCGACTCGGCCGGCTCGTAGCCGACCCCGAACTCCTGCCCGCCGAGGGTCACCGTGAACGGCTTGTCCAGGTGGGCGCGGCTGAGCGTACGCAGGCCGTAGTCGGAGAGGAACTCGTCGGCGTCGAGCATCCGGGTCAGCAGCCTGACCACCTGCTCGGGGCCGACCATGGACAGCAGCCGCTGCTGGCGGCCGTCCGGGCCGATCCGGCGGGCGCCGATCACGTCGGCGTACTCGGGGCGGTTGGCGAGGAACCAGCGCACCCGCGCGCCCAGCTCGGGCAGCCGGTGCAGGGTGCGGGCGGTGAGCCGGGTGGTGGCCGCCAGCGGCAGCAGCCCGACGACCGAGCGCACCTTCAGCGGCACCATCGTGCCGTCGGTGAGCCGCAGCACGTCGTAGAAGAAGGCGTCCTCGTCGTCCCACAGCCCCTGCGAGTACGCGGCGGCGGCGATGTACGCGAAGTGCTCGAAGAACTTCGTGGCGGTGTCCGCCCAGGCGCTGTCCCGCTCGGCGAGCACGATCGCGATGTCGAGCAGGTTCAGCGCGTACATGGCCATCCAGCCGGTGCCGTCGGACTGCTCCAGGACCCCGGCCACCGGCAGGGCGGCCGACCGGTCGAACGGGCCGACGTTGTCCAGCCCCAGGAAGCCGCCCTCGAAGACGTTGTTGCCGCCAGTGTCCTTGCGGTTGACCCACCAGGTGAAGTTGAGCAGCAGCTTCTGCATCACCCGGGCCAGGAACTCGTGGTCGCGGGAGCCGTCGATCTCGAACACCCTCAGCGCCGCCCAGGCGTGCACCGGCGGGTTCACGTCCCCGAACGCCCACTCGTACGCCGGGATCTGCCCGTTGGGGTGCAGGTACCACTCGCGGAGCAGGAGCAGCAGCTGCGACTTGGCGAAGCCGGGATCGACCCGGGCGATGCTGACGCAGTGGAAGGCCAGGTCCCAGGCCGCGTACCAGGGGTACTCCCACGGGTCGGGCATGGAGATCACGTCGAAGCTGTTCATGTGCCACCAGGCGCTGTTGCGCCCCTGCCGGCGGCCGGCCGGCGGCGGCGCCGAGCCGGGGTCGCCCTCCAGCCACCGCTTGACGTCGAAGTGGTAGAACTGCTTGCCCCACATCAGCCCGGCGATGGCCTGTCGGGCGACGAGCGCCTCGTCGGCGGTGGCGGCGGCCGGGACGACCCCGTCGAAGAACCGGTTCGCCTCGGCCCGGCGCGCCCAGACCACCGCGTCGAAGCCGGCGCCCAGGTCGGCCGGCGGGGGCGTGGTCCCGCCGGGCGGCGGGGCGGTACGGGTCAGCCGCAGCCGGATCTGCCGCTGCCCGCCCGCCGGCACGTCGAGCACGTAGTGCAGGGCGCCCTTGGTGCCCTCCCGGTCCGGGTTGACCGTGGCGGCGCCGTTCACGACGTGGTCGTTGATCCCGTCCTTCGGGTACGGCGAGCGGCCCGGCAGCCCCCACAGCCGCTCGGCGTTGGTGTCGTTGTCGCACAGCAGCGGGACCGGGTCGCCGTCGCCCTCCAGCAGGATCTGGCCGAGCACCCAGTGTTCGCCGAGCAGCCGGGCCCCGGCGCCGGAGCCGGCGGGCGAGCCGACGATCCGGGGCACCCGGTCCCCGCCGGGCAGCCCCCACGCCCAGGTGTTGCGGAACCACAGCGTGGGCAGCACGTGCAGCCGCTCGGCGGTGTCCCCCCGGTTGGCCACCGTCACGACGACGCACATGTCCGTCGGGGACGCCTTGGCGTAGTCGACCGTCACCGCCCAGTACCGGTCGTCGTCGAAGACGCCGGTGTCGACCAGCTCGTACTCGGTGTCGTCCCGGCCGCGCAGCGCGTTGACGGCGACCAGCTCGTCGTACGGGAAGGCGGCCTGCGGGTAGTGGTAGCGCCAGCGCATCCAGGAGTGGGTGGGCGTGGAGTCCAGGTACCACCAGTACTCCTTGGCGTCCTCGCCGTGGTTGCCGCCGTCGCCGCCGAGGCCGAACATCCGCTCCTTGAGGATCGGGTCGCGCCCGTTCCACAGGGCGAGGGCGAGGCAGAACGTCTGCCGGTCGTCGCAGACGCCCGCCATGCCGTCCTCGTTCCACCGGTACGCTCGGGACCGCGCGTGGTCGTGGGGAAAATAGTCCCAGGCCGTACCGTGTTCGCTGTAGTCCTCCCGTACCGTCCCCCATGCCCGTTCCGAGAGGTAGGGACCCCATGCCCGCCAGTCCTGCTCGCCGGCGTCGGCCTGGGCCAGCCGGAGCCGCTCGGCGTCGGGCGCGGGCGCGGAAGGGGTCGGCACGTCCGTGATCACGTGCCCATCTTCGACGCCGCCGGGGTACTTCACCACACGGGCCATTCTCGTCGTGGCGTGTCACACCGCGCCGCCGCTGGAGGAAAGTTGATCGACATTCGGTTCGGGCCGCAGGTGTGCGGACAGCTGTCGGCCGGGGCGGCCAGGGAGTGGCTGGTCCCGGACGGCCGGGGCGGCTACGCCATGGGCACCGTCAGCGGGCTGCGCACCCGGCGGTACCACGGGCTGCTGGTGGTCGCCGGCGCGACGCCGGCGTCCCGGAAGGTGGGACTGGTCAGCCTGGACCCGGCGGTCGGCCTTCCCTCCGGGGCGCGGGTACGCCTCGGGGCGCACGAGTGGTCCTCCGGGGCGGTCGACCCGCGCGGCTTCGAGCTGCTCGAACGCTTCGACCTGACCGACGGGCTGCCCCGCTGGCGGTGGCGGATCGGCGACGTGGTGATCGAACGCGAGCTGGCCATGGCGTACGGCCGGTCCTGCGTGGCGGTGGTGCACCGGCTGGTGTCCGGCGGCCCGGTGACGCTGGACCTGTCGGCGGCCTGCACGTGGCGCGACGCCCACGGGGAGCGGCGCGCGGACGGCCCGGCGCCGCGGGTCGAGCCGGTGGCCGGCGGCGCGGTGGTCGACGGCGCGTTCCGCCTGGCCGGGCCCGGCTGGACGCCGGCGGGGCAGTGGTGGCTCGGGGTGCACCACCGCGAGGAGGCCGCCCGCGGGCTGCCCCCGGAGGAGGACCTCTGGCACGCCGGGCGGTTCTCCGGCGCCCTGGAGCGCCCCGGCGACACCGTGTCGGTCCTCGCCTGGGCCGACGACCTGACCGCCGAGCCGGCGCCGGCGACGGAGATCGTCGAGGCGGCCCGGCGGCGCAACCGCCGGGTGGTGGCCGCCGCCCGGCCGGCCGACGCGACCGAGGCGACCCTGACCCTGGCCGCCGACGCGTTCGTGGTGCGCACCGCCACCGGCCCGGACGTCGTCGCCGGCTACCCGTGGTTCGGCGCCTGGTCCCGGGACACCATGACCTCGTACGAGGGGCTGTTCCTCTGCACCGGCCGGGCCGACGAGGGCCGGGAGCTGCTGCGGGCGTACGCGGCGACGCTGTCGGAGGGGATGCTGGCGAACACCGCCGACACGGGGCGGGTGGAGTACAACACCGTCGACGCGACGCTGTGGTTCCTGCACGCGGTCGCCCGGCACGTCGCCGCCACCGGGGACGCCGACCTCGGCGACGAGCTGCTGCCGGAGCTGCGCGGGGTGGTCGACGCGCACCTCGCCGGCACCCGGTACGGCATCGTGGTCGACCCCGTCGACGGCCTGATCACCCAGGGCGGCACCCCGGGGACGGCGCTGACCTGGATGGACGCCCGGGTGTACGGGGTGCCGGTCACGCCGCGCACCGGCAAGCCGGTGGAGGTCAACGCCCTGTGGGTCAACGGGCTGGCGGGCCTCGCCGAGCTGGCCGAGCGGGTGGGCGGGGACGCCGCGGAGCTGCGGCGGCTGCACGCCCGGGCCGCCGCGTCGTTCCGCGACCGGTACCCGGCCCCGGCCGGCTGGCTGCACGACGTGGTGGACGCGCCCGCGCCGGCGTACCCGCTGGGCGGCGCCCCGGTCCACGACGACGACTCGCTGCGGCCGAACCAGCTGCTGGCCTGGTCGCTGCCGTACGCCCCGCTGGAGCCGGACGAGCCGACCCTGCGCCGGGTGGCCGCGGGCCTGCTCACCCCGCTCGGCCCGCGCAGCCTCTCCCCCGACTCGCCCGGCTACGTGGGGCGGCACCGGGGCGGGCCGGCCGAGCGCGACGGCGCGTACCACCAGGGCACCGTGTGGCCCTGGCTGCTCGGGCCGTGGGTGGACGCGGCGCGGCGGGCGAAGCTGCCGGTGGACGGGTTCCTCGTCGGGGTCGACGCCCACCTGAGCGAACACGGCCTGGGCTCGGTCAGCGAGACGGCGGAGGGGGAGCCTCCGCACGCCGCGACCGGCTGCCCCTTCCAGGCGTGGTCGGTCGCGGAGGTGCTGCGGGCGCGGCGCGGGCGCCGGTAACGCTTTACATGCCGGCAACGGTGGCGTCGCGGCTGGTTGACCGGCCGGCGGCAGAATCGACCCGGGCGCGGCGCCGGCATCCGGCCCGCGGGTGCGGCAACGCGCGCCCGAGCCGACCCGAGGAGGCCGCATGTCACCTGCCGCCGACGTGATCGACATCCAACCCGCCCGGCACCAGCGCGTCCTGATGCTGTCCTGGGAGTACCCGCCGGTGCTCGTTGGCGGCCTCGGCCGCCACGTCCACGCCCTCTCCGTCGCCCTCGCCGCCGCCGGCCACCACGTCACCGTCGTCACCCGCCACGCCCCCGGCGCACCCCTGGAGGAGTACGCCGACGGCGTCCGCATCCTGCGCGCCCCCGAAGACCCCGTCACCTTCCCCCTCGCCACCGGCAGCCTCCTGGCCTGGACCATGGCCTTCAACCACACCCTCACCCGCACCGCCCTGCGCGCCACCGAAGCCGGCACCTACGACGTCATCCACGCCCACGACTGGCTCGTCGCCCACACCGCCATCACCCTGCGCGACCACCTCGACCTCCCCCTCGTCACCACCGTCCACGCCACCGAAGCCGGCCGACACCAGGGCTGGCTCCCCGACGAGATGAACCGCACCATCCACGGCGTCGAGCACTGGCTCAGCACCGAGTCCAACCGCGTCATCGCCTGCTCCGGGTACATGCGCGACCAGGTGACCCAGCTGTTCGACCTGCCCGGCGACCGGGTGGACGTGGTGCCGAACGGGGTGGACGGCCGGGCCTGGCACGCCCACCCCCGGGCGGTCGCCGCCACCCGGGCCCGGTTCGCCGGCACCGGCCCCCTGGTCGGGTACGCCGGCCGGCTGGTCTACGAGAAGGGCGTGCAGCACCTGGTGGACGCCGTGCCGTACCTGCGCGAGCGGCACCCCGGGCTGCGGGTGGTGATCGCGGGCGACGGCCCGTACCGGAACGACCTGGTCGACCAGGCGCACCGGCTGCGGCTGGCCGACACCGTACGGTTCGCCGGTTTCCTGGACGCCACCCAGCTCCCGGCGGTGCTGGCGGCGACCGACGCCACCGTGATCCCCAGCCTGTACGAGCCGTTCGGCATGATCGCGCTGGAGGCCGCGGCGGCCGGCGCGCCCCTGGCCGTCGCCGCGACCGGCGGCCTCGCCGAGATCGTCGAGCCCGGCGTCACCGGCGTGACGTTCCCGCACGGCGACCCGGACGCGCTCGCCGGGGCGGTCGACCGCCTGCTCGGCGACGAGGTGCTCTCCCGGCGGATGGCGCGGCGGGCCCGGGCGATGGTCGACGAGCGGTACGGCTGGGCGACCATCGCCGCCCACACCGCGAGCCGCTACGCCGCCGCCCGCCGGGAGCACCGCACGGCGCGGGCACGTCGGGCCGGCCGACCGGCCGACGGGCGGCGCCCGCCGGCCATCCCCGAGGGGAACCTGCTGACGGCCGGCGCACCCGCCCGTTGATCCCCCTCCCGTACCGGCGCCCGCCCCGCCGGGCGGCCCCCTCCGGGACGTGACGCCATCCCCAGTGGACCGTCCGGGTGATTGCCCTCGGCGGGCCACTCTGCCAGAGTGGCGTAGTTTGTGGATCAAGACCCTGGGGAGGGCGAGGCGTCATGATGGGACCGTCCCATGCGCTGTCCGGCGCGGCGGTGTGGCTGGCCGGCTCCTGGGCGCTCGACCAGTTCGCCGACTACCATCAGACGCCGCTGGCGGTGGCGGTCGGCACGGCGGTCTGCGCCGGCGGGGCGCTCTTTCCCGACCTCGACCTGTCCGGCAAGGTGACCCGCAACCAGGGCGGCGCCACGGTGGCCCGCACCTTCGGCGTGTTCAGCCTGTTCCTCGCCGAGGTGATGGAGAAGATCTCGCTCGGCGTCTACTACGCGACCAAACTCAGCAAGGATCCGAAGCGCAACAACGGCCACCGCACCCTGACCCACACCATCCCGTTCACGGTGCTGGTGGGCTGGGGCACCACGGCGCTCTGCGCCGCGTACGGCAAGTGGGCGGTGGTCGGCATCCTGTTCTTCATGATCGGGCTGGCGCTGCGCGGGCTGTTCGACCGTTGGGCGGAACGGGCCGGCTGGGTGATCGTCACCCTGGCCTCGGCCGGCGCCGCGTGGTACACCTTCGCCAACCTCCCCGGCGACCGGGGCTATCCGATGATCGGGCTGGCCGTGGGCGTGGGCTGCTTCGTGCACATCCTCGGCGACATGATCACCCGGGCCGGGGTGCCGATCCTGTGGCCGATCCCGATCAAGCGCCGGATGTGGATGATGATCGGCCTGCCGAACAAGATCGCCCTGCGTACCGGGAGCAAGGCCGAGGTGGTGGTGCTGCGCGCCGCCATGACCGCGGTCGCCGTGCTGGCCGCCGTCGGCCTGGTCGCCCCCTCGGTCCTGCGCAAGTTCAACATCGACATCTGACGACCGCCGGCCGGCGTCCGCTGGCGCAGACGATCAGCCGAAGCAGGCGGCCGTCCAGCGGGCGAGCAGTTCCAGCACGGGCCGGCGGCCGGCGAACATCTCGGCCTCGCCGCGCGGGTCGTAGCTCTGCCGGGTGCCGCCGCGGATCCGGTCGAGCATCAGCGGGGCCAGCCAGAAGTACTTCGCCGCCCCGGTGAGCCGGACCGCACGGACGACGGTGTCCGGGTCGACGACCCCGCGCAGCCCGTCGACGTACCGGTCGACGACCGCGGTGGCCACGTCGTCGATCCCGGCGACGTCGACCAGGCCGTCGAGGAAGGTGTCCAGCACGAGGTTCGCGGCGTCCTCGCCGATCGGGCCGGGGCCGACGAAGGCCCAGTCCAGCAGCACCGGGCCGGCGTCGGCGAACATCAGGTTCATCGGCCAGCAGTCGTGGTGGCACAGGGTTTGCGGCAGCCGGTCGACGGCGGCGAGCAGTTGGTGCCGGCGCTCCCAGAGCGCGCGCAGCGCCCCGCGCAGCGGCGCCGGCCACGCGGCGGCCGCCACCGGATGGTCCCAGGGGGCGGGCGGGGTCACGGGCCGGGTCAGCGTGTAGTCGCGCAGCCAGTCGCGGGCCAGCCAGGCGTACCCGGGCGGACGCCCCAGCCAGGCGGCGTGCCCGACGCCCAGCCAGTACGCGACGTCGCCGAGGTCGGCCGCCGCGCCGGCGGTGCCCGGCCGCCCGGCCACATCCGCCAGCCACAGCGCGACCGAACCGTCCGGCCGCTCGTCGACCGCCAGGAGTTCGGGAGCGGCCAGCCCGGCGGCGGCGTACGCCCGGGCGGCCAGGCCGCTGCGGTACGCCTCGACCTCGCGCCGCCAGTAGTTCCAGTGCCCGGGCTCGGCGCCGCCGACCCAGTGCGCGGGGCCGTCCCGACCGGGCGGCGTGATCAGCTTGAGCACCGCCGGCCGGCCGCCCAGCCGCGCCCGCCAGATGCCGCCGGTGACGGTGTTGAACGGGTTGTGGGTCAGCGGCTCGGCGGTCTCCCCGGCGGGCACCATGTCGACGGGAGGGCGGGACACCACGCTGACCCTACCCGCGCCGTACCCCGGGGCGCCCCGGGCGCCCAGGTGCCTCCGGTTGCGGCCCGGGGTGACGACAGGTGCGGCCGGACCACGCGGCGGCGATCCCGCCGCCGATCCGAGGACCAGCGGTCCCGGGGACAGCGGCGGGATCGTCACGCGCCTCGTCGTCACAGCGACGGCCGAGGCGTCGCCGGCACGGCTAGGCGGTCAGCCGGATCTCGAGCAGCGTGGCGAGCCCCTTGGTCTCGTCCTCGCCGACGCCGACGCCGCGCCACGCGCCCTTGACCAGCTGCACGGTCTCGGACTCTCCGTCAACGGTGATCTTGGCGCTGCCGTTGTTCATGTCGCCCCGGATCGATTGACTTCCTCTGCCCCCTGAAGAGGGCAGATTCCTGGCGGCGCTCATGCGGCACGCCGGGTGGTTGACGCTTCGCAGCCCACAGGTGCCGGGCT